>JBPOFE010000052.1:0-19677 GCA_051252035.1 Sulfitobacter sp.
TCGCCAAGCAGGATCGCATCGCCAAACAGATTGGCGCGGTTGCTGTCGGGCAATAGTGCGGCAGCCAACAAATCACGCGCCTCATCATCCGCCAAAGCGGCACCTTTGGCACGCGCGGCCCGGTCCAGGAAGGTCGATGCAAGGCGGAAAACCATGTCCTCGTATTT
Source organism: Sulfitobacter sp. (assembly GCA_051252035.1). Taxonomy (GTDB): domain Bacteria; phylum Pseudomonadota; class Alphaproteobacteria; order Rhodobacterales; family Rhodobacteraceae; genus Sulfitobacter. The sequence goes on from JBPOFE010000052.1 coordinate 168, forward strand.
CAGCAGATCAGCGCCCACAGCGACCCCCGCCACATCCGGCGTGATGCGATAGCAACCATCATTGAACAACGCGCAGGACATCGGTTTGCGCACCTCCCATTCCGCACCGGAACGGCAACCATCGACCATCGGTTGACCGGGTTGGAACAGTGGCGCATCGCGGCCTGAGGGGTCCAGCGTGAACCGTCCTTCCCCGAAATCAAACGGCGTTGTCTCGCGCAGCTGGAACGCCTGCTGTCGATAAAGATGCAAGTTCACTTTGGGGATGTTGTAGCGCCCGGACAATCCGCGCAGCCGCCGAAAATCCGGGAAATGGGCGACATCGTCAAACCCGGTATTGACCACCTCGCCGACGCGATACCGCGACAATCGCGCCAGCCCATGTTGCGGCGTGCCGGACACCGGACCAGTCACCGACGGGCAGTCAAGGCTATGCCAATTGCGCAGCAGCCGCTTGAACGCCTCAGACGCCACCGCATCCCAACCCGCGATGTCTTCGGCCAGCATCACCAGCAACTGCACCGTGCCTGCGATGCGCCGATATTTAATTGTGTTGGCCACATCGGCCCGACGGCCTGCCACGTTCTGTTCGCTGATCAATCGGGTGCCAAGCATTTCGGCGATGTAGGGGATCACCCAATCGTCGCAATCCACAATCGACGCATCCGCCCAGAGCCGATCAACGCTGCGCCGTTGCTCAGCAGCTTCGCCCGCCAAAACCTCAACCAAGCCACGCAGGCTGCCATCGGCATCTTCGCCCCGGTAGATACCGGGGATCATCTGCCAGATTTTTTCGGCGTAATAGGCGTCATAGCCGTCTTGCGCGGCACGGTGTTCGGTGATGTCAATTATGCTCATCCTAGGCCACCGTGATGTTGTTATTGAAATCAAGATAGCTGCCGGTGGTGGCCTTCACGGCCCACTTCATTTCTGCCCCGTCTAGCAAGATCGACGTAACGGCGGCGATGCCGGGCGTGGTTTGCACGGCCTTGACGATGGCGGAACGGTAGATGACGCCACCGATTGGCACGGCTCGACGTGACAACAACCCGGTGTCAGGTTCAGCCAAAACAGCCAATGCAGCAGCGCGGGTTTCATCGCCGGGATAGGCAGGATCGATATCCACCGACAATGTTAATGTGCGCGGAACCGGGATCGCGACAATGACGTCAAGCGGGGTGTCGGTTGCGGCCATGTTGGTCAGGAATTTGCGCAATTCCACAAGGTCGACGCCGCCGTCCTCAGCCACATAAACGATCACAACAGCGCGTTGCCGTTTCGGGTGCCACCCCCAGCCAGAGCTGACATTCAGCACGCCGGGAAACCCACGGGTAAGAGCGGTGAAATCCTGTACCGAAACGGCGCGGCCCAGTGTCAGCACAGTTGAGGGCGCGTTGCTGCGAATATCAGATGCAGCTTCGGCATCGGCACCCCCAGTTGCAGGCAATGGGTTGCGGACCTTGCCCAAACCCTTGACCGATCTCGCCAGTTGCGTGATCGCGCCCACGGGTGGTTTTGCCGCCCCTGCCCCGTGGCCATAGCTGGCGGATATATTACCCACACCCGAAGTGGGCCGTTCACCGCGTTTACCATCGCCGAACACCACCCAAGTGTCGCCCTTGGCATCAAGCTCCAACAGATAAACCCGGTCTGCAGGGCCCGCGTCATATAGTGTTTCCACCCGGTCCCAAAGGACCATATCGACACGCACGTCGATCAGAGGACGCCGGCCATTGGCAGCACTTGCATCTTCTATCCATGACAATGGTGCTTTCTTTAGCTTGAAGCGATTACGCGCTTGACCTGCATCCCCCGAGCCCAAGACTTCATGCCCAACATGTTCGGTCCGCACAGCACGGATGAGGTTGCCAAACAGTTTGATAGGTGTCTGTAGTGTCTGATCAAAACTGGCACTGCCCGGCGCAAAGTTAATATCTTTAGTGTGCAGATCGCGTGTCACATCGCCTTGTATGAGTGCCCCCGCCCCAGCGGCACCGTGCAGCATAAAATCACCTGACAACGCGTCCTCTTGTTCAACGCGTGGCCGCGAAAGCGAAATGGCGGCGGGGATATCGTCATAGCTCAAGTTCGTTTTGGCGGGCGCACGCAACTGGCCAACCCTTACGGGACTGAAATGTAGCCGCCATTTGTCATGCTCCGTTAAGGTAAGCCCCGGGATTGACGGTATAGTTACCTTGGCCACAATGGACTGTACCGGGGAAGCCGCATCAAGCGGCAACGGCAACTCCGCACGGGCTACATCCCCTAACAAAATCGGATGCAGTTCACCTCTGACCTCGAGCACCGCCAGATCGTCTTTGCGCAGTTGTGGATAGACCGTATCGAGGAACAGCGTTTGCGCATCAAATGGCGCGTCAAACGGCGATGGCCCGGCACGCAAGCCCATCAGCCGCATCTTGATCTGTGACAGCTGGGTTCCCTCTGGCACATCCAACGGATCATCAAGCAGAACCTCGGCAAGCCGCTGACTATCGGGACCGATATAGCTAGCGATGCCGCTGATCTGGCTTGCGTGATGAGCCACGCCGTCCAGCGCAAAAGCCAGCACCCCGCGCTTTGGCACACCATTTTCTGCACGCCGCAACAGCACGCGACCGGGAAACGTGGGATCGGGGATCGGGGCCAGCGCCCAGCGGTTGCGCGCGGGGTCAGGCGTATGTGGCACCAATGTCTCAAAGATCTGTGGCGCTTCATCGTCAAAGGCATCCGACCGAAATCCAGTGCCGACCGGCAGGTTTAAAGGATCAGCCTGATCCACTTCGGCCACCAACGTCACAGAGGCCGACAGCGCCGGTCGCGGTTTGTATCCCAACAGCTTGATGATGCGATGCGTGCTCAGGTTTCGCTTGGCGGTGCCTAGGTAGTATTCATCGGTGATCTTGGCGTCATAGAAATTCTGGATGTCCAGTACATAGGCCCACATGTCCAACAACATCACACCAAGGTCCTGTTCAGCCTCCCCGGTCCATCCGTCCAGTGCAGGCTGCGCGGCAACAGAGGCCAGCAAGCGTGATTTCACTTCACCAAAACCACGCGATTGGCGCGGCAGGCTATCCAAGCCCGGCGCGATGTCTAGGCAAATATCAGAAGGTAAGGTATCGCAGGGACAGGTTGGCATCATCCACCTCCGTGCGCTGAAATTTCGATATATCCGCGTTCGGGACGGGCGGCATCATTGGCGAGCTGTAGTATCTGGTGCGGGGCCACCATCAATCGCGCGGGCAGCAATTCGAAATCAGCTTTGCCACGACGGCGCACTTTGGTTTCTTCGACACCGCGCACACCGGGCACGCAATGCACTGCTGCCTCCAACCCCGATCGGATCAGGGGTGTGCCAAACGTGAAATTGTCAGGATCGAAATACGCGACCAAGGCTTGCGTGATCTTGCGCGTCATTGCCGCGTTTGAGGCATTTGGGGATACGCAGACATCCACAGAAATATCTATCGGAATATAATCAGCATCGCGGTGACACACGGACCTCCCAGCTTGGCGTACACAATCAAGTTCGCGGGCGATCTCAATCCGTAAGGCATCTGACAATATCTGTGTGCCTGCAGGGTCAACGGCAACAAAATCAGTAGCCCAACTACCGGTCCACCGCGTTGCTGCATTGGCTTGTTGAATGCTGTCGCGGCGCTCAAGAATAGTGCGGTAATCTTCGTTGCGCACAGCACGCAACAGGATGGCTCGGAACGCTTCGGGGGCGTTGATACGGATACTGTCAAGCGTTTCAGCCACGCGAGCATCTGTGACTGCAAAGGGGTTTGTCACCCAATCCGCCCATGTGATCGTGGCAATATCGTCGGCTCCTTCGGGCGGTGACAGATTGCTGATGACATCCGGTGGCAAATTCGCATCCATCCCCGGCGCCGTCAAAAACCGTGCCTCCAGTACGGCGCCAACTTGCGGCGAAATGCCAAAGTCCCGATCGCCAAAGCGCAACGAGAAACCCGCGCCGGAAATGTAGTCATTTAGCACCACATCGCCGCTTGGTTTTTGAAACCGCACCGCTTCGGACCACATTCCATGCTCGAGGGTAAAGGCGCGGTCTTCTGCGTCCGCGTCCAGTATGCCATTGACAAAATCCCATGTGTGGATGTGGTCGAAATCAAGTGTAAATGGGATACTCAAATCAGGGTCCAACTGATTAAGCCCAAGCATCGGCACCTGTCGGTCATCATCCTGTGTCCAGCTTAGCCCAAGCGTATCGGTCCCAGTCAGACCATGGCGCAACACCACCCCGCGTGCGCCGTGTGCACAGGCACCTTGCCTTTCAGTGGCGCGCGGAAGTGCAGTCAAAAGTCTCATCTGGACTGCGTCAGCGGTGGGATAAGCCAAGGCCATCGCCGCATCATCACCAACGCGAAATAGCTCTGTCACCGAACGCCCCGCGACCGCAGCCACGGTGTTAAGATAGGCATGGGTCTCTGCTATCGGCATCTCAAACGGCAAGGGCTCGGCCCATGTGATGCAAAGCCGTTCGGGACCACCCACATCAAGTAAATCCACATAAGGTTCAACGCCAGTAATTGTCACGGCCCATGCCCGTCTTGGGTTGTCAGGGTTGGTCTGGCCTGACCGCAACACGATGCGACGCCCGATAAATATATCTTGTGGATTGGCAAAACTGTGACCTACGGGCAAATCCCCATTCAGCGGCGTTGGCATGTCGAGATAAGCCAATGTCGCCCCGATCCGCAGGCACGGGTTGCCCGCATCGGGCCAATAAAGTGGCACGTCATTCCACTTTGGATTGATCCAAATCTCTTCCGTCAGTTCAAATGGCACCGCCCCCAAATCCTCGCGCAATGCGAATGCGCGATTTGGTGAAGCGGCCTGCATCTGATCATTCGAAGTGGTCATCACCGCTGTATGCGCGCCAAAAGTCAGCAACGTCGTAGCAGCAGCCCCATGATCCATCTGGTAATCGACCAACCGGGCAAGATTGACCACGCTTTGCGATTGCGTCGCTGTTTCCAGATAGGCTTCCGCGGCCAGACGGTCTTGCTGATAGGCAAAATCATCGCCAAGGGCTGCCATAATCTCAAGCATCATCATGCCCGGATCCGCGGCTATGCGGGCTTCCCATTGTGGATAATGCGCGGCTGCAAAATCCAACAGGGCAGCGCGCAGTGATCCGTAATCTCGGGCAAGATAATCGACCGCAACGTCCTCAAACTGTTGTGGCGGGCAGCCGCAGCCCGGCTTGCAATCGCCGCCGCCCGGACAACCCTGTTTGAACGAGAACGTCAGCGTGTCAAAAAAACGGTCCATTGCGGCGTCGCTGTATCGCAAATCATAAAGCTCTTGCCCGCCGGGGGCCGCGACGATGATCTCAAGGACCTTGCGCGCCACATCATTGCGGGTGACGATGATCCATGCGGCGGCGGTAATATCCACCACATCCCCGGTTTCCGGCGCTATAATGCTGAGCGCATCAAGATCAGCATCAGGCCATTCATTGCGAATGGTGGGGTCATCAAAATCGGCATCGGGAAACGCCGCACCACCATCAACCGCACCCGGATCCACCAGAAAGAAAACATGAAGGACATCTTGCGTGGTGTGATCAACCACCTGTACAAAGTCCATCCCCGTCACCACCGGGTCCGTCTGCGCACAGATGCGTGTTTTGCGGTCCAGTTCAGCCATCAGGGTGTGACCTCCAGACTTAGGAAACGCCGCTCACCTTTGGCAATGACTGTGTATTCAACCTCGATGGTCAGAGTTTCCTCAATGGCGGTAGCGCGAACATCCTCGACCTTGATGAAGCGGTCCAACCACGTGGTCAGCGCCTGATAGACCAGCGTGCGGCCATAGGTCGCCGCCGCCGGATTGTTGGGGGCAAACAGCATGCGCCGGGTGTTTGAGCCAAAGTCGGGGCGATTGATCCGCTCGCCCAGATTGGTCAGGATCACCTGACGGATCAATTGCCTGATATAGCTGTCATAATCGCGTTCCTCCCGCAGACGGCCCGCGGCGCGGTCAATCTGAAACGGGAAACGTATGGCGTTTAACACGGCCATCATAATGCCTTTACGTTGCTGTCGGATTTGAGCAGTTGCAGCGGCCCGGTGGTCCCTGAGGGCAGTGAGGGCGCGATGCCAATCCCCACGGCGGCCGTGGTGATCATCGGCAATCCGTTGATCTTGCAACGCAGCGTGCCGAGCGTCCAAACGCCTGAAACCGTGGTCCCGGAAAAACTGGGTATATCCGTCTGTATACCAATCGCTCCGCTGGCGGTTTGCACCCGCGTGTTGGCGCTGACTTTTGAGGAAGCGGATGCGCCTGTAGCGTCGGCCACGCCACCTTGTTTTGCATCTACTGGATTGCCCATTTTACATACTCCCTCATGTCACTGTGAACGCGCCATTAAGCGCATCCAAACCGCTCGCACTGAGACCTAGTTTAGAGCCATTGGCGCTTTGATTGATTTCGGTGCCATCCAACGTGATGCCACTGTCGCCCAGCACAATGCTGCTGCCATCGCCACCCGTCAGGGTGATCGTGCCAGCCTCCTCATCAATGACGATGGAACAATCCCCGGTGCGCAGCACCAGATTGCTGGGTTTGTTTTCAGAACTATCTGTTTGGCCGTCCGCCCAAAAACACCCCACCCAGACCGGATGACTTGGATCCCCCCCTAAAAACTCAACCCAAATATTGGCCCCTTCAGGTGGCACGGCATAAAGGCCAACGCCCGGTCCGGCATAGGGAACGCAAGGCAGTGCCCAAATCTCTTGTCCCTGCATCACCCCCGGCACGCTGACCTTAAGCCGCGCGCGGTTTTGCTTGTCATCATTGCTGATTACGGTGCCGGGGAACTTACCAAAAAACCGCCCTTGCAGCGTATCATAAAGAGCCTCGACCATGTCGGCGGTGCTGCTCATGCTGCCACCCCGACTGTGTTGGAGCGCAGTTTGATGTCCATCATATGTGCCGCGCTGTTGATAACGTGAACGACGGATTTGACCTGAAACGGGATCGACAATTGGTCTCCGGCCCCTTCAACCTGAATGATGTCATGCGGCACGACGATATGGTGCAGTAATTCGGTCGAGGTGGTGGCCGTGCCTTCGACAAACCAAGATGCAGCGCGCAGCGCGGCGTTTTGTTTGCGGTTCAATTCATCGGGGTTACCGGGCGCGGTGATGGTGATCACGCGGCGCACTTCGCCGACGTCAACACTGACTTCCTGCGGCTGACCAGTGCCTGCCTCACCTTGAGATTCCGTCTGTGCTTCTTCGCCGCTTGTGGTGTCTTGCGTCGCGGCCTGAGCCGTCGTTGGGCGCTCAAAATCAATGTCGGCATCAAAGCTGTTTACCGTCGGACAATCGTCACCCACCGCATTCAACCGGAACACCGGGCCGGGGGTACTGGCCGACAGCGTAAAGGCATCGATGTCAAATGGCGCAGCATCACTAACGGGCGGGGAAATCTTGAAATGCGCGTGTTCGGTCACCGACGCATTTGCCTCACCTGCGGTTTCCGCCTCATAGCTCAACCAGAAATCCACGCCATGTTCACTGGCCATTTTATTGAGAAACGCAAAATCGGTGCCGGATTGGTTCAGCTGGTCATCTTCCTCACCCGCCTCGCCTTCGACATTGGCGACATCCGGGGTCATCTGGTACGTGCCAAGCAACCCTTCAACCACACCCTTGTGGCTACCGATCCATTTCGACTGTATCGCCGCGCGATCCATTTCAACCTGCCGGGTTTCGCAATGCGCCTCAAGCCATGATCCAGCACCGCCAATCTGACTGGAGGATCGCACGCGTGTGATTGGACCACGCGCAAGACAAACCGGGGCGACATTGCCCGCCCCGGCAATAATGGTGATCATGGTGTTGGGCACAATTTCCGGACGATCATCCAATGACGGGCCGTCTTCGCACAGGTCTTGTTCAAACCGTAGTGCGAATTTGGTGATCTTATTCAGCTCTTGTTCAACGCGCACCTCGACCAGCCACTTAAGTGTGTCGTCGGACATCTTGGCATTGTCCGCCCCAAAGTAGATGGAAGTTTCAAGTGACATCGCCGCCTACCCTTTCACCGGAATTTTCAACTGCCGCCGCTGGCTCAACACATCGGGGCTAAGCGCATCATTCGCCCGTGCAATGCGCCAGAACCCGAACGGGTCCGCCAAATAATGCGCCGCCAAATGATCAAGCCGCTGACCGTCCCGGCGCAGGTGCTCTCCCAATTCAGGGGCTTGAGGCAGTTCGGCAGGCGTCAGCGCCATCACCTCACGGCCACGGCGATCCGTGGTCATAAACACGTCGGCATGTTTGACATAACGCGAGGCGGCATCGAACTTTGCCATGAATGTGATCTCCTCTCTAAAAGGGCAGATTGCCAACGATGGTTTGTGCGGAATTGGCGAGGTTCAACGTCGCCAGCATATCCTCTTGATGTTTGGTGAAATTGTAGGTGGCCATAGCCGTGCTAGCGGCGGGGTTTTCCGAACATTTGAAGGTATCGGGTGTCAGCACTGCGACCTCGATTTGAACAGTCGCCTGAATCGGATACAGCAGCGTGTTGAACTCTTTTTGCTCCACTCCGAACGAGGTGATACGCACCGGATAAATGATGCCTGGTCCCAAGATCATCAGCACCACGGGCACACTGGCGCGCTCTGTGGCACCGGGGTCTCTTCCGGCCACCGCACTGGCGCTGGCCACCAGATCACCCAGCAGACCTTTGCTAGGTTGGGTCAGTTTTTTGAGTGCTGCGATCTGCGGTGCAACACCGTGCACCACGGCAAGGGGGTTGCCTTCCTCCATGCCATCGGAGGCATTCAATTCTAGGGAAAACGAGAACTTTTCTTGCGGTTCATAGGGCTGCACCGTGGGTGCCTGCGCCCCTCGGTTGGCTTGGTCGACCTCAAAGGGGTTCCAAGGCTCCAACGTGCGGCTGATACTTGCGGGGTTATACTGAAACGCCACAATGTTTGGGATGAACCCAATAACCTGTTCGACCAATTGTACAAAGGCACCGGGGATCACATTGGGCGTGCGTTCATAGCCACTACGCGACATGGGAAACCCTCCGCCCAGCAGCGGCAAGCACCGCCAGATCATTGGGTAAGCTGCGCCCGCCTTTTTGCAATTCGCGTGCAATTCCTTGCAGCACTTCGGCCTGCCCCATTGCAACACCTTCACGCAGGGCAGCAAAATGTGCGGTGAGGCTGGCATTCTTGATCTGTGCTGGGGTCAATTCAAACCGCTCTGCACAAAGGTCAATTGCAGGGGCCAAATCGGCCAATGCCACTTGCCCGGCCAGCACGCCCGCATAATGCACCCAAAGCGCGCGGCGCTGTTCGGTATCGGGGCGATGAAAATCAATCACATGGCGAATGCGACGAAAGAACGCCTCATCAATATTGGCAGGCTTATTGGTCGATAGAATGACTTGGCCTTCGTAGCTTTCGATCAATTGCAAAAGGTGGTTGGTATCCGCATTGGCGTGACGATCGTTGCTATCTTTGAGATCCGTCCGTTTGGCAAAAAACGCGTCCGCCTCATCAAAAAACAGAATGCAGCCAAAGCGGCGTGCGCGGTCCACCAATGAGCTGAGGTTCTTGGCGGTCTCGCCTATGTATTTGCTGACTGTGCGGGATACATCAATCACCAACAACGGCAGGTCCAACTCGCGCGCGATACATTCCGCCGCCATGGTTTTGCCGACACCGGGTGGCCCGGTAAACAACGCTGTGGGTGCTGCGTCAGCGGCATAAAGGCGGCGCACATCGGGACGGCCCATCAGCCCCGCCTGCGCCCGCGCTTCAAACGCATAATCCTTAAGGGCGGCAATGGACGCAGGCGGCAAAATCATATCATCCCAGCACAGTTCAGGGCGTTTCACCCGACCAATTGCGTCGAGGTCTGACAGGGCGCGGTGTCGCAAAAACACCTCAACCGTGTCGCCCCCTTTGGCGGCCATCGGTGCAAGGCGACGCAGCTCTTCCGGGGCGGCGTTGCGCAGCGCCATCGGCAAAACCTGTTTCGGGGCGAGTACCCGCCAGAACTGAGCGCGCATATCCGCGGTGAAATCGGGCTGCGGGATCACATAATCGAATGGGTGACCTGTCATGTTTGGGGTTTCCGGCGTCCGCATAAATTGCAGCGGTACAGGCGAACGAAACAGCGGCATCTGTACAGGCAGGCTTTGCCAAATCAGCACACGACCGCTTAGTGCGGCAAAGCGATGCAACCGGGCGACGTGACTTCCGACATCACCGCTTAGAGCCGCGCCCTCAACCAATAGCGGCCCCACACCCAGCGCCTTGCACAGGGCCAGCGCCATCATTTCGCGACCACTGTCGGGAGCCCCGGTCAGCGCCACGCGCACCGATGTCCCTGCTGACAACAGATCGTTCAAAACCCTGCATGATGCCTCGATGTCCCAAGGCGGCAACGGCTGATTCAAGTCGGGAATTGCGCATCTGTCAACCAGACCGTCGCTCAACACGGCTCGGCCAAAGTACCAGTCGACCACGCCATCATCCGCGACAAAACTTGGGGCGGCACCGCTGCTGTCCTTCACCCGCGACACCAAGCGCCAGCGTGCCAATGCCCCTGTGGGCCGCCAGATCGCACCGGGGGGCAGCCCCGCCAAACGGCGCACAAGCGCCTCTGTTGGGGCGGGCCGCCAAGGTTTGCCCTGACATTCCGCAACCAAAGATTCCAAGGCGGGATCGACCCGCACCGCCACACAAAGATCAAGCAACGCCATCTCTGCTGTCGTGACACCAAACTGCGCCGCGAGGGCGGCACGCGGCCCGGTTGACGGGTACTCAGCAGGCACAGCCATATCTGCAAATGTACTTTCAGCCTCAGCCGTATCGGCACTTGGCGTGCTGGCCAGAAATGCGGCGCGCCGGGTAAGCTGTGCGCGGGCTATGTCGGTGATGGTGATCGCATCTGTCTGCATCACGGCACCTCTATCCAATAAGGCTGGCTCTCTGCACCATCGACAAACAACTGCACAGCGTGCGCACCGGAAAACGGCAACGGCAGATGCGGTTGAAAGGTGATCTGCGCCGCGTTCACAAAAAATGTTCCGGGACCCGTCGGGGCTGCGACCACATCGCGTGTGTAATATTCACCGCCCACCGCAAGCGTCACATCATCGGCCAAAGTCAGGTCCACCACCGGGTCGACATCAAGGGTGAAATTGCCACCCACTGGCCCGGCATGGCCATCAATATGCGCGCCCAGAGCCACATCAACACGACCAGCCTTGTAGTCGGCATTCAACCGCGTCGTGCCTTGCATGCGGTAACTGCGAATGGTCAATTCAAACCCGGTGATACCGGGGGTCACGGGGATGGTATTGGTCCCACCTGCGCCATCGTCAACTTCAAGCGTCGGCTGCGAGATAAAGCTGATCTCGCTTGCGCCAAATGCCAGCGCCCAGTCGGGGTTTAGCACCGGGTCAATCAGATGCGACTGCGCCCCCTGCACCAGATGCAGCAATTGCACATCGCCAGCGGTCAAGTTGGTCCCGGTCAGTCGCACCACGGGTTTGCCCGCGACCGCAACCGCACGCAGGGTCGCGCGGGCGGGCGTGACATCCAGTGCCTGTGCGCCGAGGCCGGTTGCCATCGGCATAGTGAACCCTAAAACCGAACGCGATCCGCGCAGGCGCGCGGCAACTGAGCTTGCCACATACAAGCCCACGTCAAAGACGACGCCGCTCGCACTGCGCACATCTTCGGGCGATAAAAACACCGTGCGCACCTCGTAATAGGCTGAAGCACGCGGGGTCTTTTGATCCTCGGCGGCCCAGAAATTGAGGTTGTCCTCAGGCTCCAGATTACGCGGCACAATCTCGATCTTGTTGCCATCACCCAGCAGTTCTGGATGCATCACCGGGGTTGGCGGGCTGGCGGGTGTCGGTAGGATCACAAGGCTATCCGTCACTGCAGGATTATCATGAAATGTCTTGAGGCCAAGCCCCAGCAATTCCTGTTGTGCAACGGCGTCAAATTCGTTCGCGCGTGTCATATGGGCGGTCATGACATAGAACAACCGCAGTGCCATGGGTTGCGCGTTGATGGGGGGATTGCCCCCTGACATGCCCACCGCATTGCGGTAATGCGGGTCTTCGGCCACATGATAGAGATGCAGGTTCAAAGTGCGCGTGGTCGCGGTGACCAGTTCAGGCGGCATCAGGGTGAATTCCGGGTCATTCACGCCTGTACCGCCAAGCAAGCGTCGCACGTTTCTGCTCAGCAGGTTTTGCAATGTGATGGTCACATGAGAGAGATTGAGCGTTGTCATCTACCCCCTCCTCAACCCAAAAATAGTGTGGGCACGCCGCCGCGTCGGCAAACTGCCAATCCGAGAGATGCTTTGTGCGGTTGGCTTTTCACGATGCTTCGTGGGCCTGAGGTCTGCCCGGGGTGTGGCTTCTTGGCGCGTGACGCGCTCAATAATGCGCTCGACCTCGCGCTGGCGCTCTAGGGTTGCGGGCTGTGGCGTACTTGCGGGCGCGGGCTGCGGCAATTCGGGCATCGCCCGCGTTGGCGCCGTTGGACGCATCAACGTGGGTTCTGCTTGAGGTGCGGCACGGGCGGGCAAAGCATCTGGTGGAGATGTTGGGGAATGCTCTGGCGCAACCCGCTGGAGGTTTATGGCGGGCGGATCAATCTGAGAGGAGGACCGTGGCGGCTGAACTGGCGCTATTTTGGCAGCCGGGGGCGTCGGCTCAACCTGCGGCGGGTGCAGCAACGCGGATGGTGGTTTTGCAGGTTCAGGCAAAATCGGTGGTTCCGGTTTTGCAGCAGGCATTGGCTTTAACGTTTCTTTCGGTGGCGTAACGTCAACATTTTGCACTGATTGCATCGGCGTTTGGGCGGGCACTTGCTCCACTGTATTCACAACCGTTTCCGGCACAATTTTACGCAAAGCGGCAATGGGGTCTTCGATCTGTTGCCATGTAGTGGGTTTGATCGGCTGCGGTATCGGTGCAATATCCGCGGCTGGTGCCTTGGGTGCCAACGTTGGTTCAGATTCGACAGTCCGTGACGGTTCCGGCATTGATGCGGGGACATCCGGCTCAGACACAGTATCGGCTCCACCCAAGTCCAGCAGGCCAATCCCCAGGTCCCGAAAGCGCGGATTCTGCAAGCGTTGATCATGTGCCGCCAAGGGTGAACCGCTAAGCGCTGCGGGCATTACCGACGCGGCTTGCGGCACGGCGCCACCACTGCGGTCAAGCAGGCGTTGGATGAGACCACTCATGATGCAAGCCTTGTCCGGTGTTGCGCTTCGCTAACAATAAGCCCGGTCAACTGGCGACGCACTTCTCGGCTGAGCGACATGATATCCGTCAAAGTCCAGTGATATTGCCGCGCAATCAAATGCACCTCGCGCCACAAAAAGGCACCTTCGCTCGCTACGGTCTGAACCAGATAATCTGCGATATCAAAGCGGACCTGATTGACCTGCGCGCAATCCGGGCACGGCGCGTCGATGTCTTGACTTAGAACCGGACCCGCCTGCGCGATCTCAGCCTGCAGCGCCTCGGCATCAAAAGGGCCATCAACCAGTAACGCTTGCAACCAGACCTCTGACCCATCGCGGTGCAACGCCGCCAGATCAGACACCCGAGGCAGGCGAAATACTCGGCCAGACGGGGCCGTAATTTCAGTCTCGGACGCGCCTTGATAGCCTTCGCTTTCTTCATTCAACCGCGTTTGAATGTCGGCAAGATCAAACCGCAATTCAAACGGTTCCGCGCACTTGGTGCAGGTGCATTGCGACACCAATTGATCGCCATAGAGGTGCCGATAAAGTTGCGCCAAACAGGCGTCAAATTGGCTGAGCGTCAGATCGGCTACCGTCACTGGTTGCCCTGCATGCCATACCCCCTGCAGGCAATTTTCCAGCAACCACTTTGCGCGCGCCTGCGCAGAACCGGGCTGCGATGACAGCCCATGCTCTGCTGCACCTGTGAGCGGCGCAAGGATCAGATGGATCTGATCAAGGGGGGCGGGCAAGCCAGTCATGGTATTAGGCTTCCATCACTTCATTGACGCTCACGTCGCGCTGGAAGCCTTCGTTCTGCAGCACGATTGTCTCAAACGCGACCGCATTGCCGTTGGCATCCAGTTCCGGCACCGCGGTCATTTCGCTGACCCAGCAGCGGAACACGTTCCACGCCATCACCTTGACACCCTGCAGATTGTAAAGCTCGATGGTGATGTCTTTGCGGAAATGGCGCAGGGACACACCGCCGTCACCTTCGACGGAATAGACCATGTTCGCCCATGCCTCGAAACTGTGATCATGGGTGATGCCACGTTCCAGCGTGATCGCCTCAAAGGTGGTGACACCGGGCGAATGATGCTTGGTCGACGGATCGCCTCCATGCCGATGCGACACCACTTCGGTCGTGGATTTCAGGCCGCTGACCTTACTGATCCCGGCCACCGTCTGTTGGTCCCAAACCAACCGGAATTTGAAGTTCTTATAAGGATCGACGCGGTGCGTGTTGATTGGAAATTCCATGGTACTCTCCTCCTCAGGTCTGGGCTTGTGCCGCGATTTGCTTCACGGTCAGCACCACGAATTCGGCAGGTTTCAGGGGCGCAAAGGCAACCACCACGTTGACGATCCCAAGATTCTGATCCGTGGGGGTCGTGGTTGATTGATCACACAGCACATAGTAGGCGTCAGATGCCTTGGTGCCCGCAAAGGCACCTTGCCGGAACAACCCGTTCATAAAGCTGCCTGCGGCCAATCTGATCTGCGACCAAAGTTGTTCACCATTGGGTTCGAACACCGCAAAGCGCAGACCACGGTAAAGGCTTTCCTCAATATAAAGCATGGTCCGACGCACAGGGATGTATTTGTCATCAATATTGCCACTGTCGTTGAAACCAACCAGCGTGCGCGCGCCCCAACTAAGCACCCCATCAGGAAACACCCTAAGTGCATTCACGGCCTTGGGATTGATCACCCCGTTTTCCGGGTCACTCATCGGATATTCAACACCCGCAACACCGCGCAACGTGGCTTCAACCCCGGCGGCGGCTTTCCAGACCCCACGCCTGCCATCGGTGCGCGCCATCAAGCCAGCAATGGGGCCTGCGGGGTCTTGATGTGATCCGTCTGCTTGCTTCAAACGTGGCCAGAACACCGCAGAATTGCGGGTTTCAAGGCCGATGCGCAACGTGTCGACACCACTCTCGGCTGAGGTCGCGTCCTCCCACACATCGCCCGCATCAATAGAAGGCGGGTCGACCAGCAGAAACGCACGTTTCTTTTCACAAAACGACGACGCGGCGTTGAAGGCGACCTTGCGTTGGGCATCAGATTGGGTCGCAATCTGCGTCGCCGCGCGTGGCAACACCATCAGATTGAACAGATCAACATTGCGCTCGATCTCGGTAAATGCCGCGCGGTATTCATCCACAGTCGGGATCAATCCATTGTCGCCATCCTCGGCTATGGCGCGGTTTTGAAACACCCCGCCGCCGCCGGGATTACCGGCTTGTCCGAATGAATAGGCGGCCACATTGTCCGAGGTTGCCCCAAACATCCGCGCCGCTGTGCTCAGGTCATGCCCGGCCCCCGGCGCAGGTCCGTTCGAGGTCGTCAGGCTGGTGGTCGGTCCGGTATCGGAATTGCCAAATGTCGGGGTGAGCGCGATACGGACGCCATGAACCTCAGCAGTCCAGCGCTTGTTGCTGTCAGCGGTGATTGCATCGGCAATCGCATTGAGGTTTTCCACCACATTGCTGAACGATCCGACCTCGCCGTTTGTAGGCACAAACGCTGTGCCGACCATCATATTGCCGGTGCCATCGGGATAGGTAATCACCTGTTCCCCCGGCGATCCTGCAACTGACGCATCCGTAATCTCAAAATGCGTCAGATCAGCCTTGGCCACGTTGATAAACTGAAACAAACGGTTGAGATCGTCATCAGCAGGGTTGTGTAAACGGCTGACATATCCGGTGGGCGCAGGTCGGAAACTGGCAAAGCGATCCACATAGACCGCCCCCTGCGACCGTGAAAGCATCAGAGCAGCGGCCAGATCATTGACCGATCCCGGCAGAATATCAAAGCTGGCACCGTCCATCGAAAGGGACAACTGACGCCGACCGGACGCGGACGTCGAAGCGCCTGTCACGGTTTGCGTGATGCCATCAAACTGCAAGGCCTGGCTCATCGCCGTCGCGATATTGGCAATGATCGTTGATGATGTCTCGCCCGCCGCGATATCGACGCTGACCGGAATGGCGGGACGCCCGTTATAGACCAATTGGAAATCCGCAGTGCCGGGGCCGCCGATCCGAGAACGAATTGTATCACCCGCCGTGGCGTCCGTCGTGTTCAGCATCACACCCGCATAGAGGATACTTGGCACCGTGGCCGCAGGTGCGGGCGGCCCACCAACGGCTTCCGCTTTGGCCAGCGCGCTTGTCGCGTTGATCACATTCGGCGCATAATTGGCGTCACCGGGGTTCATCGACAGATTGGCAAATGTCTCGGTGTCCACGGCTTCGGCGATGCCCGATACGTTCAGCACACGGCGATAAATCGTCATCGTGAACCGCTCTTCTGGCGATATCGTGTCATAGCTGACCTCGGTGCGCAGCAGGCTGCCGTCATTGCCGGCCTCGCGCGCCTCTAGTTTAAGGATGTCAACTTGTGCCTCGTTACGCAGCGTGATGTGCGCGGCAACTGCATCTTTGGCCACTCGCGTGACCCACGCTTCTCCACCGCCATTATCGAAATAGAGCTGTACCTGCCGTGACATATGACCGCCCTCGGGACTGGCCCCGAATAGCCGGGCGTAGTCAGCTGGATTGAATATCCGCATGGGTTTTGTCATTGGCCCACGTTGGGTCATGCCGACAAAGGCGGTGATGGATGTGGCAACACCGGCCACTGCCCGTGCGCCTGAGGATTCCTCGCGCACATAGACGCCGGGATAGGTGGGATTGATCATTGTGATCCCCTTTTCAATGCGATTGACCGGCAGCTAGATCCGGCGGGTTCAATGCCTCGCGAATGTCCGCAAAGGCAGCTTCGAGTGTTTGAAAATGCGTTTTGCGGCCTTGCGCGACATCATCAACGGTGATGAGCAATCTCGACTTGCCCCCTTTGGCACCAAAGCGAACCCGCACGACAAATGATCGCGGTTCTGCGTCGCTGAGCACACTGGCAAGGGGATGAGATGGGGGCACATAGATCCTTAAAACACATATAGAATCCCGTCACTCTAGGACCCCCGCCCCGCGATTCGATGGCGCGGGCGTCACGGCTGACCTCTGGATGGCTAACCAAGGCATGTCAGTCAGATAGCTGGTGGATGATAAATGGATCACACTTGAGTCACAGTTTTGATGAACCGCAAAAAAGAAACGCCGTCCCAGTGATAAGGACGGCGCGTTTTTCGACTGGATATGGTTCCTGGGCTTATACAGACCCCGGTGCGGCCCCGACCAATTCAGGACAAACCGCATCTGCAACCGCGATTTTCAGGCTGCCATCCCGCGCTCCGGCTTGCGTCATGCGAAAGACACTGTCGCGCGCTTCGACGATCTTTTTAAATAACGCAATCGTTTCCGGCATCGGCTCAATACCAAGCTCCGCCTCTAGCAGTTGGGTCAGCATGTGAAATTGGCGCACCGCTTGGGCGCGTTGCCCGTTCAATGCGTAAAGCCACATCACCTCACGTTGCGTGCCTTCGCGCAACATGTCCAACGCCAAAATCGACTGGCCATGGCCAAGAGCCGCTTCATATTGGCGACGCGCGGCACAATCATGCATCAACAGCGTCAACGCGCGCACCCGCAATGCCGTGAACCGTTCGCGCAGCGGTAACACCCAATGCTCGGAACACCCATCTAAGAATGGCCCGCGGCAGGTGGACACCCCGGTCAACAAATCTATGTGCGCTTCTTTTGTGAGCTTACCACCCGAAGCGCTCAAGGCTGCGCTCTCAACCGCTCTGGAAAGGTCCTGCACATCCACACGTGCAGGCGCTTCCACCGTCAGGCGTACAATATCGTCAATAGTCGTAAGCGTGATCCCATGATAAGCAGCCAGCGCATTCTTGATCCGCCACACCGCCGTATTCAACCCTGATCCCGCGCGTGATGCATCCACGCCGGGCCAGATTTCATCTTGTAAACAATCGCGACGCACGCCCGAATTTGCATGACCTGCAAGATAGGTGAACAATTGCCGGGTGCGTCCCGCAAAAGGCAGCTTTTGCCGCTTGTCCCCAATCCGCAGGGCGATAGGGCCAAGAAGTGTAATCGTTGGCAATGTCTGGGCCATAAAATCCCCCCGGTGCCCGAATTAAAAAGTGCTTTAAGTAAAAAGTTGATTCTCGTAATAGGGGAAGCGTAGCACGAAACCCGCATCCGCCAAAGATTGCTTTGAACCGCTGGCCGATTTGCGCTTGTATGATGATGTTCAGCCATGGCCTGAATATACAGTCTGATGCGACGGCCAAGTGTGTAATCGCCGAAAGACCTGCGATCCCGGGACGTGTCGGGGGATAATTTAGTAAGCTAACTCAAACCCACCTGACCGAGCATGCAAATGTGCTACAAGATATGGCGGCCATTTGAGGCGGTCCGCTTGAATGGAATTAATTTGGTGGGTGGCGGAGACGAAGGGATTCGAACCCTCGAGACCCTTCCGGGCCTACTCCCTTAGCAGGGGAGCGCCTTCGACCACTCGGCCACGTCTCCGCCGACCCGTTTAGCGGCGTCATCTGCGGGGGGCAAGGGGCAAAACAACCCAAAATGCGACGTCTGTATCATGTCGGTATTTTGTCTGTATTGGCGCGATGCGACGGATGCACCTGCGCAAGTGGTTAAAATTGGAGGGTGGGGTCGGCTGCCTTGCCCCGCCGCACGTCGTCAGCATCACATCGTCAAGAGCAGTAGATGAACGCAGAGGGTCGCCACGCGAACGCGATAGATTGGGCAGGTACGCTAGGCAATCTTGCCCTTACGCAGCGTTGGCTCGCCGATGTCACAGATAATCTGCGCATGCTCACCACTGCCCGAAAAAACTATGCCACAAGCGAGGCGTTGGATTTCTGCGAATGTGCGCCATTTGATCGGGCTAGTTTGCAGTGGAGCATCGCCGATCTCGCGTTGGCACATTTTCGGCTTGATCCTGATCCGGTGCTGCTGACAGACGCGCGATCACATGTCAGCGCCGCGCGAGCATTCTTTGTCGAAGGGTCGGACTACCAAACTTAGCGCTGTGATGATCTGTTGGCGAAAATCACGCAGGCCGATGCCTGAGCCTCACGTATTAAACAAAAAGTGCAGCACGTCGCCGTCTTTGACCACATACGCCTTGCCTTCGGCGCGCATCTTGCCCGCCTCTTTTGCAGGTCCCTCGCCGCCTAAGGATACAAAATCATCATAGGCAATGGTTTCGGCGCGGATGAATCCTTTTTCGAAGTCCCCATGGATCACGCCAGCGGCCTTGGGGGCCGA
>JBPOFE010000053.1:0-19606 GCA_051252035.1 Sulfitobacter sp.
CAACAGATCGCCGAAATCGACGGCGTTTAGTTCGATCAGGCGGCGCTGATATTGGTCGTAAATCTCGGTCCCGCGATGGTTATACAACCCGGCATCCGCCGCCGGCACTTTTTCAGGCGTAAGCGCACGGTTTTTCCACCCATCAATGATCCCCGCCAACATCCGCGCGGGCCAGCGTTTGTCGTCGATGTTTTCGGCAGACACCAGTTGCTTGAGCAACCGTAACTGATCGTCAGTATCCAAAATCGTGAAGTTCGACTTCAGCCCCACCAATTCCGCATGGCGGCGCAGCAGTTTGACGCAGATCGCGTGAAATGTGCCCAGCCACGGCATCCCCTCAACCTGCTGGCCCATCATCTGGCCCACGCGATTTTTCATCTCGCGCGCGGCTTTGTTGGTAAAAGTCACTGCCAGCACTTCATTCGGACGCGCTTTGCCCATCGCCAACAAATGCACAATCCGCGCCGTGAGCGCCCGCGTTTTGCCTGTACCAGCCCCGGCCAGCATCAACACTGGCCCGTCCATCTGTTCCACAGCGGCCCGTTGCGCCGGGTTCAACCCATCAAGATAGGGTTGCGGCCGCGCAGCCATCGCACGGGCGGACAAAGATGCGCCTTCAAAGGCGTCGGATTCATCAAAACTGCTCATGCGCGCAACCTACCCCTAATCCAACGGCAGGAAAACCCATGTTCTTGTGATGTTCCGCCATTTCATTGTTCCATAAATATGTACCTCAAACACCCGCTGGACAAACACCAACCCATCCGACCAAATGCCCCCATGGACCTGCACGCCAAATATCCCGCCCTGTCCGACCTGCGCACCCGCGCGCAGACGCGCATTCCCAAATTTGTCTGGGAATATCTCGACAGCGCCACCGGATCCGAGGCCACGAAACACCGCAACCGCGCGGCCCTTGACCGGATCGGCCTGATGCCCTCGGTCCTGCACGGCGAATTCACCCCGGACCTCACCACTTCATTCATGGGGGCCGATCTGCCCCTGCCCTTCGGCATTGCCCCCATCGGCATGTCTGGATTGATCTGGCCCGACGCTGAAGGCCACCTTGCCCGTGCCGCCAAACGCGCCAATATCCCCTACAGCCTGTCCACCGTCGCGACACAAAGCCCCGAAGACCTCGCCCAACATATCGGCCCAAACGCATGGTTTCAGATGTATCCGCCTCGCGACCCGGATATCCGCGCCGATATGCTAAAACGCGCCCGCGATGCGGGTTTCAAAACCCTGATCCTGACCGTCGATGTCCCCGTGGCCAGCCGCCGCGAACGCCAGACCCGGTCGGGCCTGACCAGCCCGCCAAAACTGACGCCGCGCCTGATGGCGCAAGTGGCGTTGCGTCCAGCCTGGGCGCTCGGCATGGCAAAACGCGGCATGCCGCATATGGCCATGCTGGACAAATACAGCGATGCACAGACCAAAGGCCTGTCACCGACCGCGCATATTGGATACCTGCTGCGCACCGCGCCGGATTGGGATTACGTCAACTGGCTGCGCGATGCATGGGGCGGCCCCTTCATCATCAAAGGCATCCTGCGCCCCGATGATGCGATGCGTCTGGAAAAGGCGGGCGTCGATGCGATCTGGGTCTCGAACCACGCGGGCCGCCAGTTTGACGCGGCCCCGGCCAGCATCGACGCCCTGCCCGCCGTGCGTGCCGCCATCAAACTGCCGATCATCTTCGACAGCGGTGTGGAATCCGGCCTCGACATCCTGCGCGCCCTCGCACTGGGTGCGGATTTTGTCATGCTGGGTCGCGCGTTTCATATGGCCTTGGCCGCCCTTGGCCCCAAGGGCATCGACCACCTGATTGATCTGTTGGCCAAAGACCTCAGCGCCAATATGGGCCAGCTTGGCGCAAGAAACCTCGCCTCACTACCACCGCCTTTCGACCTGAACGCCGCCAAATCCACCTAGATTGCCGTTTCGATACGTATATTAACGCACGAATTTAAGCACTCTGCGTAATATCGGGTATTGCGCTGCACCGCAGCATCCCTAAAGTGCCGCCACGTCCACCCGAACAAGGAACATGCCCATGACCGACTTTGCCAAAATTCTCATCGCCAACCGGGGCGAGATTGCCATCCGCATCATGCGGGCCGCCAATGAGATGGGCAAAAAGACGGTTGCGGTCTATGCTGAGGAGGACAAGCTGGGCCTACACCGCTTTAAGGCGGACGAAGCCTACCGTATCGGCGAGGGTCTTGGCCCCGTTGCCGCCTACCTCAGCATTGACGAGATCATCCGCGTTGCCAAAGCGTCCGGTGCTGATGCGATCCACCCCGGCTATGGCCTGCTGTCGGAAAACCCCGATTTTGTGGACGCCTGCGAGCAAAACGGCATCACCTTTATCGGCCCGCGCGCGGAAACCATGCGCGCGCTTGGCGACAAGGCCAGCGCGCGCCGTGTCGCGGTCGAGGCTGGCGTGCCTGTGATCCCCGCAACCGAAGTCTTGGGCGATGACATGGACGCGATCCGCGCTGAGGCTAAAAAGGTCGGCTACCCCTTCATGCTTAAGGCATCATGGGGCGGTGGTGGGCGCGGCATGCGCCCGATCCACAACGAAAAGGAATTGCCCGAAAAAATTATGGAAGGCCGCCGCGAGGCCGAGGCCGCCTTCGGCAATGGCGAAGGCTATCTGGAAAAGATGATCATCCGCGCCCGCCACGTCGAGGTGCAGATTCTAGGCGACAAACACGGCGACATTTACCACTTGTTTGAGCGTGATTGTTCGGTGCAGCGCCGCAATCAAAAGGTCGTGGAACGCGCGCCCGCGCCGTACCTCACAGAAGATCAACGCGCGGAAATCTGCGACTTGGGCCGCAAAATTTGTGCCCATGTGAATTACGAATGCGCAGGCACCGTTGAATTCCTGATGGATATGGACGATGGCAAATTCTACTTCATCGAGGTGAACCCGCGTGTGCAGGTTGAACATACGGTGACAGAAGAAGTTACTGGCATCGACATTGTACGCGCGCAAATCCTGATTGCTGAAGGCAAAACACTGGCCGAAGCCACGGGCATGGCCGCGCAATCAGACATCAAACTCAACGGTCACGCCCTGCAAACCCGTGTGACAACCGAGGATCCGCTGAACAATTTCATCCCTGACTATGGCCGCATCACGGCCTACCGTTCGGCCACCGGGCTGGGCATCCGCCTTGATGGCGGCACGGCCTACGCGGGTGGCGTGATCACGCGCTATTACGATTCACTGCTGACCAAGGTCACTGCCAAGGCCCCGACCCCCGAAATGGCCATCGCCCGTATGGACCGCGCCCTGCGCGAGTTCCGCGTGCGCGGCGTCAGCACCAACATCGCGTTTGTCGAAAACCTGCTCAAACACCCGACGTTCCTGAACAACGAATACCACACCAAATTCATCGACGAGACACCTGAACTGTTCCAGTTCAAGAAACGCCGTGACCGCGCCACAAAGGTGCTGACCTATATCGCCGACATCACCGTGAACGGCCACCCCGAGACCAAGGATCACGCACGCCCCCCCGCCCATGTGCGCGACCCGAAACCGCCAGTGACCCGCGCAGAACCGCGCATGGGCACGCGCAACTTGTTGGAACAAAAAGGCCCGCAGGCGGTGGCCGATTGGATGGGCCAGCAGCGGCAATTGTTGATCACCGACACCACCATGCGCGACGGGCATCAGTCATTGCTGGCCACCCGGATGCGCAGCCACGATATGATCAAGGTTGCCCCTGCTTACGCTGCCAACCTGCCGCAACTCTTTTCGATGGAATGCTGGGGCGGCGCGACATTCGATGTGGCCTACCGCTTCTTGCAGGAATGCCCGTGGCAACGCCTGCGTGACCTGCGCGCCGCCCTGCCCAATGTGATGACACAAATGCTGCTGCGCGCCTCAAACGGCGTGGGCTATACCAATTACCCTGACAACGTGGTGCAGAAATTTGTCGCCACCGCCGCAAGCACGGGCGTCGATGTGTTCCGCGTGTTTGACAGCCTGAACTGGGTCGAAAACATGCGCGTCGCGATGGACGCAGTGATCGAAGCCAACAAAGTCTGCGAAGGCACGATCTGTTACACAGGCGATATTTTTGACCCTGAGCGCGCCAAATACGATCTGAAATATTACGTCGCCATGGGCCAGGACCTCAAGGCGGCCGGCGCACATGTGCTGGGCCTCAAAGACATGGCCGGATTGCTGAAACCCGCGCAAGCCCGCGTGCTGATCAAGGCATTGAAATCCGAAGTTGGCCTGCCGATCCACTTCCATACCCATGACACGGCGGGCAGTGCTTGTGCCACGATCCTCGCCGCCTCAGAGGCAGGCGTCGACGCCGTCGATTGCGCCATGGACGCCTTCAGCGGCAACACCAGCCAAGCCACCCTTGGCACGGTCGTGGAATCGCTGCGCCACACCGACCGCGACACCGGGCTTGATATGAAAGCCGTGCGCGAAATCTCCGACTATTGGGAGGACGTGCGCGGCCAATACGCAGCATTCGAGACCGGCATGCAGGCCCCCTCATCGGAAGTCTACCTGCACGAAATGCCCGGTGGCCAGTTCACCAACCTCAAGGCGCAAGCGGCCTCGCTGGGCCTAAATGACCGCTGGCCCGAGGTCGCGCGCACCTATGCGGACGTGAACCAAATGTTTGGCGATATCGTCAAGGTCACACCGTCTTCCAAAGTTGTGGGTGACATGGCTCTGATGATGGTATCCCAAGGTCTCACCCGCGCGCAGGTTGAAGACCCCGAAACCGATGTCGCCTTCCCTGATTCAGTCATCGACATGATGCGTGGCAATCTGGGCCAACCTCCCAGCGGCTTCCCCGATGGTATCGTCAAAAAGGTATTGAAGGGCGACAAGCCAAACTTGGAACGCCCCGGCAAACACCTGCCCCCCGTCGACCTGGAAGCCACCCGCGCAGAATTGTCGAAAGAACTTGAAGGCAAGGAAATCGACGACGAAGATCTCTGCGGCTACCTGATGTATCCCAAAGTATTTCTCGACTACATGGGCCGCCACCGCATGTACGGCCCGGTCCGCACTTTGCCCACGCCGACGTTCTTCTATGGCATGGAACCGGGCGAAGAAATCTCGGCCGATATTGACCCCGGCAAGACCTTGGAAATCCGAATGCAAGCTGCGTCGGACACCAATGAAGACGGCGAGGTCAAAGTATTCTTCGAACTCAACGGCCAACCCCGCGTGATCCGGGTGCCAAACCGACTGGTCAAAGCCAGCACAGCGCAACGCCCGAAAGCAGAAGTCAGCAACGACAACCACATCGGCGCTCCAATGCCGGGGGTTGTGGCCTCTGTCGGTGCGGTTGTCGGGCAGCAAGTCCATGCCGGCGACCTGTTGCTGACCATCGAAGCGATGAAGATGGAAACTGGCATCCACGCGGAACGTGATGCGGTGGTCAAAGCCGTGCATGTGACAGCGGGGTCACAGATTGACGCGAAGGATCTGCTGGTTGAGCTGGAGTGAGCGGCGCGGAACCTCAAAGTGAGGCCGAATGCCGGGGCAGCTGACATTACCCCTGTTCCCGGCACAAATGTTCGTTGCGGCGAACTATTTGGCAAACGGTCCTTTTGGGGACGGAGCGCCGAGGCGTTTATGGCAGGTCATATAGCCCGAGTGCATTGCCAAAGGGGTCGGTGAACTCGGAATACGTCACAACACCGGGTATTTCGATTGCTTCACCAGTGTTGATGCCCTGTTCAAAGCGTGCGGCCTGCGCTGCCTCCATGTCATCCACCAAGAATCTGATGATGGCCCCGGACGGTTGTTGGTTTTCAGCTTCAAAGAGCTGAACCCAAGTGCCGGGCGAAACTTTGAACTCAACAATTCCGGGAACGGGTCGCATCACTTCGGTATCCGCACCAAAAAAATCGAAATACCATGTCTCTGCCTCGGCGATAGAGGATACGGGAATGCCGACAGTTGTTTCGCGGAACGGTTCTGCCGATGCCAAACCCGTCGTGGCAAAAATCGCCACAGAAACTTTTGAGAGCCAATCCACAATCACACCACTCACGTCAGATCTTCCGCAAGCATGAGCGCATTGCCATCTGGATCATAGAAGGTTGCAGTCTTTACCATACCCTCGACAACATCCGTTTCACCATCAAACTTAACCTTGGCCTGTTCCAGTTTTTGGCGCGCGGTATCCAGGTCAGCAATGCCGAAAACGGGCACACAGTTTCCGGGCGCTGGTTTGGTATGCTCGCCAAGACCGATAGTGACCCCAGTGGTTTTGGTCTGGAGTTCGGACCAGCCTGCCTCATCCGCATGATAGATTGTTTGGAAGCCAAGCATGTCTTGATACCACATGGCGCTTTTGTGGCGATCCGTAACTGACAAGGCGATCGTAATGGTGTTTTCTATTGAAACGAGCGACATAGGCTTTCCTTTGGATTCTAAATATAGTAACTATACTTTATGGACATTAATGCTCTTGTCAACATCACTTCGCGCGCTTGGGCACTTCCCATTCTATCAAACCTGCATGAAGGTGTTGCTGGGCGGCAGGCAACGCTGCTGGCGGCAACAGGTGCCAGCAGGTCAGCCTTCGCCCAAAGCATGGAACACCTTATTAACCTTGGGCTAATGGAACGGAATCCCGGTCACGGCCATCCATTACGGCCAGAGTTTCGTCTGACACCAAGTGGCGTAAAGGCCGCCGCAATCGCAAATAGAGTTCAAAGTGTTTCTGGAGAAGAAGATCAGGATTTGCTTCGTCGTTCATGGACACTGCCAGTTTTGACAACACTTCAAACGCCATGCCACTTTAACGATATCAGGCGAAACCTGCTAACGATCACGGATCGTGCTTTGTCTCAGACCTTGAAATCTATGGAAGCGCGAAGCTGGGTACACAGGAGCGTTAACGATACCCTGCGTCCGCCGAGACCAATATATAGCGCCGTCAACACCGGGGGAATTATAAGCCAGATCACCGGGGCTGAAGTCCGCTTTGCTCAACATTGATCTGAGATAATGTGATCCAAAAAAACCTCGGTTTTGGAACAGTTGGAAATAGCTGCGCATTCCGCTGCCACACCCCCGTTCACGACCAAAGCAGTGGTTGAATATCTCTGCCTCTATTTTGGTGCAGCCTTGCAGATCCCCACAAAGTCGGATGCTTCCCACCATTTGTGATCAACGCGATTCCTCTTTCACACTTCCCTAACCTCCCGGCAGCGTTCGCAGGGTTAACAGGCCTGCTTCAGCCGATTACCGCCATCCACACCGACGTAATACCGACACGATACCGACGTCGTACAGCCTGCGACTTTGCCTTAAAACAAACGACTTAACGCTCCGATTCGGGATCTGGCACGATCAGGGAACCAAGCGTTGCGCAAAGCCTCTCGTCATTTGTCCTCCTGACTGCCATTCTGCCTCCATGCAGCTCTCCGCCCTCACCCTCATCGTCCCCGATTATGACAAGGCCATCGCTTACTATTGCAGTGTTATGGGGTTCACCCTCACCGAAGACATTGACCAAGGCCGCAAACGGTGGGTGCGGGTCACGCCGCCGGGTGGTGGAACCGGGTTCATCTTGGCACGCGCGGACGATGACGCACAGCGCGCGGCCATCGGAAATCAGGGCGCAGGCCGCGTCTGGCTTTTCTTGCAAACCGATGATTTTGCAACGGATTTTACACGCCTCACCGCCGCTAACGTGCATTTCGAGGAAAACCCAAGATATGAACCCTATGGCACCGTCGCCGTGTTTCGCGACATGTTTGGCAACCGCTGGGATTTGATTGGGCCACCACGCGCCTACTAACCCCAGCATCCATTTTGCCACATTGCCTTTGCAACCATCCGATTTATCATCTGCGCATGCCTTACGAATGGACGACAGAACCCCACGCCGAGCAGCAGCAGATGCGTCTGTGGCCGCATCAGTCGCTGCCGCCGCGTGGCTTTGCCGCGTTCATTCTGGCAACCTTTACCATGATCCTCATCCCGTTGATCGCGTTGCTTGGCACGACCTTGCTCTGGGGCCTACTGCCCTTCGCCCTTCTGGCCGTGGGCGCGATGTATTTCGCCCTGCAAAAGAACCACCGCGCCCGCCAGATCGAAGAAGTGCTGACCCTCGACGGCGACACCGCACATCTGATCCACACCAACCCCAAGGGCGAGGTAAAGGAATGGGATTGCAACCGTTATTGGGCGCAGGTGCTGAAATATGAAAAGGACGGGCCGGTGCCACATTATGTGACCCTGCGCGGACATGGCCGCGAAGTCGAGATTGGCGCGTTCCTCAGCGAAGACGAGCGTATTGCCTTATTCGACGATCTAACACGTAGCTTTCAACGTTAATGTGAAACATTAACTTCACGATTCAAAGCAATGATTTTGCAAGAAAATCAAAAACAATACGCAGTCTGCGCGAGGTATTCAGTTCACGGTGCGCGACCAGCCATGAGTCATAGCAAAATGGCTCAAGCCATTCTGAAATGCGCACCATCCCCGAAGTCGCATCCCCAATCCGTTGCGCCATAACCCCGATGCCGATCCCTTGCTGCGCCATTTGCCATTGTACCAAATGAGATTCTGAACAGGCGATAAATCGTTCTGCCTCCACCGGAACGCCAAAACCATTCAACCCTGCTAGAAGCGTCTCGTTTTCTTCAAAGCCAATAAAGTCAGCACGCACCAGTTCTTCTAGCGTATCAAACGGTCCAGCCCTTTCCAGATAGGTTTGCGCCGCATAAAGGCGCGCCACCCCCGGTTTCAGCTTGCGCGCAATGAGATCCGGATCATCCGGGGCCACATGGCGCAATGCGATGTCGGCCTCGCGGCGGCGTAAATCGCGCAGGGCGTTGCTGGCCACCACATCGACCCGGATGCCGGGATACGCACGGCGCAATTCAGCCAATATCGGCGGCAACACATATGCCGACGTTACTTCGCTGGCGGTGATACTTACCGTGCCTTCAACCGAATGCGATTGGCCAGATGCAATGCGCGTTAACCCATATGCCGCCTCACCCATGCTGCGCACATGTTGCAACATCTCCATTCCTGCTGGTGTTGGCACCAATCCGCGGCCAACACGCTCAAACAAAGCGACGCCCAACTCTTTTTCAAGCGCGCTCACCTGACGGCCAAGCGTCGGCTGAGCCTGCCCCAAGGCGCGTGCTGCCGCAGACAGCGACCCTTCCTCTGCCGTGACCAAAAAGGCCCGTGCACGATTCCAATCAAACGAAATTTTGCCCCAATCCATGCGTATATGCATAGCAGACAAACCTATTTGGTCAATTTCATTCACATTTGTTGAGATGTAGGGTGCGCCAACTCAATTCGGAAAGGCCGAACATGCCATCAACAACCCCCAGCCGTCGCAGCATTCGGTTTTGGAACTTCATTGCCAAGAAGTATTCCAGAGACGCCGTTGCCGACGAGGCCAGCTATCAGCGCAAGTTGGCTGAAACACGCGCCCTGTTGCGCGATGATATGCAATTGCTGGAAATTGGCGCCGGCACGGGCAGCACCGCGATCGTGCATGCGCCACATGTTGCCCATATTGATGCGGTCGATGTGTCCCAGAAAATGATCGACATCGCCCGGAGCAAAACCACAGCCGCTTGCATTGACAACATTACCTATCAATGCAGTTCGGTTGAGGCGTTTGACGCGCCGGATGAAAGTTACGATATGGTTCTGGCGTTGTCTGTTTTGCATCTGGTCCAAGACCACAAAGCGACTTTGGCCAAAATGCACGCCTTGTTGAAACCGGGTGGATATCTTGTGTCCAGCACCGTTTGTCTCGGGGATGCGATGCCAGCATTCAAATGGGTGTCGAAACCCGCACATGCGCTTGGTTTGCTGCCCTATCTGACATATTTAGGCAAAGACACGCTGCTGTCAGATATAAAGGCCGCGGGATTCACCGTTCAGAACCATTGGCAGCCCGGTCCAAACAAATCGCTCTTTGTAATTGCGCGTAAAGCCTGATTGGATCAGACCGTCTGCTTTAGCTCAGGCGGTCTTTGACCATCGGACCAACCGCGCCAAAATCCATCTGCCCGGTGTATTTACCTTTGAGCAGGCCAATCACCTTACCCATGTCGCGGATCGAGGTCGCTCCAACATCGGCAATGGCCGCGTCAACGGCGGCGGTTGTTTCCTCATCACTCAACTGGCGCGGCAGGAATTCTTCGATCACCTCGATCTCTTTGCGCTCACGCTCTGCAAGATCAAGCCGCCCGCCCTCTTCATAGGCGCGCGCTGATTCCATACGCTGCTTGGCCATTTTACCAAGGATCGCCAAAACCTCTGCCTCTGGCACACCGTCGTCACTGCCTGTGGCGCGTGCTGCGATGTCTTTATCTTTGATTGCCGCATTGATCAGGCGCAATGTCGACAGCCGCTCGGCAGCCTTGTCTTTCATTGCCTGTTTCAGGGCGTCTGAGATGCGCGTGCGCAATGCCATGGGAGTATCCTGTGGTTTCTAGCATAATAAGGCGTGGACCATAGCCTTTGCCGCCACAACTGGCAATGGCGGGTGACCGCAGGTAAGTAATTGATAACTATAGATATCCTATTTTTTATCAACTCTTGACGCTGGATGCGTGCGGGCGTAGGTTCGCCCCGTTTATCCATGCAAATTCACGCCCGGAGGCTGCCCCGATGTCCGCGCCCACACACCCCAAGCCAACCGCCTGTCTTGCCCTGGCGGATGGGTCGTTATTCTACGGCATGGGTTTTGGTGCAACCGGGCAAACCGTGGCTGAGCTCTGCTTTAACACCGCGATGACGGGATATCAGGAAATCATGACCGACCCGTCTTATGCGGGCCAAATCGTGACCTTTACCTTCCCACATGTCGGCAACGTCGGCACCAACCCTGACGATGACGAAACCGGTGATCCGGTGGCCTCTGGCATGGTGGTGAAATGGATGCCAACCGAGCCGAGCAATTGGCGCAACGTGCAGGAATTGTCGCCGTGGCTGGCCGCACGCGGCCGCATCGCCATCGGGGGTGTTGATACCCGCCGCCTGACCCGTGCGATCCGGCACACCGGCGCGCCACATGCAGCACTTGCGCATGATCCGGACGGAAACTTTGATATTGAGGCGCTTGTGGCCGCCGCACGCGACTTTGCGGGCCTTGAAGGCATGGATTTGGCCAAGGATGTCACCTGCGCGCAGTCCTATCGTTGGCAAGAAATGCGGTGGGCTTGGCCGGATGGTTTTGCGCCGCAGGTGGATGCGAAACACAAGGTGGTTGCGGTGGACTATGGCGCAAAGCGCAATATCCTGCGCTGTTTGGCCTCGGCGGGCTGTGACGTGACTGTGCTGCCTGCAAGTGCTACCTATGACGACATCATGGCGCATAAGCCGGACGGTGTATTCCTGTCGAATGGTCCCGGTGATCCGGCGGCGACGGGTGAATATGCGGTGCCGATGATCCGAGATGTGTTGGATAAAACTGACCTGCCGGTATTCGGGATTTGTCTGGGCCATCAGATGCTTGCATTGGCGCTCGGTGCCAGGACGATCAAAATGAGCCACGGCCATCATGGCGCAAACCATCCGGTCAAGGATCAAGACACCGGCAAGGTCGAAATCACCTCCATGAACCATGGTTTTGCCGTTGACGCACAGACATTGCCCGAGGGCGTTTTGGAAACCCATGTGTCGCTGTTTGACGGCTCTAACTGTGGAATCCGCATGGCCGACCGCCCGGTTTGGTCGGTACAGCATCACCCTGAGGCGTCACCCGGACCACAAGACAGCTACTACCTGTTTGAACGCTTTGCGGCGGCGATGGCCGACCGGGCTGTTGCAACATCTGCGTAACATCTACGGCGCGCCTCCCTGTTAACCTACCGTTAACCTATTATTAACGCTGCATTAACTGATCTCTGCCACCTTAATCTCTGATAAAGATTTAAGGTGATAGGGACATGAGCAATCTTCGCCTGCATTTGCTGGACCCGCAGGTTGCGACGCCTATTCCACCGCAACAGCCCTTTGGGCGATATCTGGTGAATGAAGGCATCATTGACGCACCCGATCTGGTGCATGCGCTGGAATTGCAATGCCGCATTGATGCGCCCTTGGGCGAAATCATGGTGTCCGAAGGATTGGTCAGCCGCATTGATGTATTGGCGGCATTGGCACGGCAACACAACGCGCAACTGGTTGATCTTGACATCGATCCGCCACCACAGCGTCTGGCGCACCGACTACCTGCTGCCTTGTGCCTGAAGTATCATGCGGTGCCGTGGATGGTGGTTGGTGACATATTATTGGTCGCAACCCATCGCCCGGATCGCTTTGACCAGTTGCGCAGCTGCATGGGATCACAAGGGCAGCGCATGTTGCCAGTGATCGCCGATCAGGGCCAAATCCAAAACCATATCTCGCGCCTCTACGGCACCGAACTGGCTCAAAAGGCCGCAACCCGCGTGCCGGCTATAGAAAGCTGTCGCACATGGGAAGTGAACCCGCTATCGCGCAAAATCTGGGCCTGTAGTGTGGTGGCCGTGTGTCTGTCGGCGCTGCTGCTTGTCCCGCAGTGGACCATCACGATTGCGATGCTCTGGGCCTTTTTCACGTTGATGATGACCACCGCCTTAAAAGCCGCGGCTTTCTGGTCCCAGATGTCCCATAAACTACCCGACAAGTCGCATGTGCAAGACGTCCATGTCCCTCCTTTTCGATTGCCCCGCGTGTCAATATTGGTGCCGTTGTTGAAGGAAAAAGAAATCGCGGGCGCTTTGATCACGCGGCTGGAACGGTTGACCTATCCCAAATCGCTGTTGAACGTCGTGTTGGTTCTGGAACAGGGCGATACCGTGACCCGCGACACCATCGCACGCACCGACCTGCCCGAATGGATCAGCGTGATTGAAGTGCC
Source organism: Sulfitobacter sp. (assembly GCA_051252035.1). GTDB lineage: Bacteria > Pseudomonadota > Alphaproteobacteria > Rhodobacterales > Rhodobacteraceae > Sulfitobacter. The sequence continues at coordinate 12,894 of JBPOFE010000053.1, forward strand.
GGAAGCCAACAGTCTGACCACCAAACCGCGCGCGCTGAACTATGCGCTGGATTTTTGTCGCGGCAGCATCATTGGCGTCTGGGATGCGGAGGATGCGCCGGAGCCGGATCAGTTGGAACGCGTCGTCACACGGTTTCAACATGCGCCGAAAAACGTGGCCTGTTTGCAAGGTATACTTGACTACTACAACACCCGCACCAACTGGATTTCGCGTTGCTTTACAATCGAATACGCAACGTGGTGGCGTGTGGTTCTACCGGGTATCGCCCGGTTGGGGTTTGTCATTCCCTTAGGCGGCACAACGCTTTTCTTTCGCCGCGACATCCTTGAAAAACTCTGCGGCTGGGATGCGCATAACGTGACGGAGGATGCCGATCTCGGCGTGCGCCTGGCGCGCCACGGCTATGTCACTGAACTGCTGCCCACCGTAACCTACGAAGAGGCAAACTGCCGGGCGTGGCCTTGGGTGCGGCAACGCTCACGTTGGCTCAAGGGGTTCTTGATCACCTGGTGCGTTCATATGCGCAACCCTGCAGCACTGCGCCGCGATCTGGGCTGGAAACGCTTCTTGGGCGTGCAGACGATCCTTTTGGCCACATTCTCGCAATTTGCCCTTGCGCCTCTGTTGTGGTCGTTCTGGCTTACTCTGCTTGGTCTGACCCACCCGATTGAAATCACCATGGGGGCGCCTGTGATGTGGGTCATGATCAGCTTTTTCATCGGTGCTGAAATACTCAACCTGAGCATTTCAATCGCGGCAGTGTCGGGGCGTGAGCATCGGCATTTGATTGGTTGGGTGCTGACCACACCGCTGTACTTTCCGATGGGCGCTATTGCCGCCTATAAGGGCCTGCACGAATTCATTGTCAGCCCGTTTTTCTGGGATAAGACGGAACATGGGCTGCACGGGACCTCAGAATAGCGTTTAGTTATCCTCGCGCTGCTCTGCCTCTTGCTTTAGCCGTGTCACGAATGCCACCGATATATGGGTGCGTAGGGCCTCATCTGCACCATCTTCATCACGCGCTTCAATCATCTGAACGATGCGGTCATGTTCGGCCTGCGCAATTGCACCGCGCCCCTCAACCACCAGTGACGATGTCGCCATCAAGGCCATCGAGCGATGCACAAGGTCCAACTGCTGCACCAGATAGCGGTTATGCGAGGCAAGGTGGATTTGTTTGTGAAACCGCCGATTGGCCCGCGCCAATGCGCCGGGATCACCAGTCAGCATGTTGTCCTGCTCGACCATTTCACGCAGCACACGGACCTCTTCGACGGTGGCATGGCGTGCGGCAAGACGTGCGGCCAGCCCCTCCAACTCGCCACGCACCACATATAATTCCGCCGTTTGATTATGATCCAGCGAGGCGACAATCAGACTGCGCCCATCGCGCGCCAGCAATGATTGCGTTTCAAGCCGTTGCAAGGCCTCGCGGATCGGTGTGCGCGACACGCCGAACCGCTCGGCCAGTTCATTTTCCACCAAACGGTCACCGGGGCGGTAAGTGCCAACATCAATGGCATCCAATATCATCGAATAGGCGTCCGTGGGTCCGGGTTTAGGTGCAGGCATTGGCGTTATCCTTCAAAGTTGCGCCACCCTACCGCCCGCGTCCATTTGCGCAAGCCCACAGACTTGCGCGACACGCAGCAACGGCCTACCTACTGGGTCATGCCACGCGATGATTTCTCTCACGTTCAGACATGGGTTTTTGATCTGGACAACACACTCTACCCGCCATCCGCGGGGCTTTTTGACCTGATCGACGTGCGTATGACCGCGTGGATCATGGATGAACTTAACATCGACAATACCGAGGCCGACCGTCTGCGCCTGCACTATTGGGAAACCCATGGCACGACACTGGCTGGGCTGATGCGCGAACACGGGGTCGATCCCCAAGGCTATCTTGTAGACGTGCATGATATTCCAATGGACAGCCTGACACCCGACCCGGTGCTGGCGGAAACCATTCGCGCCCTGCCTGGCAGGCGGATTGTCTATACCAACGGCTGTGCGCCCTATGCCGAACGGGTGTTGGCGGCGCGGGGCCTGTCCAATTTGTTTGACGCGGTGTACGGCGTTGAACACGCCGGATTTCTGCCAAAGCCCGAGCATGCGGCCTTTGACACCGTGTTTGCCATTGATGGCCTAACCCCGGCGACCTCCGCGATGTTTGAAGATGATCCACGCAACCTTGCCGCCCCACATGCAATGGGGATGCGCACGGTTCATGTAGCGCCTGAGAGCGTGAGTGCCGCACATATTCACCACCATACCAATGACTTGGGTGGCTTTCTTCAACACCTTTTACGCTAGGACGGGACCATGATTTTCGACTGCGACGTTCTAATTTCCGGCGGCGGCATTGCCGGGCTGACAGCGGCAGCGGCTTTTGGTGCGGCTGGGTTCAAGGTGATCTGCGTTGATCCCACCCCTCCTGTGATCACACACGACGCTGAAGGCGCCGACATGCGCTCCACCGCGATGTTACAGCCCGCACGTGCGGTGCTTGAGGCGGCAGGCATCTGGGCACATCTGGCCCCCCATGCCGCGCCTTTACAGATCATGCGGATTGTCGATGCAGGCGGTGTTGATCCCGAACCTCGCGTTACCCGCGAATTCGATGCGGCCGAGATTTCAGAGCAACCGTTTGGCTGGAATTTTCCCAACTGGTTGCTGCGCCGGGAATTGCTGGCACGATTGGCCGAATTGCCGAATGTCGATTTTCGTCCCGGCACGGGCACGACCACTTTGTTCGCCCGCACCTCGAATGCCCGTGTTGGCCTGACCGATGGGACACGCATTACGACCAAACTGGTGATCGCCGCCGATGGTCGTGACAGCCCGATGCGCACAGCAGCGGGGATTGAGGTCAGCACACGACGCTATGGTCAAAAAGCACTGGCCTTTGCCGTGACGCACCCCTTGCCGCACAACAATGTCTCAACAGAAGTGCATCGCAGCGGTGGACCATTCACGCTGGTACCACTGCCGGATCGGGATGGCATGCCCTCATCCGCTGTGGTCTGGATGGACGATGGCCCTGCGACACTGGCGCGCGCTGAAATCGACATCGCAACGTTCGAGGCGGAGATGTCCACCCGATCCTGTCACCTGTTTGGCCCGCTGACGCTTGCCAGCCCCCGCGCAGTTTGGCCGATCATCAGCCAACACGCCAAGCGCCTGTCGGGTGAACGCATCGCCCTGATCGCCGAGGCTGCACATGTGGTGCCGCCAATCGGTGCGCAGGGGTTGAACATGTCGTTGAATGATCTGGCAACCCTGCTGGAATTGGCGCAGGCCAACCGCGACACCTTGGGCAGTGCTGCAATGCTGGATGCCTATCACAAGGCCCGTTACGCCGATATTCAACTCCGGGTGCGCGGCATTGACCTGCTCAACCGCGCCTCACAGGTCAGCAGCCCAATGGCGCGTGACGCCCGTGCCGCCGGATTGAATGCGCTCTATGCCATGGCCCCTGTGCGCAAGATGTTAATGCAGATGGGGTTGGGCATGCGCTGAAGGTGCTAAAGCACCTCATCCAACACGCCCGCCAACCGCGCCAACGTGGCATCGACATCATAGAGTTTGTCCAATCCAAACAGCCCCAGCCGAAAGGTGCTGAACCCTTCAGGCTCATCCACTTGCAACGGCACACCCGCCGCAATCTGCATGCCCTTGGCGGCAAATGCTTTGCCGGATTTTACATCTGGATCATCGGTATAACTGACCACTACACCCGGTGCGCCGAAACCCTGCGCAGCAACTGACACCACGCCTTTGTCTGCCAACATCTGCCGCACGCCGTCGCCCAACCGCCACTGCGCCTCTTTGAGCCGTTCAAATCCGTATTCCTTGGTTTCCAAAATGGTATCGCGGAACACGCGCAGCGCATCGGTCGGCATGGTCGCATGATAGGCATGACCGCCTTCCTCATAGGCTTTCATGATGCTGCGCCATTTCGCCAGATCAATGGAAAAGCTGTCTGATTGTGTCTCGCCCAGCCGTGCCTCAGCGCCTGCCGACATCATCACCAAACCGGCCGAGGGCGACGCGCTCCAGCCCTTTTGCGGGGCAGAGATCAGCACATCCACGCCCAAGGCTTTCATGTTGATCCACGCACAACCCGAAGCGATACAATCAAGCACCATCAACGCGCCAACCTCATGTGCGGCGGCGGCCATAGCGGTAATGTAATCATCCGGCAGGATCATCCCCGCGCTGGTTTCAACATGCGGCGCAAAGACCACGGCGGGTTTTTCTGCGCGAATGGCCGCAACAACATCATCAATCGGCGCTGGCGCAAAAGGGGCGACAGCCGCATTGCCTTGTGGGCGCGCCTTCATCACCGTCGCATTCGCCGTCAAGCCACCGCTTTCGATGATCTGGCTCCAACGATAGGAAAACCAACCATTTCGCACCACCAATACGTCTTTGTCGCGGGCAAACTGACGCGCAACCGCCTCCATTCCATAGGTCCCACCACCGGGGACCAAGGCCACCGCATCGGCGTTATACACTTCGCGCAGCAAATCCGAGATGTCTCGCATCACCTGTTGAAAAGCGCCTGACATATGGTTCAGCGATCGGTCGGTGAAAACGACTGAGAACTCATCTAGTCCTGTGGGATCCACTGAATTAAGCAATGCCATGTGTTGTCCTCTACAATGATTTGCCCCTGCATAAGAAAGCTCTGGCCGGATGGCAAAGTCAATCTTGAGCGTGTCGGAATCAAAAAAGATAGCACGCGCGCTCATTTTGTTCTAATTTACCATAATAATAACTAAAATCCGGGCGCAGCCCCGATTGGCCAGTAAAGTAATGGCCTTATCGAGCGACAGGTAGATGGCAGAAACAACTCTTTTGCTGAATGGGTTCAGCATCATAGGTGATCCGCATACCAACACAAATGCAAGCGCCGGTGGCAATCTTATGATCCACGGCGGCGATGCCGTGTTTGAAGCCGACGACATCATTGTGTTCACTGTCATCAATGTCACTGTGGATGGCGTGCTGACGGGTCAATCCATCATTACCGGCGTCACCGTCTATGATAATGCTACCGATTATTACTATGAAACAGCGCTCTACACCTATTCCGGCAATGCAGATATTGATCTGGGCCGCAATAATATGGGTGACCGATATCTCGAATTCGATGCCAGCGGGCTAATCTCGACCGATCCGGGTGCGCCGGTGCTGGACGATCTTGCCGTGGTTGCAGGTGTCGATATTCTTGGCACCTTGGCCACCACAAACGGCCCGCTGCGCATTGCCACAAACGAAGACATCGACATCAATGGCGATGGAATTATCTCTGCAAATGAACAGGCGGACGGGACGTTTTCGAGCGATCTGAACGCGCTTGCCAGCATTTGCTTTGCCAAAGGCACGTTGATCGAAACCCCGCAAGGTCCACGCTACATTGAAAGCCTCTCACCCGGCGATCAGGTCACAACATTGGATCATGGCGCGCAGACCATCCGCTGGGTTGGCCACAAACAGATGCCCGGTACAGGTGTTAATGCGCCGGTACACATCGCGGCAGGATCCTTGGGCAACATCCGCCCCTTGGTTGTCTCGCAAAACCACAGGATGATGATCAGCGGACCAATTGCTGAACTGCTTTTTGGTCAGTCTGAGGTTTTGGTTGCCGCTAAGCACCTCGTCAACGACAAGACAATTCTGGTCAGGCCTTGCGCTAAAATCAATTACTACCACTTTTTGTGCGATGCACATGAAGTTGTCTTTGCCGAAGGTTGCCCTGCCGAAAGCCTATATCTGGGGGAACAGACACTCAATGTGGCCTCCGATGAAGATCGCGACGAGATTATTGCAGTATTTCCCGACATCCTTGATCAACGCATCCCACTACCGCTATCGCGATACGCCTTACGGGCCTACGAAGCGGCCGCTCTCAGTAATGTAGCCTAAAGCGGGCCCGAAAGGCGCTCTTCGCTCAGCAACACATTCGCCTCAACTTCCCCGGCCCCCGGCAGTGTCATAATCCGGCGGCGCAGCACCCGTTCAAAATCCGCCAGATCACGTGCCACGACCCGCAGGCGATAATCATAAAGCCCCAGCACATGCTCGACAGTCTGCACTTCGGGGATCGCAATCACCGCCCTCTCAAAATCCTCCAGACTGACGCGGCCCTTGGTCGCCAGCTTGACGCCCAAAAATACCGTCACGCCAAATCCCAGCGCCTCCGCATTCAGCCGCAGCCGCCTACCCTTGATAATACCCGCCTCTTCCAGCCGCCTGATCCGCCGCCACGTCGCGGGTTGCGACAATCCAAATCGCCGCCCCAAGGCACTTGCGCTTTGCGAGGCATCGCGCACCAACGCCCGGATCAACCCGCGATCTATATCATCAATTTCGATCACAGCGGCAGCCGCTCCTCTGATTTGATCCGTGCCACCTGCATCAACGCCTCGATGTCGGCGATATGCGGCAAGGTCAGTATCTTATTGCGATAGATCATCTGATAATGGCCCATGTCCCGCGCGATGATCGACAGGCGTACATCAACGCGGCCCAGAAATGTCTGCAACTCAATGACCTCCGGCACTTTACGCGCCTCGGCCATGAAGGCGTCAAAGGCGTTGCCGATAGTTTTGTCCAGCGTGATCCGCAGGCTGACCTCAACCGCATAGCCCAACGCAGCCCAATCGATCACCGCGCCCACGCCACGCAGGATGCCATC
>JBPOFE010000054.1:0-19276 GCA_051252035.1 Sulfitobacter sp.
CCCGATCTGCCGGACATGTCTGATCTGCCCGGGTTTGCAGACGATAATGAATTCTCAGAAGTGCCGCACTCTGAGGCTGGCTAGGCGCAGTAGATCAAGTGAAAGGCTGCGCCAATACCTGTCGGATGTTTTCTATGTCGTATCCTGCCTTACGGGCGGTTGTGATGATATCTTCAGGGGTCATTTTGCCCGCTTGTGACAAGGCCCATGCGATTGTGGACCGGGTGCCGGACGCGCAATAAGCCAGTACCACATCATCGGTGTCGACCCCCAACTCGCTATTCTTGGCAATCACCTCTGGCAGAAAGGTTTGATGGGTCAGGGGTTGCACGCCAAAGCGGATCCCGGCTGCTGTGGCGGCCGTTTCAATCGCGGCCGCACTATGGCTCGGTGGTACTTCAGCATCAGGGCGATTGCAGAGAATGCGGGTGATGCCCGCCTCACTCAAAGCGGGCATATCGCCCGGATCAATTTGCGGGCTGACGAAATAGCGGGGGGTGAGTTGGCGAATATCCATAAGCTGATTTAAGCCGCTGCGCGGGTGCTGTCCAGCATCCGCTTGGCGTTCGGGGCCAGCGCCATGCCCGCGATCATCGCCAGCAAAAATGCAACTCCGCCAAGCCCGCCATAGCTGAGCGAGGCAAGGGCGGGACCGGGACAAAGGCCAACCAGCCCCCAACCCATGCCAAACAACACGGCCCCGATGATCAGGTTGCGATCTAACACCGGGTCAGCCGCCGCCGGAAAGTCGCCACCCACCAGCGGGGCGCGGCTGCGCGTGAACCGCCATGCAAAAAACATCGGGATGATCGCGCCGCCCATCACAAACACCAACGTCGGGTCCCATGCGCCAAAGAAATCAAGAAAACCTTGAACCTTGTCAGTGTTGGTCATGCCTGACAGGTGCAGGCCCAAGCCGAACAATCCGCCCGCGAGAAATGCTATTGGTGTCCGCATGTTATAGCCCTCCCATCAAACTGCGCAGCACGACGACCATCACGGCCCCGGCGGCAATATAAACCAGCGTTGCAGCAATGCCGCGCGGGCTGAGCCTTGAAATGCCACAAACACCGTGACCCGAAGTACAGCCGTTGCCGATGCGGGTGCCAAGCCCGACCAGCAGACCAGCAACAACAACCAGTGCGATGTTTGACGTGAGGTTGGTCGCAACCGCTGGTGTCCCGAGCAGTTGCAGCAACGCCGGAACCGCGATCAGCCCGGCCAGAAAGGCGGAGCGTTCGAGCCACGCGGTGCGCGCGGAGCCGTCAACCATGCCGCCTAAAATGCCGCTGGCCCCCATGATCCGGCCATTGCCAAGCAGATAGACCGCGCCAGCGCAGCCAATCAACAGGCCCCCGATCAGGCCCCATATCCAATCTATGTTCATCTGTGTTCTTTCAGAGTTTGTTAATGGGCAGTTTCAGCATCACGGTGCCGCTGTCATCTTCCTTTGGCATATGCCCCGCTCGCATGTTGATTTGCAGCGACGGCACAATCAGTTTTGGCATCGGCAGGGTGGCATCGCGGCTTTCGCGCAGGGTGACAAAATCGTCCTCGCCCGTGCCGCCGCCCACATGCACATTCGCGGCCTTTTGCGCTCCAACTGTGGTTTCCCACGCAAATTCATCGCGCCCCGGTGCTTTGTAATCATGGGCAACAAAGATGCGGGTTTGATCCGGTAGCGACAGAATGCGCTGGATTGAGCGATAAAGATCCCGCGCCGACCCGCCCGGGAAATCACAGCGCGCAGTGCCAAAATCCGGCATGAACAACGTATCACCAACAAAGGCCGCATCGCCCATCACGTAAGTCAGGCAGGCAGGTGTGTGGCCGGGTGTATGCATCACATCCGCACGCATTTGCCCGATGTGAAAGCTATCCCCGTCCTTAAAAAGCGCGTCAAACTGGCTGCCGTCGCGCTGAAATTCTGTGCCTTCGTTAAAGACTTTGCCAAAGGTATCCTGAACTGTAGTGATCTGGGCGCCGATGCCAATTTTGCCGCCAAGTTTTTCCTGCAAATAAGGTGCGGCTGACAGGTGATCGGCATGCACATGGCTTTCCAGTACCCACTGTGTTTGCAGCTTTTTATCGGTGACATAGGCGATGATTTCATCCGCCGAACTGGTGTCGGTACGGCCGGCAGCATGGTCAAAGTCCAACACGGAATCGACGATTGCACAGGCCGATCCATCTGGATCTTGCACCACATAGCTGACGGTATTGGTGGCATCGTCGAAAAAGGCAGTGACATGCGGGGAAACGAGGGGCAGGGAAGCGGGCATCTGCGAAGTCTCCTTTTGGGTTAAAGGAAACATAGCGTTTTTTGCATATGTTACAAGCGGGCGTTTTGTCTCAGGGCCGAAAGGCCGTTCAAGGAAAACGGCCAAGGCCGCTTACGTCAAGAATATCCCAAGGATGACCATCATCAGACCAATCGCAGACAAAAACAGCGCGCCCATGTTCACAGGGATCGCCGATTTCAGCACCGCGCGCATTGCCGCATCGTCGAGCTTTGCACGTTTGGCGCGCGCCACCAGAAAGATGCACCAGACCAACCCGGCAAGTCCGATCAGCGACAAGGCCGCTCCGGTCCAGATGATCCATTCCAGCGATGATGTAGTAGCGTTTTCCATGGAAGGGTGGCTACGACAATCGCGGCAAAGGGGCAAGACCCGCTTGCGGGGGGCAAGGCGCGCAGGTAGTCAGGCACCAAACCCAATTCCCCAAGGAGTGCACCATGAGCGATACAGCCACCAACCCCGATGTCATTGATACCGTTGGGGATGCAACATACCGCGTCACCGCCAACGAATTGCGCCAGTTTGTCGAGCGGATCGAACGCTTGGATTCAGAGAAAAAAGACCTCGCCGAGCAGCAAAAAGAGGTGATGGCAGAGGCCAAGGCGCGCGGCTATGACACCAAGGTGCTGCGCAAGGTGATTGCATTGCGCAAGCGTGACAAAGACGACATTGCCGAAGAAGAAGCGGTTCTGGAAATGTATAAAGAAGCGCTTGGCATGTGATCTGTGGGTGTTGTCCTGTCGAGGTAATTTCTTTTCAAAAGGACCTTGAAGGCGACACGGGCCAGCGCCATCTGCGCTTGGCGTCTGCGTGACCTCCGCGACGTGACTGGACCGAGGTCGCGGAACATGGACGATGGATTTTCTCTACATCATCGGCGGGCTGATGGGCCTGATCTTGGGTGGTGAGCTTCTGGTGCGCGGTGCGGTGGCATTGGCGCATCGCTGGGGCATCTCGCCGCTGGTGATTGGCCTCACGATTGTGGGCTTTGGCACCTCAATGCCTGAAATGGTCACTTCGGTGCTGGCGGCATGGATCGGCGCACCGGGCATTGCGGTTGGCAATGTGGTCGGGTCCAACATCGCCAATATCCTGTTGATCCTTGGGGTGGCCGCATTGATGGCCCCGATCAGGGTCGCGGCGCATACGTTTCGCCGCGATGGCGCGGCCCTGATCGCGGCCACCGCGCTTTGTCTGGTGATTGTGGTGATTGGCCAGATCGGCGTGCTGGGTGGCGTGGTGTTTTTGGTGGGTTTGATCGCCTATCTCACCATTGCGTTGCGCTCAGAGCAGCCAGAGAATGGTGATGTGGGTGAATTGATCGCACCTCAACCACAGATTTGGCTTTCGATTGTCTGGCTGTTTGGGGGGCTTTTGCTGACCTTGATCGCGGCGAAATTTCTTGTACAGGGTGCCGTAGCTGTGGCGCAAAACCTTGGCATGTCCGAGACGGTGATCGGGCTGACCATCGTGGCGGTGGGCACGTCGATGCCCGAACTGGTCACATCGGTGATCGCCGCGCGCAAAGGTCAAAGCGACGTGGCACTTGGCAATGTGATAGGCTCCAACATCTTTAACATCATGGGCATTCTGGGGGTAACGGCGATGATCCAGCCCTTGACCATCCCGGCACAGATTTTCGAGTTCGATATCTGGATCATGATCGCCGCGACGCTGGCGCTGTTGGTGTTTGCAATGTCGGGATGGCGGATCAACAGGCGGGAAGGCGCGATATTGCTGGGGGGCTATGCCACCTATCTGGTGGTTCTGCTGATTAAAAGCGGGGCGGTATAAAGCGCGTTTCCGTTTTGCTTGAGAACCACTGCGATTTTCGTAAAAAAACCACCTAATTTAGCGGCTAACGACACTCTGACCCACCCATGGCCGCGCGCCCCCTTGCATGCCGTCAGTAAGGAACATAGAAGGGCGGAAATTTTCGCCCGCGCGCCCACCCGTGCGGCCTTATTCTATGGAGCACACATGCAGGTCAACGAGACACTGAACGACGGTTTGAAACGCGGCTATGCCATCACAGTGACGGCGGCCGAATTGGAAGCCAAGGTCAACGAAAAGCTGGCAGAGGCACAGCCAACTGTCGAGATGAAAGGCTTTCGCAAGGGCAAAGTCCCAATGGCGCTGCTGAAAAAGCAGTTTGGCCAAAAGGTGATGGGCGAAGCGATGCAGGAAAGCATCGATGGCGCGATGTCTGATCATTTTGAAAAATCCGGTGATCGCCCTGCGATGCAGCCAGAGGTCAAGATGACCAACGAAGACTGGAAAGAAGGCGACGACGTAGAAGTCGAGATGAGCTATGAAGCGCTGCCCGATATCCCCGAAGTCGACATGGGAAAGATCAAGCTGGAAAAGCTGGTTGTGAAGGCCGATGATTCCGCTGTTGAAGAAGCGCTGGCAAATCTCGCCGAAACCGCACAGGATTTCAAAGCCCGCAAGAAGGGTTCCAAAGCCAAAGACGGCGACCAGATCGTGATGAACTTTGTCGGCAAGGTCGATGGCGAAGCGTTTGAAGGTGGTTCTGCCGAAGATTATCCGCTGGTTCTGGGCTCCAATTCATTCATCCCCGGTTTTGAAGAGCAGCTGGTTGGCGTGAAAGCGGACGAGGAAAAGGCCGTGACGGTCAGCTTTCCCGACGATTATCAGGCAGAGAATTTGGCGGGCAAAGAGGCGGTTTTTGACTGCACCATCAAAGAGGTCAAAGAACCTGTTGCCGCTGAGATCAACGATGAACTGGCAACCAAATTCGGTGCCGAAGATTTGGCCGCACTGAAAACCCAGATTGCTGAGCGGCTGGAAGCCGAATACGCAGGCGCGTCGCGCGCGGTGATGAAGCGTGGCTTGCTGGATGAGTTGGACAAGCTGGTCAGTTTTGATCTGCCGCCTTCCTTGGTCGATGCCGAAGCAGGCCAGATCGCACACCAGCTGTGGCACGAGGAAAACCCTGAAGTTGAGGGCCATGATCACCCCGAGATCGAAACCACCGATGAGCATAAAACACTTGCCGAGCGCCGTGTGCGTCTGGGCCTGTTGCTGGCTGAAATCGGTCAAAAGGCCGAGATTGAAGTAACGGATGCCGAGATGACGCAGGCGATCATGAACCAGGCGCGCCAGTACCCTGGTCAGGAGCGCCAGTTCTTTGAATTCGTTCAGAAAAACCAGCAAATGCAACAGCAGATGCGCGCGCCAATCTTTGAAGACAAAGTGATTGATCACATTGCTGAAAAGGCGAAAGTGACCGAGAAAGAGATCAGCAAAGACGAGCTGCAAAAGGCCGTTGAGGCGCTCGAAGACGCGTAAGCCGAACTTGGTTGGATAACGGAAATGGCCGCGCTGTTAAGCGCGGCCATTTTTCATGAAATGCGTTTCTTTGAAAGTTTCCGCGCCGCGTTCAAAGCGTAATCCGGAACTGCGCAAAACCGTCAGGCCCGTCACCTGCGGGCTCCATTTCGACGCCTTTGACATCACCAATGTAATCCGTGGCCTTGGGGCCTGTGTTGAAAAGCACAGTGGCTCCATCGATCGGTGCAAAGGTCCAATTGGCATCGGCGCGGGGGCTGATGGTACCTTGATCAACGATATAGCGCACGATCACGTCGCGATTGGTGTCGGGGCCCTCAAACACGATCGTATCGCCCTTGGCACCGGGGAAATCACCGCCGCCCGAGGCGCGATAGTTGTTGGTCGCAACGATGAATTCAGCCGCCGGATCAATGGGTTCGCCGTTGAAATTTAAGTTCACGATACGGTTTGCATCTGCATCCAACAGCACCCCTTTGGGGTCGAATTTTGACGGCTGGCTAAGGTCGATCTGATAGGTCACGCCATCCATCACGTCGAAATTATAGCTGGGGAAGCTGTCGTTGAGCAGCGGCTGATCTGCCACACCCGGTTGCACCTGATTGAACATGCCCGCAGAGCGCTCCAGCCAGTCCTTGACCTGCGCCCCCGTTACCCGCACGGCGCGGACGGTGTTTGGATAGAGATATAAATCGCTGACGTTTTTGATCGCCACATCGCCTTTAGGCACGTCCGTATAATATTCCGGCCCACCACGACCCCCGGCCTTGAACGGTGCGGCGGCGGACAAGATTGGCAACCCCTCGTGTTCGGTGCCTTTCATCATCTGGGTGATGTACCAAATTTGCGCATTTGACACGACTTGCACGGACGGGTCATCAGCGACCAGTGCGAAGTAACTGTGCAGGTTGGCGTCGGTTTTACCCACCGCGCGACGGACATAGGCAAGGGTTTCATCATGTTCCTGCTGAACCGAGGCCAGTACCGCCGGCACGCTTTCGACCAGCGGAGTGATGCTGCGGTCTTCGTTGCGCTTGGAAATCGGGCGTGCCTCAGCGGCATGGCTTGCAATGCGCCACGTGCCACCGTCATTTTCCAGCATCAGGTCAATCAGGCCAAGGTGGCTGCCCCAGAAGCCGCCCATAGTCGCGGGTTTACCGTGGATTGTGCCCGCGTCTGCGTCCACGGCGGCGTAATCCGCATAGGTGCCAGAGGGGAACACAAGGTGGCTGTGCCCGGTCAAGATCGCGTCGATACCCTCAACCGCTGCCAGCGGGACAGAGGCATTTTCCATCAAATCGGTCTCATCCGCCGCGCCGATGCCAGAATGCGACAGGGCGATGATAATGTCGGCCCCGGCTTCTTTCATCTGTGGCACATAGGCGCGGGCGGTCGCGAGGATGTCACGGGTCTGTACTTTGCCCTCGAGGTGCCTGCGGTCCCAATTCATGATCTGAGGGGGGACAAAGCCGATCAGGCCGATCTTGATCTCATGATTGTTGCTGGCACCATCCTTCACGGTGTGATCAAGGATGACATAGGGTTTCAGCAAAGTTGTGTCTTTGGTCGGGTCACTGCCCATTTCCTTGACGACATTGGCGCTGACCACTGGAAAGGCCGCGCCGTTCAGTGATTTCATAAGAAAATCAAGGCCATAGTTAAATTCGTGATTGCCCAAGGTCGAAGCATCAAAGCCAAGTGTGTTCATCGCAGAAATGACAGGATGCATGTCGCCATCTTTCATGCCACGCTCATAAGCGATGTAGTCCCCCATGGGATTGCCTTGCAGAAAATCACCATTATCGAGCAGCAGAGCATTGGTGGCCTCGGCGCGGATGTCTTCGATGATCGCGGCAGTGCGGGCGAGGCCGACCGTGTCACGGGGTTTGTCCGCGTAGTAATCGTAAGGAAACACATGCACATGCAGGTCGGTGGTTTCCATGATCCGCAGATGTGCCTGATTGGTGGCGGCATGTACGGAAAACGGGTGCAGGGCGAGCAATCCGGCAGAGCCTGCGAGGAAATGACGGCGATTAAGACGAAGGGTCATAGCAGCGTTCCTTTTCGGTGATGGATTACCGATATCGTCTGCCTATGACCGCTTTATGACAAGGTTAAATTGAAATTACCCGCTGCGCAGGCCTGTTTCCACCAACATGCCACGACGCTTGGCCTCATAATAGTAACCGCGTGAGTACCATTTGACCGCCGTGTCATAGCTGCCATCTGAGAGCAGCCAAGCACCACGCAGATATTTGACCGCGTATTTCAAGTTGGTGTCAGCATCGAGCAGGTCAGATGGTTTGCCCTGAAACCCCATACTGCGCGCAGTGGCGGGCAGTATTTGCAGCAAGCCATAATAAGGGCCATTGCGGGCGCTGGGGCGGTGCGTGCTTTCACGGATAGCCAAACGATGCACAAGCGGGCGAGGGACATCGTAAAAGTCGGCCCATTTGTTGATCTGCTGGCGCAGCTCGGGGGTTTCGTTGGGGTAAAGTGGCGGCCCAGCAGGGATTGGCGCGGGAGTAGGGGTGCCACCGCATGCGGTAAGCGTGGTCGCGCAGACAAACGCCAGAAAGGCGCGGCGGGTGGTCTGGGGCATGGCGAGAATCGCTATTTATTGAAACTTTCCGCACATTACGTATGGGGCGGCATCCGGCAAGCACGGTGAAACATGATGCGCGGCTATCCGCACGCCCGTACGCGGGGAATTGCCCAAAGACGGTACCCGGTTTTTCTGCTACATGTGTTGTTCCCCAAAAATAAGGTGCGACATGGCCCATCCCCGACAACTGGTATCAAACGGTAACCCGATGGAAACGGTGGTTGGTTTTAGCCGCGCCGTGAGAGTTGGAAATTTCATTGCCGTTGGGGGAACAGCGCCCGTGGATGCGGCGGGCAAGACCGTGGGGATAGGCGATGTACATGCCCAGACGGTGCAATGTTTTGAGATCATCAAAGCGGCGCTGGAAGACGCAGGATCAGGGATTGACGACATTGTTCGGACGCGGGTGATTTTGACCGACATCGACACCTGGAAAGAGGCGATTGAGGCGCGCAAAGCCTATTGCCGTGAAAGCCGACCAGTGGACACAATCATGGCTGTCAGCCGTTTTGTGAACCCTGAGTGGCTGGTCGAGATTGAAGTTGATGCCGTTGTGGCGGAATAAGCAAGGGCGCTAGTCCTTGTCCCAAGCCTGCCTGCCGTCCTCGAACACCTTCTTATCAAAAGACACTTCAAGCGGTTGGTTCAGTGCACCGGCGCAAAGAAAGACCAGATCTGCGGCCATCGACGTGGATTTGAAAAGCGGCGATCCGCAGGATCCACAGAACGAAAAACTCAGATCATTACCGCTGTCTGATTTCCGAGTGTAGGTCTGTATCGGGCCAGATCGGGACAGCCCGTCGCGGGCAACGCCTACCTGCGGCAGATGCCCACCACCCGAGATATGCTGACAATCCCGGCAATAGCATTTGATGGTAAACTTAATCTCGCCCGGATGCGTGAGCTGCGACGCACCGCACCAGCACCCGCCTGAAAAGCTCTGACTCATGACAATCTCCCTTGGTGGTGGGGAAGATCATAGCATCTACACAATGCTGTGGGGCAAAAGAAAAGGCCGGGCGCGCAGTGCGTCCGGCCTTTGTCTGTTTGTGCGGTGTGACGTTTAGGCTTTTGCCGCGTCGTCGCCCGCATCTTCTGCGTCTTCGGCAGGTGCTTCAACCGCTTCGGCCAATTCTTCGTCTTCGGATGCCGCGGCACCGATATCGTCGAACAGCTCAGCAATTTCAAATTCTGCTTCAGCTTCTTCTTCTGCGGCCAATTCCTGAATGGATTTGCCAGATGCCTGAAGTTCGGCTTCCTCAGGTGAACGGGCAACGTTCAGATGAATGGTCGCTTCCACTTCGGGGTGCAGAACAACGGATACATCGTGCAGACCCAGTTCCTTGATCGGGGCCGTCAGGACCACCTGTTTGCGGTCCACGGTGAAACCAGCCTCGGTAGCGGCCTCGGCCGCATCACGGGTGGTAACAGAGCCATAAAGCGCACCCGCGTCAGAAGCAGAGCGAATCACGATGAACTGCTGACCGTTCAGCTTATCCGCCAGCGCATCGGCTTCTTTCTTGGTCTCGAGGTTTTGTGCTTCAAGCTGTGACTTGCGGCCCTCAAAGGCTTCGATGTTGGCTTTGGACGCTGACAGCGCCTTGCCCTGTGGCAACAGATAGTTGCGCGCAAAGCCCGGCTTTACGTCAACGACATCGCCCATTTGACCCAATTTGGATACACGTTCCAGAAGGATTACTTGCATGTGCTTTACTCCTTAGCGAACGGCATAGGGCAGCAGGGCGAGGAAGCGGGCGCGTTTGATGGCACGGGCCAATTCACGCTGCTTTTTCGCAGATACTGCGGTGATACGGGACGGCACGATCTTGCCACGCTCAGAGATGTAGCGTTGCAGCAAACGTGTGTCTTTGTAGTCGATGGCCGGTGCGTTGTCGCCTGAGAAGGGGCAGACTTTGCGACGGCGGAAAAATGGTTTTGCAGCCATGGTTTATGTCCTTTTTATCAAGCTGATGATCAACGACGTTCGCGGCGTTCAGGCCGCTCGTCACGCTTTTGCATTTGCACGGATGGCAGTTCTTTATGCTCATCAACCTTGATGGTCAGAACACGCATCACATCGTCGTGCAGACGCATCAGGCGTTCCATTTCCTGAACGGCGGTCGCGGGTGCGTCGCTGCGCAGGAAGGCATAATGGCCCTTGCGGTTTTTGTTGATCTTGTAAGCCATCGTTTTGACGCCCCAATACTCGTGATCCACGAGTTTTCCGTCGTTGTCCGACAGAACGGTGCCAAAATGTTCGATAAGGCCTTCAGCTTGCGTGTTGGACAAATCCTGACGCGCAATCATGACATGCTCATATAGTGGCATGTGCTCTCCTATTTATATCAAGGCGCATTTCATAGGCAGGGCATTTATCCTTTGCGGCCCCACCACGAGAGACTGCGCGGTTCATGTGTTTGCAAAGGAATGGCTCATATACACGGTCTATGCGCCCGCGCAAGGTGGCGCGGACGCTATTTATCTTAATGCGTGGCCGGGAAGGTCGATTTGAACAAGCCAAGGTGCAGGTTGCGGTGACGCGCCGTATGGATCAGCACCAGCGTCGTCAGCCCCAGCATGAGGATTTCGGCCAGTGGCCCCGCCAACCAGATGCCGATCTCGCCGATGGCCGCGGGCAGGGCAAATGTCAGCGGCAGGGCAAACAGATAGGGCTTGCTTAATCCCAACAGGGCGGCACGGGGCGCATCGCCTATTGCTTGAAAATAAGTTGCAATCACAATCATCGGCCCAGCAAGCCACAACATTGATGCGGTCAGGGGCAGAATGCGGGCCAGTTCGGTAATGACGCCGGGTTCATCCACAAATATTGCCCCGATGGCAGGTGCAAAAAGCGTCAGTATGGCTTGCGCAACACCACAATAGATCAGCGCGACCCAAAGCCCCATGCGCAGGCTGGCATCGGACCGCAACCACGCCTGCGCCCCGAAATTATTGCCGATGATGGATTGTATGGCGTTGGTCAGGCCGAGGAGCGGTAGGAACACAAAGGTCAAAACCCGCGTCACAATACCATAGGCCGAAATCGTGGCCTCATAATCCGATGATCCCACCCATTGCAGGGCTAACAGGATGGCGGTTGAGCCAAACGCGATGCCAAGAAAATTCAGGCTTTGTGGGGCACCAAGGGCCAGCATACGGCCCCAACGGCCCCAAAGCGGATGCTGCCATAACGCGCTGGGTCGCAATGCTGTGTGCCCGGTCAGACGAAACGCGATAATGATGCCAAATGCCAAGAGTTGCGCACAAAGCGTGCCATAGGCCGAACCCGCAACGCCCATATTTAGAACCGCAATCAGCAGATAGTTGAAACCGATATTACTAATCGACACCAGCAAGCTCATCGCGGCCATAAACCCAACACGTCCTTCATTGCGCAGGGCATCAGAGTTAACGGCCAGCACAAAGGCCAAGGGCGCAGCCATACAGGTAATGGAGAGATAGGTTTGGCCCATCCGTGCCATGGCTTCTGACCCGTCCGCCAGAAACAGAGTAATGGCGCGTCCAAACAGGAGATAACCAAGGATCAAAAGGCAGGCGACACCTAAGGCCAACCCATGCGCTCCGGCAAAGACCGCACGGGCACCGATGAAATCAGATGCGCCCAAGGACCGGGCCAGAATGCTGGACATGCCGTTCGACACCAGCGTCGCCAAGGCCACGATCAGCATATAGATCGGGAACATTAGCGTGACAGCGCCCAAAGCATCGGCACCGACGTAGCGGCCTAGAAACATCGCGTCCACGACGGTCAATAGACCATTCATGCTCATCACAAAGATGATTGGCAGGGCGGTTTTGACAAAAATCGGCGCAAGCGCACCCTGTGTAAACGGGTTTTTGGTAGAGACAGACATTTGGATCACCTCATCGGGCGGCTCTGCATGTCAGGAGGGGGCTCGCTTTACCGACCGCGCAGAACGCATCAGATGATTGGGATCACTTTCAGCACTTTACCATGACCAATGTCAGCGAGCGGCAGGCGGCTGCACCTGCGGGTTTGATAGCGGCCCCGCAAGGCGCATGCAACGGCAATCCGGGCGTTTTGCCGCAATCTTTCACGACATGGCCCCGCCCGCGCCTCGGGTCTGCCCCTTTTTGGTCTTTTTGTTGAATCAATCATTAACCAACAAAAAAATAAGACAGAACGAGGGACCAAGACAATGACTGCAACAGTTGATTTCATGAACGCCGAAGCCGCCGCCCCGACAATTGCGCCTGTGCGCATTGCTGATGGGGGCCGGATGTTGGTCCGAGCCGCACAGCGCCTGACTGGTGCCGCATTGGTTCTGGCAGCCTTGGGCCTTTGGATGGCACCGGGTGCGGGCTGGGAAAACGACGTGATGCTGTTCAAGCTGATCCTGTCCATCACTGCCGGTCTGGCTGGGCTTGGATTGCTGCAGTCAAGTGCGACACCGAAAAAGCCAGAGATTGAAATTGACACCATCCGCCGCGAAGTGCGTTTGGTGCGTGTGGTTGGCGAAGGCAAAAACGTTGTTTTGCAACGCTGCGCGTTTTCCGACCTGGCCCGCGCAGAGCGCGATGGCATGCATGTGCGTCTGTGGGACAGCAGCAACACGCTTTTGGCTGAGGTTTCTTTGGCGGACCGCACCGCCATGACCAGCCTGATGGCCGGGCTGCACGCAGCGGGCAAGATCGCTTAAGCTCAGTCGCCTACACCAAATTACTGCCATGCGCCTCGGACGTTTTCCGAGGCGTTTTTCATTTGGATACCAGCGTTCATGTTTATTTGCGCGCATGAGATGTTGAACGGTGCAGAATTGCACATGCGTGTCATAGGGCCATTTTAGCGACATCTTATGTTTCACATGGAGTGACCAAAATGAAATCTGTCCTTTTTGCCGCCGCACTTGCCCTTGGGGCCACCAGCGCGCTCGCCGCAGACAAATACGTTCTTGATGCCAGCCACAGCCAAGTGGTGTTCAGCTATCAGCACCTTGGGTTTTCCACGACCTATGGCATGTTCTCAGGCTTTGACGGCGAGATCATGTTTGACGAGGCCGACCCGGCTGCGTCCTCGGTCACTGTTTCAATGCCAGTGACATCAATGTTCACAGGTTGGGAAAAGCGGTCCGGCCACTTTATGTCCGACGATTTCTTTGGCGCGGCTGAGGGCGACATGGTGACCTTCACGTCAACAGGTATCGAAGTAACTGGTGAGAACACCGCGAAGATTACGGGTGATCTGACCATGAATGACGTGACAAAGCCTGTCGTTCTGGATGCAAAACTGAACCAAAAGGGTGACCACCCACAGGCCGGCAAGCCTTGGATCGGCTTTGATGCGACCGCCAATGTGCTGCGGTCCGATTTCGATTTGGGAAAATTCGCGCCCTACGTCAGTGATGAAGTGGCCGTGACGATTTCGATTGAGGCGATGAAAGCCGAATAATCCGACCAGAATTTTAAGTGTGAAGGAACCGCCGGGATCACGTCCCGGCGGTTTTTCTATGTGCCACGGCTGGCTTTGAAGGCGATGTGTACTTTGACCTCAAATGCAAGGCTGGCTTCGTCGTTCATGTTGGCACCGATGCCAAAATCGCGGCGGTCGAGTGTCAGGTCCGCACGCATCTCAGCGCTGTCACCATCGACCGCCAAGTTGAACGGCAGGTTCAACGGCATGGAGTTTTCTTTGATGGTTAACGTGCCAACGGCCTCGTAGCCATCGACGGCATGCCGAATGTCCCCCATGAAAATGGCGGTGGGATAGGTGTCAGCGGCAAAGAAATCGGCCCCCAGGGCTTGCTGTGTCACCGACCCAAGGGACAGCGACGCGACATTGATGGTCGCGGTAACACTGCCTGCTTTGCCACTGGGGATGGTCTCATCAAAGGCGATGGCCGCCGTCCAGTCGGCAAATGATCCTGCAACCTCTGATCCGAACTGCACCACGGTGATCTCAATGACACCTTCCTGGACCTGCCAGTCGGAGGCGACTTCAGCCAGATCAACCGGGGTGGGGCCATTGGTTTCACTTGCACTCGTGGCCAGCACGGCGGCGAGGGCGATGGCCGATGCCCAAACCACAATCGCCCCATAAAGCGGAACATGGGTGTGGTGTTGTGCGGGCAGGGGACCAATGGCCGCTTCACCCGGCAACATGCGGCGCAAAGTGGCGTCGCGGTCAATGACATGGTGTTTCAACGCGCCAGCGATATGTAGCAGCAAGGAAACCGCCAGCACCTTAGTGGTAACCCAATGCACTGCGCCAAAGAAATGCTCAACGCCCGTGGATTTTGGCACCAGGGGCAGACCCTGACCAAAAGGCCACCAGATCGGCGCGAAACCGGCAGCGGCGGCATGGCCGATCCAGCCCGACAGTGGCACGATGATCAGCGCACCATAAAGCAACCAATGCACAATCTCTGCGGCGAAACTTTCCAGTTTGTGGTCGGCATTCAACAGGCCGGGCTTAGGTTGCGTAAAGGACCATATGATCCGCGCCACTGCGACAAAAAATACTGTCACGCCCAAGGTTTTGTGCAAGGAAAAGAACCACGCCTTGCGGGCCAATTCCTCAGACGTGTCATAGGGCAAGTCGTTTGCGTACAGCCCAAGCGGCAATAATGTCAGAATCAACAGCGCCGTGACCCAGTGAAATGCCTTGGTGACGCCGCCATAGCGTTGTGGTGTGTTGGTGAGGGCCATTGCGGTGCTCCTTGCTGCGTGGCGGCAAACTAGGGGCAATGCAAAAGCGTCACAATGGCAATTGGCGCACAGATGGCGTGCAGACTTGTTTGCGCCCGCACTGCACGGTACATCTTGGGCAAACAATAAACATAAGGTTGAACATGAGCATCGCATTCGTATTTCCGGGACAAGGCGCGCAAACCATCGGCATGGGCAAGGAACTGGCAGACGCCTATCCAGCCGCTAAGGCTGTGTTTGATGAAGTGGACGAGGCGCTGGGTGAAAAGCTGTCGAAGGTGATTTGGGACGGTGATATTGAGACACTGACGCTCACGGAAAATGCACAACCTGCGTTGATGGCAACCTCAATGGCCGCAATGCGCGCGCTTGAGGCTGAAGGCATCGGACTGGACCGGGCGGCCTTTGTCGCAGGCCACTCATTGGGAGAATATTCAGCGCTTTGTGCGGCGGGGGCGGTGTCATTGGCTGATACGGCACGTCTGCTGCGCATTCGCGGTAAAGCCATGCAGGCGGCAGTGCCTGTGGGTCAGGGTGCGATGGCCGCGATTCTGGGTCTGGATACTGCCGCCGCGGAGCAGGTGGCGCAAGCCGCGGCAGGCGATGAGGTCTGTCAACTGGCCAACGAAAACGACCCCACGCAAAATGTGCTATCCGGCACCACCGCTGCGATTGAGCGTGCGGTTGTTCTGGCCAAGGAAGCTGGGGCAAAACGCGCGCTTCCCTTGCCCGTTTCGGCGCCGTTTCACTGCGCATTGATGCAGCCCGCGGCGGATGAAATGGCGCGTGCGCTGGCCGACGTCACATTTAAAGACCCGATTGTGCCATTGGTTGCAAACGTACTGGCCGAAAGCGTGAGCGACGCCGACCGTATTCGGGCGCTGTTGGTGGAACAGGTCACAGGCCGGGTGCGCTGGCGCAGTTCTGTGGAATGGATGTCGGCGCAAGGCGTGACGGAGTTTTGGGAAATCGGCGCGGGCAAGGCGTTGTCAGGCATGATCCGCCGGATCAGTAAAGACAGCACCAGCCGCACTTTTGGCACCCCAGCAGAGGTGGCGGCGGCGAAAGACGATTAAGTTTCAATGCGCTAGCAGGAGACATTAGATGACAATGGAAGAGGCAATTGCCCTACAACCTGCTTGGGTCGGTATCTGGCTCAACTGGTTGTTTTTTGGCGCGTTTATCTTGCCTGTTGCGTTGTTGATCTGGCGGCAAAGCCGTTTGGCCGCCGTTTTGACAGTTGGTGTCGGCGTTTTGGCGGGGGCAGCGGTATATTTTCTGTATGAGCAACTTGGCTATGTGAAACTGCTTGGCCTGCCGCACGTCATTTTGTGGACGCCCTTAGCATATTACCTTTTCCAACAAATCAAACGGCCTGACATGCCGGATTGGCCGCGGCGGATCATCTGGGTGGTGCTGATCACCCTCCTGATTTCATTGGCCTTCGATTATGTGGATGTGATCCGTTATCTGCTGGGCAACAGAACGCCATTGGCCATGCCCGCATGACCCGTTGGCGCCTCTGGCTTGTTGGTGTGGTCCTGCTTTTGGGGGCCTGCGCCATCGCCGACAACGCGGTGGACCGCACCACGTTCGAGGTGCGCGGCGCGCAGTTGTTCATGGAGGGTGAGATCACCAGTCGGACGCCTGCGAATTTTGAGCGATTGATTGCGGAAAACCCGCAGATTACCACGGTCGTGCAGGGCTATATGCCCGGATCGCTGGATGATGAGGCGGTCGTGCGCATGGGCTACAAATTGCGGTCCTTGGGATTGAATACGCATCTGAATGCAGACAGTGAGATTTATTCCGGGGCGGTCGATCTGTTTCTCGCAGGACGCAATCGCACCATGCAGCGTGGGGCCATCATTGGCGTTCATTCATGGGCCGATGGCTTTGGCGAAGGCGCGCGGTATCCACGCGACGCGCCAGAGCACCGCACCACTGCCGCCTATACCGCTGACATGCTGGGCAGTGACGCTTTTTACTGGTTTACCTTGCAGGCGGCGCCCTCAGACGGGATACATGAGATGACAGCGGCGGAAATCGCCCGCTTTGGGTTGCTGACGCGGCCCGTGCAGAATTGAAGTGACAAAGGATATGCTATGTTTGACTTGAGTGGGAAAAACGCCCTGATTACTGGTGCTTCTGGCGGTATTGGTGCCGATATTGCCCGGCAATTGCACGCGCAGGGGGCCACGGTGGGTCTGTCTGGCACGCGGGTGGAGCCGCTTGAAGCGCTGAAATCTGAACTGGGGGACCGCGCGCATGTCTTGCCCTGTAACTTAAGCGATATGGAAGCTGTGGATGCCTTGCCCAAGCAGGCGGCAGAAGCGATGGGATCGGTCGATATCCTGGTCAACAACGCCGGCATCACGCGCGATAATCTGTTCATGCGGATGTCGGATGACGAATGGAACGCGGTGATTAATGTCAATCTGACCGCCACATTCAAACTTTGTAAGGGCGTGATGCGCGGCATGATGAAGGCGCGCTGGGGCCGGATCGTGAATATTTCCAGCGTTGTGGGGGCCACGGGCAACCCCGGCCAAGCCAATTATGCGGCATCCAAGGCAGGGATGATCGGCATGTCGAAGTCTCTGGCCTATGAGGTGGCAAGCCGGGGCATCACAGTGAATGCGGTGGCCCCGGGGTTCATCACCACGGCGATGACGGACAAGCTGACCGATGATCAAAAGGCTGGAATCATGGGACAAATTCCCACTGGCCGGATGGGCGACCCAAATGAAATTGCAGCGGCTGTGGTGTACCTTGCAAGTGCAGAGGCAGGGTATGTTACGGGTACAACCTTGCATGTGAATGGCGGCATGGCCATGTTGTAACAGGCGATTGAATAACATTTGCCAGATGTGCGTCTTATGCTAAAGGGGGCGCAGATTCGATTATTAGGGTGCTTGATTGATCCCTAAACCTTGTGCAAACAGGGACCAGAGCCGCCTCAAAGATGGGGCATACTCCAACCGCCAAAACTCGGCGTGCGGACAGCAATATGGGCCTCGGCCCGAAAAGATGAGGACTTACTTATGAGCGACGTCGCAGACCGCGTGAAAAAGATCGTTGTAGAACACTTGAGTGTTGAAGAGGACAAAGTAGTTGAGAATGCGTCATTCATTGACGATCTTGGCGCTGACAGCCTCGACACAGTTGAGTTGGTGATGGCGTTCGAAGAAGAGTTCGGCATCGAAATCCCTGATGATGCAGCAGAGAACATCCAGACGTTCGGCGATGCAGTAAAGTTCATCAGCAACGCATAAAGTGCGTAGCTGATAGCCATCGGCAAGAAAATTCTTAAACGGCGTTGTTCCCCTGCGGAATGACGCCGTTTTTTGATGTACATGCGATTTTTCATAGCTGATCCAACGGCAGGGGTTGAAGCAGGCGCAGCGGCGGCGCAATGATCTGGAAAAGCAGTTCTTTAAGCGTGAAGGTAATTCACCCCGATGTCGCGTACCATTCCAACCATCAATACCGCTCGTATCACGTTGCGCGCCATGCGAGCCGAAGATTTTAGCCGATTTGCAGAAATTTGGGCCACGCCAGAGGTGGTCACGCATATCAGCGGCAAACCATGGCCGAAAGCCCGGTCATGGGACGCGTTTCTGCGCAATGCCGGACATTGGCAAATCACTGGATTTGGGCAATGGGCCGTAAATCTGCATGGTCAAAAGGCGATGGCGGGTCAAACGGGATTCTTTTTTGGATCGCGCGGCTTGGGCGAAGATTTTGACCCCTATCCAGAGGCGGGATGGGTGTTGGAACCGGGCGTCCATGGGCAAGGTCTGGGGCTAGAGGCCGCGCGCGCCGCACATGACTGGTTTGACCGGGTCATTGCAGGCCGCACTGTTTGCATGATCACGCCTGAAAACACCGGATCGCTCAAGATTGCATCGACACTGGGCTATGTCCCATTGCGGGCAGCCGAGATCGAAGGCGATGCGGTGCAGCTTATGA
The DNA here is from genome assembly GCA_051252035.1 of Sulfitobacter sp. Classification (GTDB taxonomy): domain Bacteria; phylum Pseudomonadota; class Alphaproteobacteria; order Rhodobacterales; family Rhodobacteraceae; genus Sulfitobacter. The sequence goes on from JBPOFE010000054.1 coordinate 18,877, forward strand.
CGCGCAAGGGGCCGCCCATCTGATTGATGGTTGCTGAAACCTGTCGTGGTCATGCACTCTTGAATACTGGACCCCGCGCAAGGTATAGCGGTTTAACGCGAAAAGAATACCAAGGGGCATCGATATGCGCAGAGTAGTTGTGACGGGTTTGGGATTGGTGACGCCATTGGCCGATGGGGTCGAAGCAAGCTGGAGCCGTATTCTTGACGGGCAATCGGGCGCAGGACCGATCACGGGCTTTGACGCGAGCAATCTGGTCACACAATATGCCTGTGAAGTGCCCTTGGGCGATGGCAGCGATGGCACATTTAATGCTGACACCTATATGGAGCCGAAAGAGCAGCGCAAAGTTGATACGTTCATTATGTTTGGCTTGGCCGCAGCACAGCAGGCGGTCGAG
>JBPOFE010000055.1:0-19201 GCA_051252035.1 Sulfitobacter sp.
GATGGGCGCACGGGGCGTTTGACGTCAGGGGGGTATTCGGTAGCCTTTGAAAAGTCGATTGGCATGGGGTACGTCAAACCGGAACATGCCGCGGTTGGTACCAAACTCAAAGTGAAGATGTTTGACCAACTTTGGGATGCTGAGGTTGTCGAAGATAGTCCCTATGATCCAAAAAACACCACGATCCGTGTGGATGGCTAATGCAGATTACAGGCCGGGTCATTGCACCCGGCCTTTTCTGTTCAAAGTGGTGGCGTCGTGATTTAATTTAGGTCGAAGTGGCAAAACGAGGGGCCAGCTGTGGGTAATCAACCGTTAAAGGGCATGGCGCGGATGGTTGCGGCATGGAGAAACTCCATGGTGGGGCTGCGCGACATCTGGCGTGGCGAAGAAGCGTTTCGGATCGAGGCCATACTTTGTGCCGTGTCGGTGCCCGTTGCCTTTTGGATCGGTGAAGATTTTTTAGAGGCGGCGTTGCTGATCGCCGCCGGATTGTTCTTGATCATCATCGAAGTGATCAACAGCGCGATTGAAGCAACCATTGATCGGATCGGGCCAGAGCGTCATGAGTTGTCTCGGCTGGCCAAAGACCTTGGGTCCCTTGCGGTGCTGCTGGCAAGTGTTTTGCTTGGCCTGCTCTGGCTGGCTGCTATCATCGATAAAATCGTCTGAATTATCGCGCCCGTGCTGCCACCCACTGCGACCACTGGGTGCGACTGCCGCTAAAGACGTTGAGATCAACTTCACCCGCAATACCGGGAATGATGCCTGTCGCGGAATACTGCCAGAAGGTCCAGCGTTCTCCGGGAAAGACTTCTGACGGTTGCTTGGCTGTTGAACGTAGCCAGAACTCATAGCCGTTGATCCGGCCCAGATTGTTTTCACGATAGAATTTCGGCGTGGTGTAGATAATCGGGCGCTGACCGTAGTGAGCTTCCACAATCCGCAGCCAGCGGTTCATCTGGTCGCGCACTTCTGCGCCGGGTGGGCGTACGGTGGCACAGGTGGGTGAAAACGGATTCCATTCCATGTCGAGTACGGGTGGCAACATATTGCCGCGCGGGACATTTCGGATGAACCACTTCGCCTGCACCTCGGGCGTCGTGCAGAAATAATAGAAATGATAGGCACCCCGCACCACACCCGCTTGTCCTGCGCCGCGCCAATGGTTCTTGAATTCCGCATCCAATAGGTCACCACCTTCGGTGGCTTTGATAAAAGCAAAATTCACGCCGTTGCGCCGTGCGGTGTTCCAATCAATGCTCTTCTGAAACCGAGCGGCGTCGATGCCATGCACCGGATACCGCGATGGTTCACGGCCCCCAAAATCCACCGGATCATTGTCGCTGAAATTGGCGGCAAAGATTGCTCCGGGTTCGGCGGGCGGGGCGCTTGCACGCGGCGCACCGCAGGCGGCAAGGGCGAGCAAGGCAAGAAAGGTTAAGCGGCGAGTGAAGGTCATGAACGGGCCTTTCTGGCGACAAAAGCGAGATTGTTTGCGGGCATGGCGACGGTTTCGGCAAGAGTCAAACCAGCATCGCCGAGCAGGCGGATGATGTCGAGGTCGTCTTTGTACCCGATCGCCGGGTCGGCGGATTTGAGGTCAGCGTCAAATCTGGCGTCACCAGCGCTAGTCAATACGCCGCTGCGTTTGAACGGGCCATAGAGGATCAAGGTGCCGCCGGGGGTAAGGGCTTTTGATGCTTCGATGATCAGCGTGGTGGTTTCAGCGCTAGAAATCAGGTGCAACAAATTGATCAGCAAGATCAGGTCATAGGGCGGTTGTTCGATGCTCCAACCGGATGTCGTCGCGTCAAGGTATTTGGCCAGGGCGACATTGTTCAACCCCATCTCGGCGACATAAGCATCAATGCTGGCGCGGCGGGCATCGTCAATCTCTGTCGGGTGCCAGCGCAGGTTTGGCAGCGTTTTGGCGAAGGCGGCCACATGTTGCCCGGTGCCGCTGGCGATCTCCAATGCCGTGCCATGGGCAGGCGCATAGGTGCAGAGCATGGCTGATAAGGCATCTGTGTTGCGTGCCGCAGCGGGGGCGTGCAGTTTCGCACCACCCTGCGTGGTCGCGACACTGGCGTTGGAGGGGAGTTTGCGGCTCACTTACGCAATCTGTCTGGGGTCAATTGCGCAACCAGATCGGCGGGCAACGAAGGTGTGCGACCCATCACCAAATCAGCCAGTAATTGTGAGGCGGCGGGCGCGGTTTGGAATCCATATCCGCCTTGCGCAGCGCACCAGATGAAATTTGGGTCACTGGATTCAGGCCCCAACACCAAAGCCCGATCCGGGGAAAAGCTGCGCAATCCTGCCCATGAGGTCAATAGGCGGGTCACAGGTGCCGTGACCATATTTTCATAGCGTGCCAATCCTTCGGCCAGCACCATATCATCGGCCCATGCATCATGTGGTTCAACCGCGTCTTCGTCAGCGGGGGACACCAACAGCGCACCCGCATCAGGTTTGGCGTACCAAGTTTCACCCGTGCCAAAGAACATCGGCCAGCCGCTGACATCATGCCCGCCGGGGGCGGGCAGCCGTGCCATGGACCGACGGTGCGGGACAATGCCCAAGGGCGCAACACCCGCCAGCGTGGCAATCTGATCGGCCCACGCACCCGCGGCATTGACTAATAAGGGTGCGGTGTATGTGCTGTCACCAACCGTGACCTGCCATCCGCCCACCTCGCGGATAATGGTCTGGACGGGAGCATTGGTGATTACCTGCCCATCATTTCCGCGCACCACGCGGGCGAAATCCTGTATCATCCGGTCTGTATCAAGGTCATAGGCCGCGTTGTGATAACCTGCATAGGCAATGCGGTCCGGGTTCAGAATCGGCACCAATTCTAACGCTTCGGCGGGTGTGATCCGGTCCACGCCCATGGTGTTCAAATCTTCAGTGAACGTGGCCTCTTCATCGGGTTGGCCCAATATCAACAGGCCGCGCGGACTGAGGTAGCCGCCATTTACCTCTCGATGATAGGCGGCACTGGCCTTGTTCAACGCGATGGTGCTGGGCAGGCCATAATTTTCCTCAAACAAGGCGGCAGAGCGGCCAGAGGCGTGATAGCCAAGCGCGGCTTCACTTTCCAAAACCGTAACATTGGCATCCGCAGACAGGCGGGCCGCAGCGGACAGCCCGGCAATGCCGCCGCCGATAACAATGATATCCGTCATATTTGTTCCTCTAATCGATCGGTGGCGGGCGGTGGTGTCGGCGATAACGTGGCAATGCGGGCATAAACTTCGGGTGTCATGTCATAGTTGAGCGCGGCAAGCGAGGGCTGCAACTGCTCAACAGTGCGCGCCGAAATAATCGGTGTGGGCCCGGTTGGATGTGCAGCGGCCCACGCCACGGCAAGCGTAGCGGGGTGCGTCCCGAACTTTGTGGCCAAAGTAGCAAGACCATTGGCGGAACAGTGCATTGCGTCAGGGCCATATCGCAGCGCATAGGAGCGATCTTCGGTCAGACGCCCTACGCCACCCCCGACATATTTGCCCGTCAACAACCCGCCACCAAGCGGTGAATAGGGTGCGACCAGAATGCCCTGATCATCAGCCATCGGCAGTATCTCCACTTCGGCCTGCCGTTTGACAAGGTTATACATCGGTTGGATCACCGCGACCTCAAGATCGAATTTTGCGGCAACGCCCACTGCTTTGACCACCTGCCAGGCGGCAAAGTTGGACAATCCGATGTGCCGGATATGCCCACGTGTCTTAAGGTCTGCAAAGGCTTGAAAGCTCTCGTGCAGATCGGTGTCAGGATCAAATCGGTGCAGATAGAGCACGTCGAGCGTGTCGAGGTTCATGCGGCGGCGCGATGTCTCAGCCGAAGTCAGGATATTGTCCCGACCCGACCCGCCATTGTACGCCGCTTTGGTCGCAATAATCAGCCCCTCACGCCGATCACCCAGAAACCCTCCCAGCAGGGTTTCAGACGCGCCATCGGTATAAACATGCGCAGTGTCGAAATGCGTGATCCCCGCCGCGACGCAAGCGTCAAACATAGCGCGCGATTGACCGGCATCGGCACGGCCGCCAAACTGCATGGTGCCAAAAGCAAGACGGCTGGCGGGCGTGCCATTTGGACTGGTAAGGGTGTGTTTCATGGCCAATTGGTGGCATGCTGCGGGAGGTTGTGCAACGGGGAGGTTCGCCAGATGATCATACGCGAGAAAGCAGCTTTGACTGGGACGGCGCGTGATGCAGCAGGGCCGGGATGGACCTCGCTGCGTTTGCTCGTGAAATCGGATGGCATGGGGTTTTCGATGACGGAAACACAGGTATTGCCCGGTGCGGTGTTGCGGTTGGAATACAAGCATCACATCGAAGCCTGTTACTGCATCGCGGGTGAGGGGGTCGTGATCGAAGGGGAGAGCGGCGCGCGGCATGTCATTCGGCCCGGCACGCTTTATGCACCCGATGCGCATGATCGACATGAGGTACATGTGCCGAAGGGCGGCGAAGCGCTGACCCTGATCTGTGTATTTTCGCCCGCGTTGGAAGGCACAGAGGTGCATGGGCCGGACGGGAGTTACGCCGCACCCGCCTGAAAGAGAAGGCGGTATAAAAAGGAGCGTGAAGTCAAAGAAAAAGGGCCAGCGTTTCCGCCAGCCCTTTCACTGTTTTGTTGGTCAGCGCTTATTGCGGAATGTCGCCTTCAATGCCTTCGACATAGAAGTTCATGCCTGCCAGCGTGCCATCATCGGCAGTTGCACCATCTTCCAAGAACACTGAACCGTCCTGCTTGTTCAGCGGACCCGTAAACGGGTGATATGACCCATCTGCGAGAGAGGCTTTCAACGCCAATGCTTCTTCTTTGACGTTCGCGGGCACCGCATCGGAAATTTCACCGATACCAACCATGCCAGCGCCGATGCCGTCCCATGTGTCTTTGCTTTCCCATGTGCCATCCATCACGGCCTTGGTACGGGCGATGTAGTACGGTGCCCAATCGTCAATGATCGACGATACCCGTGGCTTAGGTGCATATTGCGCCATATCCGACGCCTGACCAAAGGTGATCACATTGCCCGCTTCTTGTGCAGCGGCCTGTGGAGCAGTTGAATCAGTGTGCTGCAAGATCACATCCGCACCCTGTTCGATCAGAACCTTGGCGGCGTCTGCCTCTTTTGCCGGGTCAAACCATGTGTAGGCCCAAACGATTTTGAACTGCACATCAGGGTTTACCTTGCGCGCATGGATGAAGGCAGAGTTGATGCCACGGATCACTTCGGGGATCGGGTATGAGCCGATATAGCCGACGATGTTGGACTCAGTCATCGAACCCGCGATGTGGCCCTGAATGGCGCGACCTTCGTAGAAACGTGCGGAATAGGTGGCGACGTTGTCGGCGCGCTTATAGCCCGTTGCGTGTTCAAACTTCACCTTCGGGAACTTTTTGGCGACGTTGATCGTCGGATCCATATAGCCGAACGAGGTGGTGAAAATCAGGTCGGCACCGTCCAGTGCCATCTGGGTCATCACACGCTCAGAGTCCGGACCTTCGGCAACGTTTTCGACATAGACAGTTTCAACTGCATCGCCGAATTCTTTTTCGACCGCCAGACGGCCTTTGTCATGCTCGTGCGTCCAGCCGCCGTCCCCAATTGGGCCGACATAGACAAAGCCGACCTTGGTTTTGCCATGGCCATCAGCGGCCGCCGCTGTCGCCAGACCCAGTGCCAGCACGGCCCCGGTAAAAAGTGCAGATAGTTTCATAGTACTTCCCCGTTGTTTTGCCCGATTGTGGGCGGTGTTTAATATTGGCCCCTAGCTTGAGGCGTGGAAATTACGACCAAGCGAGGCAGGTGCCGCTGACTTGTCCGCAGAGAGGATCACCAAAACGATGATGGTGATAACATAGGGCGACATTGCCAGATACTCGACCGGAATGGCAACGCCTGCCCCCTGTAGATTCAGCTGCAATTGTGTGATGCCGCCAAAAAGATAGGCACCTAGCAGCAAGCGCCATGGTTTCCATGAGGCAAAGACAACCAGCGCAAGGGCGATCCAGCCCACGCCCGCGGTCATGCCCTCGGTCCATTGCGGTACTCGGATCAGCGAAATATAGGCACCGCCAATGCCTGCGCAGGCACCGCCAAACATGATGGCCAGTGTCCGAATGCGCACGACCTTATAGCCCAAAGCATGCGCTGCATCATGGCTTTCACCCACCGCACGCAGGATCAACCCCGCGCGGGTGTATTTCAGCATCGCCCAGACCACCGCAACCAGCACAATACCGAGGTAAAGTATGATGTCGTGGGTAAACAGGATTGGGCCAATCACCGGAATATCCGCGAGCGGGCCAAAGTTGATATCACCCAAACGCGGTGGTTTGACGCCAACATAAGATTGCCCCAGCAGCGCAGACAGCCCCAAACCAAAGAGCGTGAGCGCAAGGCCAGAAGCGACCTGATTTGCCAGCGTTATTTGCGTGAGAAACGCGAACAGCAGGCTAAGCAGCGCGCCCCCTACCGCTGCGGCGACAAAGCCCAACAAGGGTGATCCAGTTTCAACAGCCGTGGCAAAGCCACAGATCGCCCCGGTGATCATCATGCCTTCAACGCCGAGGTTCAGCACACCGGATTTTTCGACGACCAATTCGCCCATGGCGGCAAAGATCAGTGGCGTCGCGGCGACGAGGAACCCTGCGATAAACAGGAGTGGGTTGATTGCTGAGAGATCCATTATGCCACCTCCCCACGGCCAAGCCGCAGTCGATAATTGGTTAAAACATCCAGCGCTAATAGAAAGAACAACAACATGCCCTGAAACACTTGAATGGCAGCAGCGGGCAGGCCCAGATTGCTTTGCGCAATGTCGCCGCCGATATAGGTCAGCGCCATCAGCCCCCCGGCAAGCAAAATGCCAACTGGATGCAACCGCCCCAGAAACGCGACGATAATCGCGGTAAATCCGTAACCCACATTAAAATCAATCGTGACCTGACCCGCCGGGCCTGACACCTCAAACATGCCCGCAAGACCTGCCAGCAGCCCAGACATGCCCATGCAGAACAGGATCAACCGCGTTGGATTCACGCCTGAAAATTTAGCAGCACGCGGGGCCTCCCCTGTGACACGGATGGCAAAGCCGAGGCGATGTTTGGTCAGCAGTACATAAGCAAAGATCACGGCAATCAATGCTGCAACCACGCCCCAATGCATGCCGGACCCTTCGATCAACTCCGCGTTAAACGCGGCATCATATTGTTGTAAATTACGCGACCCGGGAAAACCGAACCCTTCGGGATTTTTCAGTAACCCCAAGGACATGGACGCCAAAAACTGCTCAGCAACATAAACCAGCATCAGTGACACCAAAATCTCATTGGTGCCAAAGCGCACCTTGAGAAACGCCGGGATTATCGCCCAAAGCCAACCGCCAAACGCGCCCGCCATGACCATCAATGGAAAGATGTACCAGAAATCCAGCGGATAAAACGCCAACCCCATCGCCGCCCCAAACAGCGCACCCATGATGTACTGCCCTTCGGCCCCGATATTCCAGATACCGGCTTTGAACCCTAGCGACAGGCCGATGGCGATCAACACCAGAGGCGCACCTTTGATCAGCAATTGAGGCCGATAATAAAAAGCAAACTCACCAAACAGCGGCTCCCAGAAAATCGTCAGGATCGACTGAATTGGCGGCTTTCCCAATGCCATGAACAACAGCCCGCCAAAGAACATGGTGGCCAGCACGGCCAGCAAAGGCGTGGCCAGCGAAATTTTGCGGCTCGGTTCCGGGCGCTTTTCCAAGATAATCATGCGCGAACGCCCCATTTCATTGTTCTAAGAATACATGCATCCAATGGATCAAACATGCGCCACCTCCATTCCGTGGGCACCACCCATCATCAGGCCAATTTCATCCACCGTCAGCCCTTGTGCGGGCCGTGGCTCAGAAAGCCGCCCTTCGTTCAATGCGGCGAAACGGTCCGAAATTTCCATGAGTTCATCCAAATCCTGCGAAATCACAATCAGCGCGGTGCCGTTCTCGGCCAAATCCAACAACGCTTGCCGGATTGATGCGGCAGCAGAGGCATCGACGCCCCATGTGGGTTGGTTCACCACTAGCAAATCGGGACGTTGCAGCACTTCCCGCCCGATCACGAACTTCTGCAGGTTCCCGCCCGATAGGGACCGCGCGGCATTGCCGGGACCGGGGGTACGGACGTCAAAATCCGCGATGATCTTTTCCGCAAACCGCCGTGCCGCGGGCCAGTTCAGCATACCGCTCTTGTCCAGTCCTTCACGCGCTGCCCCGGTCAGCATCGCATTTTCTGTCAGCGACATATCAGGTGCGGCGGCATGGCCCAGACGTTCTTCGGGGGCGGTCAGGATACCCATGGCGCGGCGCGGCGTGGGGCCAAGCAAGCTGACGTCGCGGCCTTCAAAATTTACCATCCCCGGCGCGGTCAGCATCTCGCCCGATAGTGCCGCGAGCAATTCATCTTGACCGTTACCGGCGACGCCACCGATGCCCAACACTTCACCGCGTCGCACCTGCACAGAAATCTCGCGCAGCGGCATGCCAAAGGCGCTGGGCGATTTCGCCGAAAGTGCCTTGAGTTCCAGCACGACATCACCGGGCGTTTTGCCTGCGCGTGTGGGCGTTTGCAATACTGTGCCAACCATCATCTCGGCCATGTCGCGGGCGGATGTTTCGGACGGAGTACATTCTCCCACAACCTTGCCCAATCGTAGAATCGTAGCACTGTCACACAGGCTGCGAATTTCTTCGAGCTTGTGCGAAATATACAGAATCGCAGTGCCTTCTGCACTGAGTTTGCGCAGGGTTTTGAACAGAATTTCAACCTCTTGCGGGGTCAGAACCGATGTGGGTTCGTCCATGATCAACAGTTTTGGCTCCTGTAGAAGACAGCGAATGATCTCAACCCGCTGCCGTTCACCCGCTGAAAGATCGCCGACCACACGGTCGGGTGATAATGGCAGTCCATAGGTATCTGAGACATCGCGAATTTGCTGTGACAGCTCACCCATTTTTGGGGCATTTTCCATGCCCAATGCGATGTTTTCAGCCACTGTAAGCGCATCAAACAGCGAAAAATGTTGGAACACCATGCCGACCCCCGAGGCGCGTGCGGCACGCGGCTCAGAGGGCGCAAAAGCCGCCCCATTCATCAGCATCTGACCTGCATCGGGTTTCACCAACCCATAGATCATTTTGACCAGCGTTGATTTTCCGGCACCGTTTTCCCCCAAGAGGGCATGCACCTCGCCGGGTGCGATGTTCAGCGAAACATCACTGTTGGCGATAACTCCGGGATAGGCTTTGGTCAGGCCAGAGAGGCTCAAAAATGGGGTGTCGGTCATGCGCTCGCCTTTTGTTGGGTCATATGCAGCAGTTCCGCAATCGCACCACTGGCAATCTTTTGCGGATGTTTGCCCAGAGATTTGTCGCCAATCGGGCAAGTGATTGGCGAGGGGTCGCATCCCATCTCCCGCAGGCGTTTGGTAAAACGGGTCCATTTCGTATCAGACCCAATCAATCCAATGGATGCCGCACCACGTTTGAGTAACGCAGCGCAAAGCGCCAGATCAATGTCGTGCGAATAGGTGAAAATCAGGTGATGCGCATCGGTGGGCGCGCGGTGTGCCAGGAGTGTCATTTCAACGGCTGGGATTGCCGTTACATGCGCGGGGATTTGGTCGGGGAAGCGATTCAGGGCCGTGTCGATCCAAGTGATCTTGAACGCTTGCGGTGGTGCGGCCTGCACAACCGCTCGACCGACATGCCCGGCCCCCCACAGCCAAAGGTATTCTGCATGGACGCGGTGGTCTGTTGTGAGATGACCGTCAAAAACCGTCGCATCAGTCGCACATATTTCACGGGTAAAGCGCAGTTTGACCGACCCACCACAGCATTGGCCAAGGTTTGGACCAAGCGCATAGGTGCGTATCGTGTCAGCCGCGTCATTCGCGATCAAGTCGCGCGCAAATGCGATGGCGCGATATTCCAGCGTGCCGCCGCCGATTGTTCCTTCGGTAGCCTCCATGGTCACCTTCATCGCGGTCCCGGCGTCGCGGGGTGCGGACCCTTTGGTGTCGATGATTTGAACAAAAACCTCGGTCACGCGCGCGCCCTTTGTACGGCGGCCAGCACTGCCTCGGCGGTCGCGGGTGTTTGCAGATCGCCATAGGTATTACCACAGGCATTTACCGCATCCGACAGCGCCATGAGTGCAGATATACCCAACATCAGCGGTGGTTCCCCCACGGCCTTTGACCGATAAATCGTGTCGACCCGGTTCGGCGCGTCCCAAAGGGCCACATTAAACACGTCAGGACGGTCCGAGCAGGCAGGAATTTTATAGGTCGATGGTGCATGGGTTTTGAGCGCGCCTTGATCATCCCATACCAATTCTTCAGTGGTCAGCCATCCCGCGCCTTGCACATAACCGCCTTCAAGTTGGCCAATGTCCAATGCGGGGTTCAGCGACGCACCCGCATCATGCAGGATATCGGTACGCAAGATGCGGTTTTCCCCGGTCAGCGTATCGACCACCACTTCGGTGACGGCCGCGCCATAGGCGAAGTAATAAAACGGGCGGCCCCGGCCTTTAATGCGGTCCCATTCGATATCGGGGGTTTTGTAGAAGCCTGTCGCAGACAGCGAAATGCGGTTTTCATAAGCAGAAGCAGCGGCTTGGGCGAAAGTTATGGTCTCGCTGCCGACAGCGACCATGCCGTCTTCGAAGATCACATGTGCAGGCTTGACCTGATAACGTTCGGCCAGATGATCCGCCATACGCTCACGTATAGTGTCACAAGCGATCTTGGTGGCCATACCATTAAGATCTGAGCCCGAGGACGCAGCGGTAGCGGATGTATTGGGAACTTTGCCTGTGTCCGTTGCGGTGATCTTTATCGCGTCGAGTGGCAGACCAAAGCGTGATGCTGCGACCTGTGCGACCTTCTGAAACAACCCTTGTCCCATCTCTGTGCCGCCGTGGTTCAGGTGAACAGAACCATCTTGATAGACATGCACCAATGCACCCGCTTGGTTGAGGTGGGTGAGGGTAAAGGAGATGCCAAATTTCACCGGAGTGAGCGCAATGCCACGTTTGAGGATCGGTTGATCGGCGTTCCACTTTTTAATCGCCGCGCGGCGGGTTTTGTAGTCGGATGTTTCGGCCAATCTGTCGGTCAGCGCGTTGATGATACAGTCGGTAATGGGCTGGTGATAGGGCGTGGTTTGAACGCCCTCGGGGGCTGTCGGTATCACGTCGGTATCACGTCGGTGTTGCGTCGGTGCGGGCGGCGCCCCGCGCGATGTCAAATCCGTTTCAACATGCGGTGGTGTGCGGTGGTCAATGGCCGTTCCGGTCTCGGCAACAGTGACGGTTGCGTCATTATCCGCGTAATAATTGAGCCGGCGTACCGCCAGCGGGTCCGCGCCAAGATGATGCGCGATGTGGTCCATGACTTTTTCGATACCGACCACACCTTGCGGCCCGCCAAACCCGCGAAACGCGGTGGCGCTTTGTGTGTTGGTTTTGAGCCGATGCGAGGTGATGCGAATGTGGTCGAGGTTATAGGCATTGTCCGCATGCAGCATCGCGCGGTCGGCCACGGGCAAGCTGAGGTCCATCGCCCAGCCGCAGCGGGCATATTGCGTGAAATCGAGCGCGGTGATGACACCCGTTTCATCAAATCCAACGGTATAATCCACGCGGAAATCATGACGTTTGCCCGTGACGATCATATCGTCATCACGGTCATAGCGCATTTTGCAGGGTTTGCCCGTCAGTTGCGCCGCCACGGCACAGGCCACGGCAAGCGCGTTGCCTTGGCTTTCCTTGCCACCAAACCCGCCCCCCATGCGGCGGATTTCGACGCGCACGGCATGCATCGGTTTGCCGATGGCATGGGCAACCTTGTGCTGAATTTCCGTCGGGTGTTGGGTTGAGGAATGAATGCCGATATCGCCGTTGTCCTGCGGTTGGGCGAGGGCGGCCTGACCTTCGAGATAGAAATGTTCCTGTCCGCCGATATTGAGGCTGCCTGTGAGGGTTTGCTTGGCGGATTTTAGCGCCGCCACCGCATCGCCTTTTTGATAGATGCGGGGGCCGTCTTCAAAACGGGCATTGGCCGCCATTGCATCTTCGATGCTCAGGATCGGGGTGGTTTGGGTGATTTTGATTTCACCCATTCGCGCCGCATGTCGCGCGGCGAGATGGTTTGTGGCGATCACCAGAAACAATGGTTGACCGATGTAATGCACGGTCCCCGTCGCAAGCAGGGGTTCATCGTGGTTCGAGGGCGACACATCGCAATCATGTTGCAGATCATCAGCTGTCAGAACCGCAACCACACCGGGTGCGGCTTTGACCGCCTCAAGGTCCATTGCCGTTATAGTGCCAGCCGCAACCGTGCTTAGCCCAAAGGCCAAGTGCAATGTGCCGCGTGGTGTCGGAATATCGTCAACGTAGCGCGCGGCCCCGGTGACATGCAGGCGGGCGGCATCATGGGGCAGAGGTTTTGCAACGGTCATGATGTCACCTCGTGCAGATCGGTGTTCACGCCCATGGTTTCATGGAAATACCGCAGCAGCATGTTCTGCGCGGTTTGCAGGCGGTAGGCGGCGGAGGCGCGCATGTCCGAGAGAGGTTGAAAATCTTCGGCCATCGCAGCCATGGCCGCTTGAATGATCTCTTCGCGATAGGGTTGACCCACCAATGCCGCCTCGGCAGCAGTTGCGCGTTTTGGCGTGCCCGCCATGCCGCCATAGGCAAGCCGCGCAGTATGGATGGTTTTGCCGTCACCCGTGATCGAAATACAGCCGCAGACAGCGGAAATGTCCTGATCAAAGCGTTTGCTGAGCTTATAACAGCGCAGCGTGTCGGCTTGTTTCGGAAAGCTGACGGCTTCGACGAATTCGCCGGGTTTGCGGTCTTGCTTGCCATAGTCGATGAAGAAATCCTCAAGCGGAAGGTCACGCCGCGTGTCGCCGTGACGCAGGTGTAATGTGGCACCCAGAGCGATCAATGCGGGTGGGCCATCGCCGATGGGTGAGCCATTGGCGATGTTCCCGCCAAGCGTTGCGGCATTGCGCACCTGTACAGAGGCATAGCGACGGATCATTGCGGCAAAGCTGGGGTGGTGCCGTTCAATCGTGGTCTCACAATCCGTAAGCGATGTCATCGCACCGATGCGGATTTCATGGTCTGTTTCAGTAATGCCGCGCAGGTCTTCGCATTGATTGAGGAAGGCGACAGCACCCAGATCACGGAATTGCTTGGTGACCCAAAGGCCGACATCGGTGGCCCCGGCAATCAAGGTCGCATCGGGATTTGCGGCATACCACGTGGCCAATTCATCCGCCGAGTTTGGCTGGACGACCTGAGGGGACAGCCCCTCAGACACCCCGGCAGTATTTGTGGAACAATGAAGGGAAAGGTTTTTTAAGTGCTCTGGCACTGGCGCGTCTTTTGCGGCTTCTGCCGCGCGGATGATCGGGGCGTATCCGGTGCAGCGACATAAGTTGCCCGCCAGCTGGATATCGTGATCGGTTGCGCCGTTCAGATGGGCGGTGGCCATGGAGACGACAAAACCTGGGGTGCAAAACCCACACTGGCTTCCGTGATGGTCGATCATGGTCTGTTGTACCGGGTGCAAGGTGCCGTCGGGGGCGGCGATCCCTTCGACCGTCGTGACATGTTTGCCGTTGATCTGAGGCAGAAACAAAATGCAGCCATTTAGGGCGCGCGACCCGTTCTGATCTGTGATCATCACCGAACATGCGCCACAATCACCTTCGTTGCAGCCTTCTTTCGTGCCGGTCAGTCCACGTTCCTCGCGCAGCCAGTCAAGCAAGGTGGTGGTGGGTGAGACATTGGTGAGCGATACAGCTTCGCCATTGAGAAGAAATGTAATGTTCATCTGATGTCTTTCGACGCGGTATACATGCCATGATGCGCAGCGTTCTATGCGACAAAGAACGCGGTGCGGCGGTTGTGTCAAAGCGTAGTCGGCAGTTGTCCGTTCTGGCAACTTCTAATTGATAGCCCTGCGATCAGATGCATATTTTGCAACGATCGACTGCTAAAAATGCTGCCAGAGATACGGAATATCTTGCCACTCTATCAGAGGGTTATGAACGTATCATGTTCTTTACACAATTCGTTTTTTGCACGATTCAGCCAAACAGTTTCAATGATCCGATGATAATAGGATTCGGTGGAGCGGGCGCATGATCGATGAATCATCTATATCACCCTCTGGCAGATGCCCCGCCGTTCCACTAGTCTGGCGGCATGTCAAATGACCCCCGATTCATTCACCTGCGCACCCATTCCGAGTACTCTTTGCTGGAAGGTGCATTGCGGCTGAAAAAGCTGCCTGAGATGTGTCGCAAAGCGGGCATGCCCGCGATGGCGCTGACCGATACCAACAACATGTTCGCGGCGTTGGAGTTCTCTGTTGCGATGGCAGGGGCTGGCGTGCAGCCGATCATCGGTTGTCAGGTCGATCTGGCCTATGTCACGGCGCAGGCCGGGGAGCGTCCGCGTGATCCGGCACCTGTGGTTTTGCTGGCGCAATCCGAGGGTGGCTATGAGAACCTGATGAAGCTGAACTCGTGTCTCTATATCGACAAGGGCGGCGCGCGGCCAGAAGTGACGGTGGATGAGCTGGAGCGCCATGCGGCGGGCATAATATGTCTGACGGGTGGGCCAAACGGGCCGGTGGGGCAATTGTTGCAAAATGCACAGCGTCCTGCGGCAGAAGCCTTGATGGCGCGGTTGCAGGGGGCGTTTGGCGACAGGTTGTATGTTGAGTTGCAGCGTCATCCCGGCGAAGATGGCCAGCCAGAGAATGAGCGTCTAACCGAACGTGGCTTGGTCGAGATGGCCTATGCCATGGATATCCCGTTGGTGGCGACCAATGATGTCTATTTCCCCGATGCCAAGATGTACGAGGCGCATGATGCGCTGATCTGTATCGCCGACGGGGCGTATGTCGATCAGCAAGAGGCGCGCAGACGGCTGACGGCGCAGCATTATTTCAAGACACAGACCGAGATGGTAACGCTGTTTGCTGATCTGCCCGAAGCGGTGGCCAACACCGTTGAGATCGCCAAACGCTGCGCTTTTATGGCCTATCGCCGCGATCCGATCCTGCCAAAGTTTGCGGACAACGAGATTGAGGAATTGAAGGCACAGGCCCATGCGGGGCTGAAAGAACGATTGGCCGTGATCCCGCATGCCGTCAGTGTCGAAGAATACGAAAAACGGCTGGATTTTGAGCTGGGTATCATTGAGGGCATGGGGTTCCCCGGATATTTTCTGATCGTTGCGGATTTCATTAAATGGGCCAAGGACAATCATATCCCGGTGGGGCCGGGCCGTGGCTCCGGCGCGGGGTCTTTGGTGGCCTATGCGCTGACCATCACAGACCTTGATCCGCTGCGCTATAACTTGCTGTTTGAGCGGTTTTTGAACCCTGAACGCGTGTCGATGCCCGATTTTGATATCGATTTTTGCATGGATCGCCGTGAAGAGGTGATCCGCTATGTGCAGGACAAATATGGCCGCGACAAGGTGGGGCAGATCATCACCTTTGGTGCGTTGCTGTCCAAAGCGGCAGTGCGCGATATTGGCCGGGTTTTGCAGATGCCTTATGGGCAAGTTGACCGCTTGAGCAAGATGATCCCCGTTGAAGGTGTCAAACCCGTGTCCATCGAAAAGGCGTTGGCGGATGAGCCGCGTTTGCGCGAGGAGGCCAAGAACGAAGAGGTTGTTGCACGGCTGTTGGAATACGGCCAACAGGTCGAAGGGCTGCTGCGCAACGCCTCGACCCACGCGGCGGGGGTGGTGATCGGCGACAGGCCGCTGGATGCGCTGGTGCCGCTGTACCAAGATCCGCGATCCGACATGCCCGCCACGCAGTTCAACATGAAATGGGTGGAACAGGCCGGGCTGGTCAAGTTCGACTTTCTGGGTCTTAAAACCCTAACCGTTATCCAAAACGCAGTGGACCAGATCCAGGCGTCCGGGCGGCATCTGCATATCGCGCAGGACGGCACGGAGTTGTTTGAACCTGTTGAAGGATTGATCGACGATATCGCGACGATTCCATTGGATGATGAGGCATCCTATAAACTCTACGCCAGCGCCAAAACCGTGGCTGTGTTCCAAGTGGAATCCAGCGGTATGATGGATGCGCTCAAGCGCATGAAGCCGACGTGTATCGAAGATATCGTGGCCTTGGTGGCGCTCTATCGTCCCGGCCCGATGGAGAATATTCCGACCTATTGTGAGGTGAAGAACGGTCTCAAGGAATTGGAATCGATCCACCCTTCAATCGACCATATCCTCGCCGAAACCCAAGGCATTATCGTCTATCAGGAACAGGTGATGCAGATCGCGCAGGTCATGGCGGGATATAGCCTTGGTGGTGCGGACTTGCTGCGCCGTGCGATGGGTAAAAAAATCGCCGAGGAAATGGCCAAGGAACGCCCGAAATTCGAAAAAGGCGCGATGGAAAATGGCGTCGACAAGAAGAAAGCCACCGAGGTTTTCGATTTGTTGGAAAAATTCGCCAACTACGGTTTCAACAAATCCCACGCCGCCGCCTATGCGGTGGTCAGTTACCAAACTGCATGGCTGAAAGCGAACCACCCGGTCGAATTCATGGCCGGTGTGATGAACTGCGATATCCACCTGACCGACAAGCTGGCCGTGTATTTTGAAGAAGTCCGCAAACGCATGGAATTGCCATGGGTGCCGCCTTGTGTGAACCGCTCCGATGCGACGTTTAAGGTCGTGGATAATGCGTTGGTCTATGCGCTGGGCGCGCTAAAAAATGTTGGCGTCGAGGCGATGAAACTGATCACCGAGGGGCGTAAGGTTGAAGGGGTGGACCGCCCCTTTGCAACGCTGTTTGATCTGGCGCGGCGTGTTGATCTGAAACGTGTGGGCAAACGTCCACTGGAAATGCTGGCGCGATCCGGTGCGTTTGATCAGCTTGATCCGAACCGTCACCGGGTGTTCCAAGCGCTTGATCCATTGGTGAACTATTCCGCTGCAATCCATGAACAGAAAGCCAGCAATCAAGTATCGCTGTTTGGTGAAGCAGGCGATGACCTGCCAGAACCCCGTATGTTTCCCTGCGATGATTGGGAGGCCGCCGAGCGGCTGACCGAAGAATTTAAGGCGGTAGGGTTTTACCTCTCGGGGCATCCGCTGGATGATTACATGACGCCGCTGAAACGCAAATGGGGCAACGATCGCGGTGTGCCGTTTATGACGCTGGATGATCTGACCGAAAAAGTGTCTGAGCGTGGTGCGATGAACGCGCGACTGGTCGGAGTTGTGGCCGGACGGCAGGAGCGTAAGTCGGCACGCGGCAACCGCTTTGCCTTTGCACAGATGTCGGACCCGACGGGCGCTTATGAGGTCACATTGTTCTCTGATACGCTTGAGGCCGCGCGGGATCACCTTGAGACGGGATCGAAGGTGATCGTGACGGTTGAGGCGACGATGGAGGCGGATCAGCTCAAGCTGCTCGGCCGCTCTGTTGCCCCTGTTGAACTGGCCGTTGCGGATGTCAGCAATATTGGATTGAAGGTGTTTATCACCGCTGCGGATGCCATCGCGGCGGTGTCTGATGTGTTGGAAGGCGCGCGCAAAGCGGCAAAATCCGCGGGACGCGGACCAGTGCAATTCTGCCTGATGGACCCAAGCCTGCCCGGCGAAGTTGAAGTTGATCTTGGTTTGGAATTCCCGGTTACACCTCAAATCAAAGGTGCCATTCGGTCCCTCGAAGGGGTGATGGAAGTCGAAGAAATCTAACGCGAGATTTCGCTGTTCCGACCGCTTGGTCGTCGCGTGAGTGGACGGCGCGGCACCTTTGCGTTACCCAAAGGCCGATATTACGGGGGGGGACATCATGCGGAAACATGCGATCATTGCTGGTGTGGTGCTGTTGCTGTCCGCTTGCGGCGACCCGCTGGCAGGGATCGACCGGATTTCGGATATTGAGCTGGCGGATGATGAGATGGCAACGCGGGTTGCCCCCACCGAAGAGGAAATCGCGCGCGAAGGATTTTTTGGCACCGCTGCGGCGACGGGCGCGGTTGCCGCGCCAATTCAAACAGTCCCAGAGCCAAAGAAACGCGGTGGTGTATTGGGGTTATTCCGACGCAATGCATCTTCCAATAATGACACATCAGCCAGTGATACGGATGCGCAAACTACGCCATTTGGCACCGTATTGCCTTATGGTGTGGTGGCGCGGGTCTGTGATGCCAAGGGCAAATCGCTGGGCCAAAAAGTGGATCAACCTGTGGCCAAAGGCTATGCGCTGTATGATTCAGCGCCGGGGTCGGCGGTGGCGCGGACCTATTACATCACGGGGTTCAGCGATGGCTGCCCCCGGCAGATCACAGCGGCAAATGTGTTATTGGGCGCGCCGTCAAGCTATGAGGCGCTGCACTATGGGCCTGCGGGTCAGCACTTGACCGTCGCGGCCACAGATGAGGCTTATGAAAAAGTGAAAGCCCGGGTATGTGGCGCGCGTCCGGGCAAGCCTTGTGGGTCAAAGATCAGGCGACTGGAGAAAACCACGTTTTTCATCAGCGCCTATGACAGTTTTGGCAATTCCGCGCGCTGGTCCGAGCTGTTGGTCCATGATGGTGAAGTTGTGGCGAGTGCCATCAAGTCGAACGGGTAAGCCGGAAATTTCGTAAAATGCGCGCGATTAGTAATGCGGCGGACGCTCGTCACCAACCACGATACCACCTGACGCAGACGCCTCGCGTTCACCTTCGCGCTGCATCAACATATGCACCCGGCGATTTAGCGTGACAATTTCGGCCTCTTGGCGCGCGACAATATCCGACAGGTCATCGACCGTGCGGCTCAGGTGGGCAATTTGTTCTTCGAGCTTTTCCATGGGCGCGCCATAGCATGCCATTTGCCCCAAGATAAAGCGGTTTGCTTGCCCTTATGTGGGCCTTGCGCTAGACGCGGGGCGCGCGTTCACGCATCAAGGATCATCAAACATGGCCAAGCCAAAAAAGACCCCGCGCCCCAAGGCAGAGACGCCCAAGGGCTTTCGTGATTATTTCGGTGCTGAGGTGACGCAGCGCGCTGAAATGCTGGCGAAAATTGCGGCGGTCTATCATCGCTATGGCTTTGACGCGCTGGAAAG
>JBPOFE010000056.1:0-19105 GCA_051252035.1 Sulfitobacter sp.
GCTGGCATTGCTAAAATAATCGGGATGATAAAAATCAAACGCAGCACGCGGAAAGGACTCATGACAATCTCCATTTGGAATGCAGCCATCGTGCCATGTGACCCCGTTTCGGGCAAGTGCCTGAGCACTCCTTAAACATATGTTCACCCTGTTGGCTCAGTCTGCGTTTCACGAATGAACGCCCACATCGGAGTGGTGGATGAGCCTTGCAAACAAACTGACCGAAGAGCGGCGCAGTCGCCTTGCAGCTGAACGCATGCTCGAACTGAAACAGGCGGAATTGTTTGCGGCCAATCGAAAATTGGGAAAACACGCCCAACAATTGACCGAGGAAATTGTCGAAACCCGCGCCGAGGTTGAGAACATTCGCGGAGAGAACCAGCGGGTCAAATCCGACCTTACGGCAGCGAACCAAAAGATTGAGATCGCAGAGCGACGGTTGTGGCATTCGATTGAGACAATCAAAGACGGTTTTGCCTTTTTCGATTCTGACAATCAGATGATCATCGCCAATCGCGCCTACCTCAGCGTTTTCGATGGCCTTGAAGATATCAAACCGGGCGTGAACTATGTCACGATCCTGCAAGCACTAACCGATGAAGGTATCGTACATCTCGACGGTATGGCACCAACGGCTTGGCGCGAGATGATGACCGAACGGCTGAAGCTGGCCGAGCCTGAACCGATTGTCCTACGGTTGTGGGATGGTGCCTATATCAAATTTATCGACCAGCGCGGACCGGGCGGTGATCTGGTGTCGTTAGGCTTGAACATTACCGAAACCGTGCAGTACCAAAAGCAACTGAAAGAAGCGCGCCTGACGGCCGAGGGCGCTAACCGAGCCAAATCGGCCTTCCTCGCTAATATGAGCCATGAGATCAGGACACCGATGAATGGCGTCGTGGGCATGGCGGATGTGCTGAAAGACACTGAACTGACCGGTGAACAACAACTGTATGTCGATACGATCAAAAATTCAGGCGAAGCGCTGTTGGTGATCATCAACGATGTGCTTGACTATTCCAAGATCGAGGCCAAAAAACTTGACCTGCACCCTGAACCCTTTGACCTTGAGCGCGCGATTCAAGAGGTTCTCATGCTGCTCCAGACCTCTGCGCGCAACAAGGGTCTGTCTCTGCTTTTAGATTACGACATGTTCATGCCAACTGAGGTGATCGGAGATCCGGGCCGTGTTCGTCAGGTACTGACCAATCTTGTGGGCAATGCAGTCAAATTCACCACCAAAGGCCATGTGTTGGTGCGAGTCACTGGCGTACCGGACGAGGCCAAAAATACGGTCTCATTACACATCGCGATCGAAGATACCGGCATTGGTATTCCAGAAAATATGGTCGATCACATCTTTGGAGAATTCAATCAGGTTGAAAATGAACGCAACCGTCAGTTTGACGGTACCGGCCTTGGCCTTGCCATCTCTCAACGTCTGATTGACATGATGGGTGGGAGCATCTGGGTCACGTCGGAAGAAGGGGTTGGATCCTGCTTTGGTTTCAAACTTGAGTTGCCGCCAGCGGGTGCCTTACGTCCGGAATATCACGCCCTGCCGACCGGATTGCGCCGCGTTATGATTGTCGATGACATCGCAATCAACCGCACCATTTTAGAACGGCAATTGGAACAATTGGGCGTCGGTGTGATCAGTTGCCCAAGCGGCGCTGCGGCATTGACGGAATTAGATGATAATGTTGATCTGATCCTGACGGATCACAACATGCCAGATATGGACGGGCTTGAACTGGCCGAAGCGGTGCGTGCCACGGGCAGCGCGGTGCCGATCTTATTGCTCAGTTCAAACCCCAGCCTCGCTGAAAAAGACCCCGCACGGGTTCATCTGCAAGGCGTTCTGCAAAAACCTTTGCCGCGACAAGAACTGTTTGCGCAGTTGGAGGCATTAGTGATCACCCCGCCCGCTGTCGCCCCCACCGAACTGCGGAAAATGCGCGTCTTGGCAGCTGAAGACAACAAGACCAATCAGCTGGTGTTCCGCAAAATGATCAAAGATTTAGACATTGATCTGACATTTGCTGGCAATGGTGAAAAAGCTGTCAAATTATTTCAGGAACTTCGCCCCGACATCATATTCATGGATATCTCGATGCCCAAAATGGATGGGAAGGAAGCCACAAAGGCCATTCGCGCGCTTGAGGCCACCACGGGGGGGCATGTGCCGATTGTGGCCATGACAGCTCATGCAATGGATGGGGACGACAAGGGCATTTTGGCCGCTGGGCTAGATCATTATCTGACCAAACCACTGCGCAAACCAGCGATTATCGCACAGATTGAGGCCGCCCATCGCGACGGTATTTTACCCCCGTCGCCCGCAGAACCCGTTCAGGCCACCGGATAGGGACGCACAAAAACCGGACGATCTGGGGTGGATTGTTCTTTTTGCCAGGCATAGCCGCCCGCCTCAAACCCTCGGATCGCATCCGGATCGGTCAGCCGATTTTGCACAATGAAACGCGCCATCGCACCCCGTGCTTTTTTGGCGAAAAAGCTAACGATCTTCGGACCTTTGCCATCGCCTTTATCTTCCATGAACTGCGGCGTAATCACCCGCAGCTTCAGCGCCTTTGGCGCAACCGCACCAAAATATTCCTGACTGGCGCAGTTGACCAAAACATCGCTGCCGACCTTGGCCGCCTGCGCATTCAAAGCCTTGGATAGCGTATCGCGCCAATAGTCATACAAATTCGCGCCGCGCCGGGTTTTCAAGCGGCTACCCATTTCCAAACGATACGGTTGAATCGCGTCCAAGGGACGCAGCACACCGTAAAGCCCGGATAAAATACGCAGATAATCCTGCGCCCATGCCATTTCATCCGCATCAAGGCTTGCGGCCTCGAGCCCCTGATAGGTATCCCCGGCAAAGGCCAGCGCCGCAGGCCGGGTGATATCGCGCTCCGGATCGTCCGCAAATGCAGCAAACCGATCCCGGTTCAACCGGGCCAAATCATCTGACAAATCCATCAATCCTTTGAGCTTTCCCAACGTCAGATTGCGCGCCGTTTTAACCAACCGTACCGCGTCGTCCTGAAATGCCGGCTCAGACATCGCAACATCGCGCGCGTCCCAATCCAGCCGCTTGGCAGGTGAAATAACAACCAACATCGAAATCCCCTTTGTGCAGATATGCCTGATCTAGCCCGCGTTTCGTAGAACGTCCAGAAAAGCCGAACCAAACCGCTCAGCATGCCGATCACCCAACAACCGTTTTAAGGCGCCATCATCTGCATTGCGCAATTGCGCGACCTTGGCCAGCACTGAGGCAGAGCAAGACATCGGCTTGTCCGCCCCCGCCTCACCCCGCGTCAGATCCGCCTGAACCTGCAACAATTGGTCATAAACATTGCCGGCATCGCGCCCCGCCAGTTTGCGCCGCGTCGGGTGCATTTGCTGCACCTCGCCGTTGATTACCTCAAGAAACGCCTTCCCGTAATTCTCAAGCTTTTTCGCACCAACCCCGCCGATACGCGCCATGCCATCCAAATCTCGGGGTCGGGTTTCCGCCATTTCGATCAGGGTCCGATCATTAAAAATAATATAGGCGGGCACTTTCGCCGCTTCTGCGAGCCCACGCCGTTTGGCCTTGAGCGCTGAAAGCAGCGGCGCGTCTTCATCGCTGACCAGTTCTTTCACTGCAGGGCGTCGGGTCGCCGACGCCGCTTTGATCGAATCCCGTCGCAGATTGATCTTGGCCTCATCCCGTAAAATCGGCAGCGCCGCATCAGTCATGCGCAGGGCACCGTGGCGTTCAGGATCAGGCCGGATCAGATCATGCCCCATCATCTGCCGGAAAACCGCCTGCCACTGACGACGGTCATATTCGGTGCCGACGCCGAAAGTCGGCAGGCTTGTATGTCCGCGCTGCGTTACCTTGTCGGTTTCCACGCCTAGCAGGATGTCGATTAGATGCCCCGCGCCAAACCATTCTTCGGTACGTAGGATCGCGGACAATGCTTTGCGCACCGCTGTTGTGCCATCAAATACATCTGCGGGTGCATCGCACAGATCACACCGCCCACAGGTGACATCGCTTTCATCAAAATACCCAAGCAAGGTTTTGCGGCGACATTCCAACGCCTCCGCCAAGCCCAACAGCGCATTGAGCCTCGCGTGATCTGCACTTCGCCGCTCCGGTGGTGCCAACCCTTCATCAATCTGACTGCGGCGCAGGCGAATGTCATCGGCACCAAACAACGTCAGCGTTTCGGCGGGCGCACCATCCCGTCCCGCACGGCCAATTTCCTGATAATAGGCCTCAATCGACTTGGGCAAATCCGCATGCGCGACCCAGCGGATATCAGGCTTATCAATCCCCATGCCAAAGGCCACAGTCGCCACCACGATCAAACCGTCCTCTTGCTGGAAGCGCCGCTCGGCAATGCGGCGGTCCTCGGCCTCCATCCCGCCATGATAATGCAGCGCCACATGGCCCTGATCACGCAAAGCCTTGGCCAATCCTTCGGTCTTGGCCCGTGTCCCGCAATAGACAATCCCGGATTGCCCTTTTCGCGCGCCCGCAAAATTCAAAATCTGGTCACGTGGCTTATTCTTGGCAGCAAAGGCCAGATGAATGTTGGGCCGATCAAATCCGCGCAAGAAGGCCCGTGGCGGCACGCCATCGAATAACTTTTGCACAATTTCGATTTGGGTTTCCGCGTCCGCCGTGGCCGTAAACGCCGCCAAAGGCACATCCAAACTGCGCCGCAACTCGCCAATGCGCAGGTAATCTGGCCGGAAATCATGCCCCCATTGGCTGACACAATGCGCCTCATCCACCGCGATCAGCCGCACATTCACGCGCCGCAACATGCCCATCGCCGACCCCGCTGCCAACCGTTCCGGTGCCATGTAAAGCAGCTTGAGTTTGCCTGCTTCCAGCGCTTCCCACACCGCATCGGTTTCCTCCGACGTATTGCCAGAGGTCAAGGCACCCGCCGAAACGCCTGCTTCTTGCAAAAACCGCACCTGATCCCGCATCAGGGCAATCAGCGGCGAAATCACCACCGTGACCCCTTCGCGTATCAGTGCGGGTAATTGAAAGCACAGGGATTTTCCACCACCCGTCGGCATGATCGCCAGCACGTTTTCGCCTGCGGTCACGGCCTCGACAATTTCCTGCTGACCGGGCCGGAAAGCATCAAAGCCAAATACATCACGGATCAGCGTATCAGCGCCGGAAGGGGCAACCGTCATGTGGAAACCTATAAGATTGTCTGCTCTTTATGCAGACTCCCACACTAATAATTGGTGAACAAGACCCAGCGCTTCATTGTTCTTAAAATATGCAAGAACGGCATGTGCCTAGTAGAACGCCGCCGCGTTATTGATCAGGATAATCCGCAAAATCGCAACGGAAATCAGCACAACCAATGGCGCAAGGTCCAAGCCACCCATCTGCGGCAAAAACGCCCGCACACGGCTGTAGACAGGCTCCAGCAAACGGTTCAACCCGTACCAGAGTTGCGCAACCAAAGGCTGCCGCAGGTTCAGGACCTGAAAGTTAATCAACCACGACATGATCACATGCGCGATGATGATGAACCAAACGATGTTCAACAGCAGCATCAGAATTTCAAACAGTGACGACATGGAGTGACCCTTTCAAGGTAGTGCCAGTCAGTTAAGCGCCGCGACACAAAACCGCAAGAGTGCCGCGAGGTTCCAGTTGACGCCGCAACACGCAGATGTACCTGACACAGCCAAAGGAGACATCAAAATGTTCCCATTTGTCCGCATGATCAAAGACGTCTGGCTGGCCAGCCGCCAAGAGCCATTCAAGACATTGACAGAGACCCACATCAGCCATCACATCTGCTGGCCGCATGATCTGGATATCTGGCTAGAGCTGAACAACGGCCGCGCCCTGTCGCTCTATGATCTGGGGCGTACCGCGATGGCGCAGCGTGCCGGCATGATCGGCATGCTCAAACGCGAAGGTTGGGGACTGACCATGGCAGGCACCTCCACCCGGTTCCGCCGCCGTATCCGCGGGTTTGAACGGTTCGAGATGCGCAGCCGGGCGCTGTGTTGGGATGATAAATTCATCTACCTTGAACAAAGCATGTGGAAGCAGAACGGCGAATGCGCAAGCCATGTCTTGTATCGCTCTGCTGTTACCGACAAAAACGGCATCATCGCGCCAGAACGCGTATTGATCGCAATGGGATACCCGACTGCATCGCCCGCAATGCCGGATTGGGTGGCAAAATGGTGCGCGGCTGAAAATCACCGCCCATGGCCACCGATGCAAGACGCCTGAACTTAAAACCTTAACTTGCGTAAACCGCGCCGCCCTGCTCTACCTTTGCGCAATTAAGGGGACGGGATCATATGGCGACGATTACGGCACGCAAACGCATCTGGGGCTGGTACTTTTTCGACTGGGCAAGCCAGCCGTACAACACCTTGATGCTGACGTTTATCTTTGGCCCCTATTTTGCCCAAACCGCCACCGCCGCATTGGTAGAGGGTGGTATGGATGTATCCGCTGCCAAAGCACAGGCGCAGGCCTATTGGGGATATGGTCTGGCGATTGCGGGTATCACCATCGCCATCCTTGCACCAATCTTAGGCGCTATTGCGGATTCCTCGGGTAAACGTCTGCCATGGATATGGCTGTTCTCGCTTTTGTACGTGGTTGGGTCCGGTGCGCTGTGGTGGACAGCGCCGCAGGATTTCTCAGTCCTCTGGGCGTTGTTCTTTTTCGGTATTGGCTTGATCGGAATGGAATTTGCCACGATTTTTACCAATGCCTACTTGCCAGAATTGACACCGGACCCTGCCGAACGCGGGCGCATATCCGGCGATGGCTGGGCGTTTGGCTATGCGGGCGGTGTTCTTGCGTTGATCATCATCATCGCCCTGTTTCAAAGCGGGTCCAGCGGCAAAACTATGGCAGGGTTGTCCCCACTCTTTGGTCTGGACCCTGCAACCAAGGCCGATACACGTGCCGTCGGCCCGCTGACCGCAATCTGGTACGCGCTCTTTATGATCCCGTTTTTTCTTTATATTCGCGATACACCCAAACCTGTGGCGACACGCTATAAACTGGGCAAAGGAATTTCTGATCTCGTGCGGACATTGCGTAATCTACCACGCCACCCATCGCTGATGGCCTATCTGGGGTCGTCAATGTTCTATCGGGACGCCTTGAACGGCATGTATACTTTTGGCGGGCTCTATGCCTCCGGCGTGTTGGAATGGTCGATCCAGGAGATTGGTATATTCGGCATCCTCGCGGCTATCTCAGGCGCGGTTTTCTGCGTGGTCGGTGGCCGTGTTGATCGCCGCATCGGCCCCATGCCGGTGATCGTATTTTGCTGCGTCGTTCTGATCCTGACAGCTTGCCTGATCATCTCACTTACACCGACATCCGTGTTGGGCATCACCGTTGCCGATGGCTCCGCCCTGCCAGATATCATGTTCTACATAGCGGGCGCCCTGATCGGCGCTGCGGGCGGCGCGCTACAGGCATCGTCCCGCAACATGATGACCCGCCAAGGCAATCCGGATCGCATGACCGAATCCTTTGGTCTTTATGCGCTTTCAGGCAAAGCGACGTCCTTCCTCGCACCGGCTCTCATAGCCATCGCTAGCGACGTCACGGGCAGCCAACGCCTTGGCATCACCCCGGTTGTGGGTCTGTTCATTATAGGGTTGGTTCTGTTAGCATGGGTCAAACCGAACGGAGATTTTGCAAAATGATCCTGACACGCCTCCTCACCTGTGCCGCGCTTGCCCTCATTCTGGGGTCTTGTGGTGGCGGCAAAACCGAAACTGACATCAGCGGCAAATCCGTTGTCCTGCCAACCATCGGGTCATCGGGCGGCGCGCTCAGCAATGTGCAGGCTAAAAAACTGTTCGGCGCCAAAAGCGCTGCATCTGCGCAATCTCCCGCCGCTTATGGCAGCTATGCCAAAGGCTGTATGGCTGGCGGCGTACAACTGCCCGAAACCGGACCGACATGGCAGGCCATGCGCCTGTCGCGCAACCGCAACTGGGCGCACCCCGACACCGTCGACATGGTTAAGAAACTCAGCGCCAAAGCGGCCCAGCAACCCGGATGGGCCGGGCTTTATGTAGGCGACATGAGCCAGGCCCGCGGTGGCCCGATGCTGACTGGGCACCGCAGCCATCAGATCGGTCTGGACGCTGACATCTGGATGCTGCCGCCCAAATCCCTGAATCTGTCGCGTGCGCAACGCGAGAGTATTTCGTCGATTTCCATGCGCCGGGCGAAAGGGGCATACGTCAACAGCAGCTGGACCCGCGCCCATCACGAGATCATCAAGGCCGCCGCCGAAGATCCTCGGGTTGAACGGATTTTTGTTTTCCCCGGTGCCAAAGTGCAAATGTGCAATGATGAAAAAGGCAACCGCGCCTACCTGCGTAAAATCCGCCCTTGGTATGGCCATCATTATCATTTCCACGTGCGCCTCGCCTGTCCCAAAGGCGCGCGTGGCTGTACCAACCAAACACCGCCGCCTGCTGGGGATGGCTGTGCCGATGCGCGCGAATGGCAACAGAACATCCTGAATCCACCCAAACCCAAGCCAAGGGATCCCAACGCGCCCAAGCCGAAACCGCGGCGTGAATTGGTGTTGGCTGACTTGCCTGCGCAATGCAAATCCGTGCTCGACAACTGATCTTTATCAAATCAGCCTTTGTCCTGATCCTGACCTGCACCGTTCAATTGGCGCAGGCAGAGCCGTCTTTGCGTCTGACATCGAATGTGATCTGGTCACAATCGGATAGCTGGTTTGGCGGCTTTTCAGGGGCTGAAGTGATGGAACAAGGCTCAAGTATTACCCTTATCACCGACAAAGGGCGTCTGGTTCTTGCGAAGATGGTCCGTGAGGCCGGGAAACTGAAGGCGATACAATTGCTTAGCCAGACACAATTGACTGATGCCGATGGGACTGACCTGATCGACCATCACGCCGATGCCGAAGGGCTGGCCATTGACGGGCAAGGCCACGCATTTGTGTCGTTCGAGCGTGATCATCGGATCGTTCCTTTGAACCTAAAATCCGCGCGTGTTGGTAGAGGTGTTTCAAATCCGGCGTTTACCGATCTGATTGCAAACTCCGGCTTTGAAGCATTGGCTAATCATCCCGACGGTAGACTCTACACATTGCCTGAACGTTCTGGCACCACGAAAGCCCCGTTCCCGGTTTTTACACTCGCGCATGGCAGATGGGTCATCACCCAACACATTCCGCAACGTGATCCGTTTCGGCCTGTTGGGGCTGATTTTGGTGATGATGGGCTTTTCTATCTTCTCGAACGCGCCGCGTCACCACTCGGGTTTCGCAGCCGCATTCGCCGCTTCGACTTCACTTCCCCTGATTTGAGCGAGCAAATTCTGCTCACCACCTATCCCGGTCGATTTGACAATCTTGAGGCGCTTAGCATTTGGCGCGATAGAATGGGTCAAACCCATCTCACCCTCATATCCGACGACAATTTTCTGGCCATTCAACGCACCCAGATTGTGGAATTTGCTCTGACAGAATAACTTGCGTCCGACGCTCGGAAACCGTAGATCGCCCTTGTCTGCGATTCCCGCAGGCCAAGTCGCCGCACCCTTGCAAAAAACGGTTACCATATGACACGCACGTACCTTCCCGGCATTCTTGCCATGGCCACAATCGTTGTGGCCTCAAATATTCTGGTTCAATTCCTCTATGGCCAATGGCTGACATGGGGGGCCTTTACCTACCCCTTTGCTTTCCTCGTCACCGATGTGATGAACCGTGTCTATGGCGCATCCGCTGCGCGCCGCGTGGTTTTGGTGGGCTTCGTCGTTGGCCTGATTTGTTCCCTCATCGGCACTCAGATTATGGGCGAATATGGCCCTATCGTCACACTCCGCATCGCCATCGGTTCCGGCGTGGCATTTCTTGTTGCACAACTGCTCGATGTCTCGATCTTTGCAGCCCTTAGGGGCGGTAAATGGTGGCGTGCCCCCCTGATCAGTACCTTGATCGGCGGCACAATCGACACGGCTTTGTTTTTTAGCATCGCCTTCTCGGGCGCGCTGTCCTTCATCCACCCGGCCACGGATGTGTCTTGGGCGGCGGAAATCTTGCCGCTTCTCGGCATCGGTCCACTGGCCCCGCTCTGGATCTCACTGGCCATGGCGGATTGGGGTATCAAACTCACGGTATCGCTCATCGCGTTGGTCCCATTCCGACTGATCACGCAGCGCCTGCAAAGCGTAAGCTAGCAAATCTTTCTTTCGGTCGTAAATATCCGGGGAGTTTGAAGGGCAAAGCCCCTCATCCGCAAAACAACATCATATGCGGCAAAGTCGCACATTTGGATCAATGGTAAAAAAACGCTTTGCGTTTGAAAAAACCTGTGCAACGATTCAGTTGAGTTCAACAAATGTAAAGGAGGTGATCTAGTGTCAAGAAAGGTACTGGAGCGAGGTGTCGGAACAGCTTGGGAGGTCACCTGCTAGGGCAGCCCTTGGCAGGCAAAACCCCCGAAGTGGACTTTTCGGTCTAACCGATCCCACCTCCTTAAACCATTCGATTGGGCCGCTCCGTCACCGGGGCGGCCCATTTCGTTCATGCCCTTCACCTTGCCAGGTACGCATGCGATATTGGTGGCATGTTACGCATCACCGATACCGTTGCCCTGCAAGACTGGGAATTGTCAGAAAGTTTCATGCGCGCCTCGGGGCCGGGCGGGCAGAATGTAAACAAAGTGTCTTCTGCCGTTGAGTTACGATTTGAGGCAGCAACATCACCGTCATTGACCGGGCCAGTGAAAACACGGCTACGCAGACTGGCCGGGCGCCGCTGGACGCTAGAAGGTGCGCTGGTCATTCAATGTGATGAAACCCGATCGCAAGCCCGCAACCGTGATATCGCGCGTGAACGTCTGGCGGAACTGATCAAAAGCGCGCTGACGCCGCCCAAGCGACGCATCGCGACCCGGCCCACATTGGGGTCGAAAAAGCGGCGATTGAAGGCCAAGAAAGTGCGTGGTGAGGTCAAAGCAATGCGTGGTAAAGTGGACCCGGATACCTGAACTTCCGCGTGGGCGGTGCGCCCACGTTACCCGGAAACTCTCCCGTAAGGTGAGCGCGCCGCCTACCCCCGCGCTCAGTCCAATTTCCGCAAAATATAAATATCCATGATCCAGCCATGCGACGCCCGCGCCTCGGCGCGCATCTGAATGATCTTATCACCGACCTCTTCCAGCGGCCCCTCACAGATAATCTGTTCTTTCATACCAACGTAGGCGCCCCACCAAATGTGTATCCCATCCATCGGCAAAGCCTGAAACGCACAGGTGCCATCCAGCATCACCACTGCCGTATCAACACCAGCGGGCCAACCACCGTCCCGCAGCCGTCGCCCCGTGGTAACAACAAAAGGCGCACCAATATCGTTGACTGGGATTGCATGTGCCGCCGTCAGCGCGTGTAGCGATGTGATACCGGGGATGACTTCCAAAGTCGGTGCAGGTTTCAACCGCGCAGCAATCCGCAAGGTGCTGTCATAAAGCGATGGATCGCCCCACACCAGCAGAGCGATTTTTTTGGCCCCCGTTTGCGTCGCCATCGCGTTCCGCCACGCCAGCGCAATCGCCTCATGCCAATCATCGACACGCTGCCGATAATCCGTCGTGGCCTCATCGCGGACAGGCAGGTCAAACTCGACAATCCGCGTGGCTTCGTTCGTCAGAACCTCATCACAGATCGCGCGCCGCAACTCGGCCAAATCTGCTTTTCCTTCACCCTTTTGCGGGATCAGGATCAAATCCTGTTCGTTGACCGCACGGATCGCCTGCAAGGTCAGGTGTTCAGGATTGCCCGTGCCAATACCGATCAAGGTCAGATGCATCCCGCTCACCCCGGTATCCGCGCAATGGCCTTGGTGCGCAGATTACCAAGCACCCGCGCATCCGCAAATGTCCCATCATCCGACGCCTGATAAAGCCGCGCGAAATTGCGCAGCTCATCCAGATCAGCCGCAGTAATATCGCCGAACAAATACGCCACTTTTCCCGCACTGCGAAACGCCACAGTCTGTGCATTCAAACAGCCAGACATGCAATCAACGCCAACGACCTCCGCATCTGGCAATCCTTTGCGGACCACATCGACAAATCCGCCATCTGTAGTGCAGGTGGTGCAGACTGACACTTTCACCCATCCAACTCCGCCAATGGCCCGTAAAAAATCAATGCTGGTGTCGTGCTGGTCGCGGTTTCCAGATAGGTCGCAAGCGACGAAATCGTAAACCGTTGCACCTTTTCCGCCGGGGTTGATACCGCTTCAGCGAGCATCGCTGGCGTGTCACCCGACAAACCATGCTCGATCAAACGCACGGCCAACCCGGCAAAGGTACGTTTGCCCATATAGACAACTGTCGTGGCCATCGGATCGGCCAAAGCCGCCATATTCACATCCGCTGGCAAATCACCCGTCACATCCGCCCCGGTGATAAACTGCACCCGCCGCGCGGTCAGGCGGCGGGTCAACGGGATGCCCGCCGTTGCCGCCGCTGCCGAAGCCGAGGTCACACCGGGAATAATCTCAAACGGAATACCCGCTGCCTGCAGCGCGATGATCTCCTCTTCCAACCTGCCAAACATCCCACTGTCACCTGATTTCAGGCGAACAACCCGCATCCCGGCTTGGGCATATTCCACCAGAACCCGGCTCACATGATCCTGCTTCGGCGACGCCCGCCCGGCGCGTTTGCCGACTCCGATCAGGTCCGCCTCGGGTTTCGCATGTTCCAGAATGGGGCCAGAACTCAGATCATCAAACAACACCACCTCGGCCTGCTGCAACCGATCCACCGCCTTGACCGTCAACAGTTCAGGATCACCCGGACCGGACGACACAAAGGAAACAAATCCGCTCATGGTGCCTCGGCGATCATATGGAAAAACGTCCCCGTCGCGCACCCGCCACCTTCAAATGTCCGCACAGACCCGGTTTCCGGCACGACCAGATCATTGCTGTCGGTGATATGGGCCAAGGGCGCGTCCGGTTCCGTCAAAATCGTCGCATAGTGAAACTCATGCCCCCGCAAACGCGCCCGCGCATCATGGCCGGGGATCGCTGCATTCAGATCTGCCTTGCGATACCCAAGGTGCATCTTGCGCTTGGCAAAGGATGTCTCTAACCCCAACAGCCCGGCCATTTCATGCCGCACACCTTCCTTATCGATGATACCCGCCCCCATCGCCATATAGCCCCCGCATTCACCGTGTACGGGTTTGGTCTGCGCAAAGCTCTGCAAGGCCGCACGAAAGTTTGCCGACGCCGCCAGTTTTCCGGCATGCAGCTCAGGATAGCCACCGGGCAGCCAGCAAACGTCGGCACTCGCATCCGGGGTCTCATCGTCCAGTGGCGAAAATGGGATAATCTCAGCCCCCGCCGCGCGCCATCCCGCCAACAGATGCGGATAGACAAAGGCAAAGGCGTTGTCTTGGGCCAACGCAATACGCCCACCGGGCGGCGGGATTTTTGCAGGCGGCGGTGCATCGGTCATAGTGCCAGCCGCCGCCGCACGGATCGCATCAATATCGACGTTTTCGGAAATAAATGCAGCGGTGTCCGCCAGAACCTGAGGCAGGTTTTCCTGTTCGCCTGCCTGAACCAAGCCCAGATGGCGTTCTGGCAATTCCGCCCCCGCACGACGGGGCAAGGACCCCAATACTTTGATGCCAACCGCTTCCATCCCGACCCGCACCAACGTGTCATGGCGTGGCGATGCGACCCGGTTCAACACGACACCTGCCAGCGTCACATCGGGCCGCATCATTTTGAACCCCAGCGCCGTGGCCGCCACTGATTGTGCGGCGCCTGAAACATCCAGCACCAACACAACGGGCCAGCCCATCATCGCCGCAACATCCGCGCTCGCGCCGTTACCGCAGGCCCCCGGAATCGCGACACCATCGAACAACCCCATCGACCCTTCCGCCAAAATCAGGTCAGCACCCGCCGCATTTCCCGTCAATCCGTCAATCCGCGCCCGATCCATCGACCAGCTATCAAGGTTGAATGACGCCCGCCCGGATGCCGCTGTGTGAAAGGCGGGATCAATATAATCCGGGCCGCTTTTGAACGGCTGCACATTGACGCCTTGCGCCCGCAGCGCGGCCAATAGACCCAACATTAGCGTGGTCTTGCCCGTGCCGGATGAGGGTGCGGAAATCAGGATGCCGGGGGGGATCATTCGGCTGTCTCCGGAAATCTCGGGTCTGTCCCCACTGGCCGGAACCGCCGATCATAATCCCCCGCATACAGACGGCTTTCGCCAAAATCTTCCG
The DNA here is from genome assembly GCA_051252035.1 of Sulfitobacter sp. Lineage (GTDB taxonomy): Bacteria > Pseudomonadota > Alphaproteobacteria > Rhodobacterales > Rhodobacteraceae > Sulfitobacter. The sequence continues at coordinate 14,335 of JBPOFE010000056.1, forward strand.
ACCCCAGAGCGTGCCCGACAAGGATCAACGCTGTGCGCTCCATCTCTGTGCCAATCGCGGTTTGTAAAGTCTCAAGTGTTGCCTTGACGATGCGCTGATCCGGCCAGCTGGCACGCCATACCACAGCAACCGGACATTCAGCGCCATAATATGGGGCAAGTTCGGTGACAACTTTGTCCAACACATGAACACTTAGATGGATCGCCAATGTCGCCCCCGTCTTGGCGAAATTCTCAAGTGTTTCACCATCCGGCATCGCCGTTGCGCGCCCCGATGTACGGGTCAGGATCACGGATTGCACCACACCCGGCAACGTCAATTCTGCACCAAGTTCCGCCGCCGCAGCGGCAAAGGACGGCACACCCGGCGTCACATCATAGGCAATGCCCAAGGCGCGCAACCGCCGCAACTGTTCCCCCATCGCTGACCACACTGACAGATCACCGGAATGCAGCCGCGCAACATCGTGACCCGCCGCATCCGCCTCGGCGATCACCTCCATAATCTCGTCCAGCGACATGCGTGCGGTGTTCACCACCTGCGCACCCTCAGGGCAATGCGACAGTAACACCTCTGGCACCAACGACCCGGCATAAAGGCACACAGGGCACGCCGCGATCAGGTCACGCCCGCGCAATGTGATCAGGTCGGGCGCACCCGGTCCCGCGCCGATGAAATGTACTGTCACTGGTTGTTTCCTTCATTCTCGGCGATCGCCGCCGTAGCCATACCATCGCTTGATGTCACTCGCTCTGCAAGCAATCGTGCACCGGGACCAGCAGCCACCAAAGCAGCAGCTTCGGCCAATGATCCGGTACCAAACTTGTCTTGAATGCGCGCAGACTGGGTTGGTGTGAGCATCTGCGCCACATCGGTCTGCGACACGCCCATCCCCGGTATCTTCGTCACATGCGCCAACTCGCGAAACACGTTCTCACGGGCTTTTGCGGCTTCTGTCACCAACGCATCAACTGCACCGCCATCTGTCGCCTTGATCGCCGTTTGCAGTGCATCCTGCAAACTCACCAAATCCGCCGCACCGCGAAATCCGATCCCTGCGAACCTCATAGGACCAAGCTCCATTGCACCACCGGACGTGCTGATTGCCAGCCGCGCATCCTGCCAAGTGGTGCCGCCTGTGCCAGTTCAATCCGCAACAGATCACCGCCCTTTTTTGCGTGCAATTGTGCCAGCAGGCTCTCAGTTTCGAGCGTCACCCCATTTGCAACGATCCGTGTCCCCTTGGGCAGCAACGTAAACAATTGTTCAAACAACGCCGCGTTACCGCCCCCACCGACAAAAACAGCGGTAGGCAGCGGATGGTCCTGCAACGATGTTGCTGCATCACCGGCCATCACTGACATCCGGTGGTTGATGCCAAAATCGTCGATGTTCTGCGCAATATTCGTGACCCGATCGCCATGCTGCTCAAACGCAATCGCCCGCCCCCCGGCCAGACACCATTCCACCGAAATTGACCCGGATCCAGCACCGATATCCCACAGCAATTCGCCTTGCCGTGGCGCAAGCGCGGACAGTGTCAGCGCCCGCACAGGACGCTTGGTGATCTGTCCATCGTGGGTAAACATGTCGTCAGGCAACCCCGAAGCACGCGACAACCCGACGTTTTCAGGCAAAGCGATGGCCACGGCAACCGGGGTCGAAATATCATCAACATCAAATGCTGCAGCAGTGGTTTGACGTACTTGCTGGGCGGGTCCCCCCATGCGCTCACAAACCCAGATGGTCGCATCCCCTGCGCCCTGTTCCGCCAACCAACTGGCCAACGCCTGCGGCGCATCTCCATCGCGCACCAGGCAGATCAACTTGCCCATTGGTGCCAACACCCTGCGCAAACGCTCAAACGGCGCGGCATGCAAACCATGACAGGTGGTGTCTTCCAACCGCCAGCCCAGATGACCTGCGATCAGAGAAAACGTAGAAGGTGCCGGAAAGACCTGCCACTCATCAGGACTAAGATGCTCAGACAGGCTACCACCCGCGCCAAACCAAAACGGATCACCGGAAGCCAAGACCACAACGCGCTTGCCACGATGGGCAAGCACAGGATCGATCGAAAATGGGATTGGCCACGCTTGGCCACGCGCCCGGGCATCGGCTAAGTCGAGGTGCCGCGGACCACCAAAGATCACCTCAGCCGCATCAATCACAGCACGGCTTGCAGGGGACAGACCTGTCGCGCTATCGTCAGACATTCCAATGATACTAAGCCAAGGATCACCCATCATGCGCGTCCTTTTGTTGGGTGGCACAACCGAGGCGGGCCAGATGGCACGGGCGCTGGCCGAGGCGGGCATCGACGCGGTTTATTCCTATGCCGGCCGCACAAACGCCCCGGTGTCGCAACCCCTTCCCACCCGTGTCGGTGGCTTTGGAGGGGTGCCGGGTTTGATTGGGTTTTTGCGGGCCAAAGATATCTCCCACGTGATTGACGCCACGCACCCGTTTGCCGCGGGCATGAGCCGGAATGCCTTTGAGGCGAGCCGCGATCAAGCGATTCCACTGATCCGATTTGAGCGCGCGCCATGGGTTGCGCAGACAGGCGATGACTGGACGCTGGTGCCGACGCTCGAAGATATTCCCGCCGCCTTGCCCGACGTCCCAGCACGCGTGTTTCTGGCCATCGGCAAGCAACAAATCGGCCTTTTCGCGAGCAAGCCACAGCACCATTACCTGCTGCGGCTGGTAGACGCGCCCGAGGTCCCTTTGCCCTTGCCCCACACGACTGTTTTGTTGGCGCGTGGCCCATTCACCGTGCAAGGTGATACCGCTGTGATGAAAGAAAACGCAATCACTCTGGTCGTGGCAAAGAATGCGGGCGGCACAGGTGCGCGGGCCAAATTGGACGCCGCACGGATGTTGGGCTTGCCCGTGATCATGACCAACCGTCCGCCCTTGCCGGGTGACAACATCGCCAATGATATGGCGCAGGTGATGGCGTGGTTGCATCATGATGCGGATCGCGGCGTATAGACATACCGCCCAACATATCGTGTTGCTGAATTCCCAACCAAAACCACCGTGCGCATGTCAGCCATTTCTGGCGTGGCTTCGCCCAATGTCACGGTGTTGATCCTCTGCTCTGATGTACTGACGGCGCGGGCAAATGTAATCAATCGGTCAGGACCACATTCTTCGCGTAGAATATTCAGGCATTCGGTGAACTGGTGCGGGCGCGATTTCGAACGTGGATTGTAAAACGCCATCGCAAAATCCGCACGCGCCGCCATCCGCAAACGGTGTTCGACGGTTCCCCACGGCTTGAGATTATCACTGAGGTTAATCGCACAAAAATCATGGCCCAACGGCGCACCTGCCGCTGCCGCCGCCGCCAGCATCGCCGTAATACCGGGCAGGACGCGGATATCAGTATCCATAAATTCAGGGTGGTTTTCCAACGCTTCAAACACCGCTGACGCCATGGCAAACACGCCCGGATCGCCCGAGGACACCACAACCACCCGCGCACCATCTGCGGCCAGTTGCAAAGCATGTAATGCGCGGTCAATCTCAACCCGGTTGTCCGTCGGGTGCAGGTTCAGCCCCGCACGCGGTGCCACACGGGCCACATAAGGAATGTATCCAATAACGTCAGTGGCTTGCGCTAAGACTGCGCTGACTTCAGGTGTCACCAAGTCTTCGCGCCCCGGTCCCAACCCTGCTATGGCGATCCAGCCTGTCATTCCGCCGCCTCTGGCCTGCGGCCCTGCCCATGGACCAGAACAATCGCGAAATAAGGGCAATCCGCATCATCCACATCCACCAGCCGTGCCACCCGCTGACCTGGCATTGTGCCTTTTTCCACCAGCCACGCGTCATCTAAACGCCCCGTGGCCGCCAGCGCACGGCGAACGGTGGGCAGGTTGCGCCCGGTTTTCATCACCACAAGCGCATCGGCACGTGACATATGCGAAATCAATTCATCCTCTGGCAGCGTCGCCATCAGCACCGTCATCACATCATCGCCCCATGTGAACGGCGTATCCAACGCGTTCCAGCAGCCAACCATACCGGGGATGGCTGGTAAAACTTCAACCTCCGCGCGGCCTTGCAGACGGGTATGCAAATGCATGAACGACCCATAGAAAAATGGGTCGCCTTCGCACAGCACCACGACATCATGATCGCGCGCCAAAGCGTCAAGTTTGTCGGCCCACTCCGCATAAAAGTCGATCATCAACTGTTTGTATTCTTCTGATCCGAAATGCAGTTCTGTGGTGACAGGATATTCCATCGGGTACTCGACCACGTCATCACGCAACATGTCTTTAACGATGCTGCGGGCTTGCCCCGCGCGGCCTTTCTTGCGGAAATAGGCAAGATGTTTCGCGCCTCGGATTATTCGGTCGGATTTCACCGACATCAGTTCCGGGTCTCCCGGCCCAAGACCCGCACAGATCACTTTACCCATCGTTCATTCCACCCTACTGGCAAGCGCGTTAACGGCGGCCACCGTAATCGCTGATCCGCCCAGACGTCCCTGCACGATCATCGACGGCACTGGCAAGTCCTGCATCAAGGCTTCTTTGGATTCCGCCGCGCCGATAAAGCCCACCGGGCAGCCGATAATGGCCGCTGGACGCGGGCAATTTGGATCCTCAAGCATGTTCAACAAATGGAACAACGCAGTTGGCGCATTACCGATGGCAACCACCGCCCCCGCAAGGTACGGGCGCCACAGCTCAAGCGCTGCCGCTGACCGTGTGTTTGCCATCGCCTGTGCCATATCCGGCACCTTAGGATCACGCAG
>JBPOFE010000057.1:0-19064 GCA_051252035.1 Sulfitobacter sp.
CGTCGCTCCATCCGACGGTCGTCCAACTCGCTGAAAGATTTTCGAAGGCTGGTCTGGCCCACCCAAATGTCACTGTTGAGGCTCAAACATTTGAATCAGTTTGTGGATTTGTTCGCCGAAGTGCGTTTGTCGGATTGGTGGATGCAATTACAGCGTCACGATATGAATCGGAACTGGACTTCCGTAGCTTCAGCCCAATGATATGGCATACGATTTATCTGCTGCGCCCAATCGACCGACCATCGTCGAGGTTGCTTCAGCAATTTGAACAAATGGTGTCAGAAAAACTCGAACAACTAGGCAATTTCCACGAATAGTGCGGTTAACAAACCAATCTCTGCATCGTGTCTCAACTCAAAAGAGGCGGTTTGCAGCGAGCGCAGCGGGAAAATTGGACTCACACATTGGGCGCCAAGCAGACATTAGTTCCTTCTTAACGAACTCCACCGCACGCATGATTAATCCACCAAACTCTCGTAAAAACCGACACCAATACCGACGTAATACCGACGTTTTACAGCCACGATACAGATTGGTATTTTCTATATAATGCGAGGTCTTAACGCTGTGATTCGCCGTTTGCCCGAATATCCGCATACCGCCGTTGCGCGCACTGTCAGACAACCACTTTCTGCGCAGCTTGTTCTCCGACCCCGAACACCCGCTTGTACCGCTCAATCTGGTCCTTCGGTCCCATCGCCTTGTTGGGATTATCCGACAGCTTCACAGTGGGTTTGCCATTCGCCTTGATCGCTTTGCAGACAAGGCTGAACGGAGCCAGCGCGTCGCCGGGCACCAAGCCACGGAAGTCGTTGGTTAAAAGTGTCCCCCAGCCGAATGAGACATTCACCTTGCCTGAGAATTGCGTGTGCAATTCGCGGACTTTATCCACGTCCAGACCATCGCTGAAAATCACCCGCTTTGCGCGCGGGTCTTCGCCGCGGTCACGCCACCAGTCGATGGCAATCTGCGCATAGGTCGCGGGATCCCCGCTATCGACACGTATGCCTGTCCAGCCCGCCAGCCAATCCGGCGCATTATCAAGAAACCCTTTGGTGCCATAGGTATCGGGCAGGATGATGCGCAGGTTGCCTTCATGCTCATCCTGCCAATCACGCAAAACATCGTATGGCGCTTGTGCCAATGCGGCATCATCTTTGGCTAAGGCCGCGTAAACCATAGGTAATTCATGCGCATTGGTGCCGATCGCCTCAACCTCACGGCTCATCGCTATTTTGCAATTAGAGGTGCCTGTGAACGCGTCGCCCAGCCCTTCGCGCATCGCTTGGACGCACCAGTCTTGCCAGAGAAACGAATGACGACGACGGGTGCCAAAATCGGCAATCGACAGATCAGGAATTTCTCGCAAGGCTTCGATTTTTTCCCAAACGCGCGTCATGGCACGGGCATAAAGCACCTGTAGTTCAAAGCGCCCCATTGTATTCAACACCGCACGCCCCCGCAGCTCCATGAGAATCGCAAGAGCAGGAATTTCCCACAGCATCACCTCAGGCCACGACCCCTCAAAGGTCAGCTCATATTGATCGCCTTTGCGTTCAAGGTGATAGGGCGGCAGGCGCAGCCCCTCAAACCATTCCATAAAATCAGGGCGGAACATCTGACGCTTGCCGTAAAAAGTATTGCCGCGCAGCCAAGTGGATTCCCCTCGGCTCAGTGACAAGGATCGCACATGATCCAACTGCTCGCGCAATTCGCCCTCATCAATCAAATCAGCCAGCGGGATATGCTTGGATCGGTTGATCAGGCTGAACGTGACCTGCGTGTCAGGTTTATTGCGAAACACCGATTGGCACATCAACAGCTTATAGAAATCGGTATCAATCAAAGACCGCACAATCGGGTCGATCTTCCACTTGTGATTATGAACGCGGGAGGCGATATCGACCATTTGGTTTTCCTTTGCAGTTCTCCCGTTTGTGCCAAGGTGCAGCCATAAAGGGCAAGGGCAATTGCACCTTGTTTCCGTGATAAATTTGGATGAGAGCCCTGTTTGATGATCATATGATCACATAAAGCAGACCAAGGACGAGGGTCACAATGGAACCAATTCACATCCTGTCGGTAATCACTTTGGGGCTGGCGTTTATTGGATATGTCGCTTGCCTGACGCGTTTTTATTGGGGAACTTTGGCCGTAACGGTTGCTGCGGCGGGATATCTTGCCGCGAAGATACCAATTGATACCCAAACAGTTCTTTACTGGGGCGCTGCTGCACTTACCATTGTGGTTGCGTTGGCCATCGTTTCGATTGGCAAAGGATATTCGGACACGCGCCGGACACGAAAATCACCTAGGCAGCCTAAGCAAACCGGGCGTCGCATCGTGATTGACGGCACCAATGTGATGTATTGGGATGGCGACACCGCGCAACTTGATACGTTGCGCAGCGTTGTTGATTATCTAAAACAGCGCGACATTGGCCCCATCGTTTTTCTTGATGCATCATCGCGACATCACCTGAAAAACAAATCGCTGACGGAAAAGGGCTTTGCACAAGCGCTGGGCCTGTCCCAGAAACAAGTGATGGTATGCCCCGCAGGCACCGAAGCGGACGTGTTTATTCTGAAATTTGCCAAGCGAGAAGCCTTACCGATCTTATCAAATGATCGTTTCGGTGACAGGTCCAATCTGGCGAAAGGCATTAAGATCGTCAAAGGGGTGGTCACCGCAGGACGACCCATTTTGGATGGGCTCTAGCCACTTAGCTAAATAATCTGAACACCCGCATCCTGCATCCCAGTCATCGCAACCTTCAACGATCCATCCAGATCAATCGCGCGACACAGGTCGCGGTGGACGGCCACATCAAATCCAAGTTTCGCTGCATCGACCGCTGAATAGTTCACACAGAAATCCAACGCGAGGCCAACAAGTGTCAGTTTGGTGATGCCACGGGTGCGCAGGTATCCCTCGAGCCCAGTTGGTGTTTTGTGATCATTTTCAAAGAACGCAGAATAGCTGTCGATAGCAGGATTATACCCTTTGCGGATGATCAGATCGGCACGGTCCTGTTGCAACTCCATATGAAACTTCGCGCCAAGGCTGCCTTGGATACAGTGGTCGGGCCACAAAACCTGAGGTCCGTAGGGCATGTCGACCATGTCATAAGGTGATTTGCCGTCGTGCGCCGAGGCAAATGACGAATGGCCCGCAGGATGCCAATCCTGGGTCAGAATCACCGCGTCATAATCTGGCATCATTGCATTGATGCCCTGCACTATCGCATCACCTTCAGGCACGGCCAGCGCGCCACCGGGGCAAAAGTCGTTCTGGACGTCGATCACAATCAGCGCCTGCATGGGGGAGTCCTTTCACAAATCGGGCTTTGACCGATATTTTAGACGAACGCCCCCTTGCGCAACAGGCCCTCAAACGCTTATTTCCGCGCCCATGTATACAATTGCCGCTCTCTATCATTTTTCCCGGTTTGAAGATCCCGCTGCGCTGCGCCCGGCCCTGCTCGAGCTATGCGTGGCACAGGGCGTCGAGGGGACATTGTTGTTGGCGCATGAAGGCGTGAACGGGACGATTGCGGGACCAGATGCTGGCATCCGAACAGTAATCGCGCATCTGCGCGCCCTGCCCGGCTGTACCGATCTGGAATGGAAGAGAGCCACCAGCGAAAACCGTCCATTCGGCAAGATGAAGGTCAAGGTCAAACGCGAGATTGTCACGATGGGGCAGCCTGATGTGGACCCACTGACAAAGGTTGGCAACTACGTTGATCCGCAAGATTGGAACGACTTGATCAACAGCCCCGATGTGGCCGTCATCGACACGCGCAATGATTACGAGGTTGCGATTGGGACGTTTGACGGTGCGGTAGACCCGAAAACCGAAAGTTTCAGCGAATTTCCGGCGTGGTGGGAGGCGAATAAACATCGTTTCCACAACAAGAAAGTTGCGATGTTTTGCACGGGTGGCATCCGCTGCGAGAAATCAACGAATTATCTGCTGGGCCAAGGCGTTGAGGATGTGTTTCACCTCAAAGGTGGCATCCTGAAATATCTCGAAGAGGTACCGCAGGAGCAAAGCACATGGCAGGGCGATTGCTTTGTCTTTGATAACCGGGTGAGCGTTGGACATGGCTTGGTCGAAGGGCCGCATGAGTTGTGTCATGGCTGTCGGCGGCCAATCCTGCCCGAAGACACTCAAAGGCCGGAATTTGAGAATGGCGTAAGTTGTCATCATTGCTTTAGCGAGACATCCGATTGGGACAAGGATCGGTTTCGCGAGCGGCAAAAACAGATGGCGCTGACCAAGGCACGCAAGCACGCTCAGAGCGGTTGAACAGCCATACGCGGAGCGCGTGGACGGCTGCGGGTAAGCAACCACAACATGATCGCAATGTTCAGCCCATTCCAGACAATACCGTTGATGAATGCCAGTTGATAGGATCCGGTCCAGTCATAGATCTGACCTGACATCCAGCCACCCAATGCCATGCCCAGAATGGTTGCCATCAACACAAAACCAACACGCGCACCTGCCTCGTGCGCAGGCATGTATTCTCGCACGATCAAGGCATAGCTTGGCACGATGCCACCTTGGCTCAGACCAAAGATCAGGCTGACCACGTAAAGCGATACCATGCCCCCGGCAGGCAGGTAGAGAAACAGTGCGATACATTGCAGGATTGAGCCGATCAGGAGTGTCCGCACACCACCTAGCCGATCAGCCAACAGACCCGACACGATCCGCGATCCGACGCCGCCAAGCAACATCAGCGACAGCATTTGTGCGCCGACGGCGGGGCCGAATCCGAGACCCACACAGAGCGATACGATATGAACCTGAGGCATCGACATCGCCACACAGCATCCGATGCCCGCAAGTCCCAGCAGATACTGCAATGCGCGCGGGCTGAGGCCCGACGATTGAGCATTGAGGGTCGATGCATGGTGCGCCGCATTGCGCGCTTCGTCTGGAACCTGACGGCGCAGGGCAAGGGATAGCGGGATAACAGTGACCAATGTGACCACAGCCATCACCGTGTACACCGCACGCCACCCGCTGTTTTGCAAGATGCCCGCCAAGACCATCGGCCAGATCGCACCAGACAGGTAGTTACCGCTTGCCACCAGAGCGACCGCAATACCGCGCCGGCGCACAAACCAATGTGAGATGTCCGCGATCAACGGGCCAAATCCGACCGCCGAGGCAAGGCCAACGATCAATTGCGCCAGCGATAACATGACTATGGAATGCGACAGAATGGCCAATCCCAATCCGGCAACGATACCCAGCGCCGCGAAAATCAACGACAACGTAATGCCAAATCGGTCCACGGCCCGACCGATAAGAAAGTTACCCAACGCAAAACCGATCATCGTGAGCGTGTATGGCAACGCAGCATCTGCGCGGGTGGTTGCGAACTCAGCCTCCACCGCGGGCATGATCACAATGATCGCCCACATGCCCGCATTCGCAACTGTGGCAACCAACAGGGTCAGCACCAACCGAAACCACGAATACCGGCTGTCTGTCACGATGTCGCGCATGCTGTGGTTACTCCCTGAGGTCCATCAATCGTCAAAGCATGTCCAAGTGCAAGTGGGCAAAAAGAAGTCGCTACATTTGGAATTGTTAAGCAGGCGGTAAACTTTCGCGCTCTAAGAAGGTGTTGGGTGAATAAAAGGTGGTGGAGATGGGTGCGCAAAGCAATTTGGCACCAGTCATCATTAAACGTAAAAAAGTCATCGCTGGTGGCGGGCATCATGGTGGTGCTTGGAAAGTCGCATATGCGGATTTCGTGACCGCGATGATGGCGTTTTTTATGTTGATGTGGCTGTTGAATGCGACGACGGAACAACAACGCAAGGGACTGGCGGATTATTTTTCACCAACCATCGCGATCAACCGCGTGTCCGGCGGCGGCAACGGATCGTTTGGTGGTGAAAGTATTTTTTCCGAACGCACGTTGCCCAAGAACGGCACCGGGGCCACCGCAGATCATTCTTCAATAGAGGTGGCTGCGCGTGGCAACACCGGAACCTCCGCCAATGACGGAGAAAAAGAAGCACAGGATGAAGCGTTTCAGGCTGTCGAGCAAATGCTAATGGGGCGCGGCGGCGAAACCATGGTGATGGAAAACGCGTTGCGCCATATCGTGACACGCATCACGGATGAAGGTTTGGTGATAGAATTGTTTGAGATCGACGATGCACTTTTGTTTGCAAACGGCAAGGATACCCCCACGCAACTGCTGCGCGATCTAAGTGTGATTATCTCTGAGACAACCAAATCCGTTACCAACAGCATAGCCATCGGCGGTCACGTCAGCGCAGATCCGATTGTACTGGCGGAGAGTCCGGTATGGGATTTATCAGCACAACGCGCGTCCATGATGCGAGTCCTGATGCAAGACGCTGGCGTCGCGCCTATGCGTATTCAACGCGTGACCGGGCATGCCGATCGTGATCCTGTCTTATCGAACACCATGGCCCGACGTAACAATCGGTTGGAGGTGGTGTTGTTACGAGACATAAAACGCAATTGATCCAAGCGAAGTCTCGCGCATTTTATCTGTTAGCCCAGTGTTAAGACGGAGGCGTCTATGTGTTGACCCAACTTTGGTCGATACAGCAGAAAGGCGTGTCTATGACAATTTCATCTTCGCTCAACGCAGGGATTGCAGGATTGCAAGCTAACGCGACGCGGCTTGCGTCAATTTCGGATAATATCGCGAATTCCTCAACTTACGGCTACAAGCGCGTTCAGACTGATTTTCACTCGATGGTAATTTCATCCAAGGGTGGTACATACTCTGCGGGCGGTGTGCGGGCCACAACGCAGCGATTGATTGATCAACGCGGGCCTCTTGTCTCAACAAACAATGCAACCGATCTTGCCGTGCGCGGACGCGGGTTTTTACCAGTGACACAGGGATCAGATGTAAATGCCGGGAACGGCGATACCCAGATGTTATTGACCACCACCGGGTCGTTTCGAACAGATTCGGACGGATACCTAAGGTCCACCTCCGGTCTGGTTTTGCTCGGCTGGCCTGCCCAAGCGGATGGCACCATACCGACCTTTCCACGTGATACCTCAGATGGTTTGGAACCTGTTCAAATCAACGTCAATCAGTTCTCGGGTGAACCGACGACATCCATGACCCTTGGTGTAAACCTGCCCGCGACCGCCACAGATGCGGGGGCGCCAGGTGATACTCAAGAGCTTTCCGTCGAGTATTATGACAACCTAGGTATTTCTGAAAACATCAATATCAGTTTTACCCCGACCGTTCCCGGTACGGGGTCATCCAACGAATGGACAATGACTTTGACAGACTCGGTTAACCCCGGAACGGTCATTGGGGAATATACACTGACTTTTGATGACAGTCGCACCGCCGGTGGCACATTGGCATCGGTCACAACACTTAGCGGTGGCGCCTACGACCCAGCAACGGGGCAGCTGATTGTGAACGTCGCGGGTGGACCCATTGAGATTGATATCGGCGTGATCGGCGAGACCGATGGCCTGACACAATTATCAGACAGCTTTGCACCTGTAGCGATCTCAAAAGACGGTTCCCCAGTCGGCAATATGACGTCTGTTGAAGTTGACGCAAATGGGTATGTCCATGCGTATTTTGACACCGGCATCACACGCACCGTGTACCAGATTCCACTGGTGGACCTGCCAAATCCGAATGGCATGGTCGCGCTTGATCACCAGACTTATCAACCATCGGTCGACAGTGGATCGTTCTTTTTATGGAATGCCAGCGATGGCCCCACAGGCGATGTCGTGTCTTTTGCGCTTGAGGAATCAACCACAGACGTCGCGGGCGAACTGACCTCAATGATCCAGACGCAACGTGCTTATTCATCCAACGCCAAAGTCATTCAGACTGTCGATGAGATGTTGCAAGAGACAACCAATATCAAACGTTGATGTTGGCGTGATCTGAACCGACCCAAGTAAAGGAATTTACGTCATGACCATATCCGGGGCATTATCAAACGCCATGTCTGGCCTGCGCGCGGCGGGCCGTGGGGCTGAATTAGTGTCATCCAATATTTCAAACGCATTGACCCCCGGATATGGCCGCCGCGTCCTTTCGCTGTCGTCGTCCAACATCGGGGGCTATGGCGGGGTTCGGGTGAACGGCATCACTAGGATTGTAGATGCAGGGCTGGCCTCCGACAGACGTCTGGCGGATGCGGCGCACGGGCATGCAAACCAAACGGTCAATTTCTTTGCCAGACTCGAAAGTCTGCTTGGAACGCCGGACAACCCGGCGTCTTTGTCCGCACAACTGTCAGGTTTTGAAAGCAGTTTGATCACGGCAGCAAGTCGCCCTGACGCGCCAGAACGATTGACCAGCGCCGTGGCCGGAGCGCGTGATTTGGTAAACAGTATTAACAAAGCATCGGCGGGTATTCAGGATGCCCGCACAAAAGCCGATCAGACCATCGCAAGTCAGGTAACAGAATTAAACGGCGCATTGTTGCAAATTCAGACGCTGAATTCTCAGATCACGGCAGCACAGGTGCAGAATGGAAACGTCCCGGCCCTGCTGGATCAGCGACAACAGATTGTGGACCGCATCGGGTCCTTGGTACCAGTGCGAGAGGTCCCGCGCGATAACGGTCAAATTGCCCTTTACACAACGGGTGGCGCGATTTTGATTGATGGGAAGGCCGCAACGATCGGTTTCGAGCCCGTCAACCTCGTGACGCCCTATATGTCAGAATCCGCAGGCACGCTTTCGGGTCTGACGTTAAACGGAACATCCATACGCACCGGGTCCGAAAATGGCGCGTTGCGCGGTGGGACCATCGGCGCGCAGTTTGCAATTCGTGACGAACATGGTGTGACAGCGCAGATACAGTTGGACGCATTGGCACGCGATCTGGTTGAACGGTTTCAAGATCCATCCGTCGATGCGACATTGCTCGCTGGCGATCCTGGCCTGTTCACAGATCAGGGCGGCGCATTCAATTCATTAAACGAAGTGGGATTATCAGAAAGACTGGCGGTGAATGTCGCGGTTGATCCAGATCAGGGTGGCGAGGCGTGGCGCATTCGGGATGGTGTTAATGCAATTGCGCCCGGAAACGTCGGGAATGCCAGCCTACTCCATAGCCTGACCGATGCCCTAACCGCTGCGCGCACCCCCGCGAGCGGCACCTTTGGCGGCGGCGCTTTTTCCGCAATCAATCTGGTATCTACCTTTGCTTCAGCCGTGGGCGGCGAACGCACCCAAACAGAACAAACGCTCAGCTATGCCTCTGCGCGACTAACTGAACTGACCGAACGACAATTGGCAGATGGCGTTGACAGCGATGATGAAATCGCACGCCTGATGGTCATTGAACAGGCCTATGCCGCAAATGCCCGCGTGATCGAAGCCGTGGATGAAATGATGCAAACAATGTTGAGGTTATAACGCATGACGGCTGTTTCCCTAGGTGATCTCGCGCAGTCCTTCATGCTGCGGCAACGCAATTCTGCGCTGAAACAAGACATGAACCGTCTCACAAAAGAACTGGCAACAGGTCAGGTCGCGGATGTGCGTCAGGTTCTGTCGGGCAATTATAGCTATCTCACCGATATTGAACGCAAAACCGATGTTTTGACCGGATACCGCGTAGCCACGGCCGAGGCCTCCCATTTCGCAAGCTCGATACAAGTCGCTTTGGGCAAGTTGGATGGTATAACCCAGACACTATCCAGCAAATTGTTGATCGCAGGAACAAGTGTGGTTGGCACGACAAGTGGAGACATCGCGGCTGAAGCGCGCAGCGCATTTGAGGGGATGGTTGGTGCGCTAAATACCGACATCGCTGGCCGGTCTCTTTTTGCTGGTGCGGCAACTGATCAGCAAGCCCTGATTAACAGCGACACACTCCTTAATGAACTCAAACTCGCTATAACCGGCGCCACAACACCAACCGACATCATGGCGGCAGCCAACGCTTGGTTCGACGCGCCGACGGGATACGCAGCACTTGCCTATCAGGGTGCAACAGAACCCCTTGCCCCCTTTACTGTTTCACAGAACGAAAAGGTGACTCTGGATCTACGCGCAACTGATCCCGGCATTTCCAAGATGCTACGCTTGGCCGCTGTGTCAGCATTGGCCGATGATCCAGCATTCGGGCTGGACATTACAGCACAATCGGAACTGCACGCGCTTACCGCGCAGGACATTCTGGCGACCCAAGATGACATCACCGCGCTACGCGCCAATGTCGGATCTGTTGAAGCGCGCATTGATACCATCGCGTCACGTAACGCCGCAGAAATGACCAGCCTCGATTTCACTAAGTCGGCTCTGCTTGGCGTTGATCCATTCGAAACTGCAACCCATCTGGAGGAAGTCCAATTTCAGCTTCAAAGTCTCTATTCAGTTACGGTTCGGATGTCACAGCTTTCTTTGGTGAACTTCCTTTGAAGTGTGTTTTCGTTACCTTTTGCACATTAATGTTTTGCGTAAACATGGCTCTGGCAAGCCCGGTCAGAATAAAAGATCTGGTAGATTTCGACGGTGTCCGAGGCAACGATCTGGTTGGATACGGCTTGGTGGTTGGCCTTGATGGCACCGGCGATGGGCTCCGCAATGCGCCCTTTACCGAAGACATCATGACCAACATTCTAGAGCGGTTGGGTGTCAATGTGACCGGGGAACAGTTTCGCCCAAAGAATGTAGCGGCAGTTTTGGTGACGGCAACTTTGCCCCCTTTCGCCCGCGCAGGTGGTCAGATTGACGTTACGGTTTCCGCAATTGGCGATGCCAAAAGCTTGATGGGTGGCACGTTGATCATGACGCCTATGAATGCCGCCGATGGTCAGATTTATGCCGTGTCCCAAGGCACAATCATCGCAGGCGGTGCTGTTGCGGAAGGGGATGCCGGACAGGTGACGCGGGGGGTTCCGACGTCCGGTGTTATACCTTCCGGAGCCCGGGTAGAGCGTGAAATTGAATTTCAACTCGCCTCGCTCAATGACCTGCGATTGGCATTGCGAGAAGCCGATTTCACCACAGCAGGACGCATTGAACAGGCAATCAACCGGGATTTTGGCAGACGTGTTGCGGTGATGTTGGACAGTGGCACCGTGCAGTTGAATGTGCCCGCAACCCGCATGGCTTCTGTGGCACATGCGTTGGGTCGGATCGAAAACATTCGGGTTGAGCCGGAACGCAAAGCCCGAGTGGTTGTCGATCAGCGTTCAGGTACGATCGTGATGGGTGAAGATGTGCGCATTTCGAGGGTGGCCGTATCGCAAGGAAATCTGACCTTAAGGATTCAAGAAGCGCCAATTGCCGTGCAGCCCAACCCCTTTACACAAGGTGCAACCATCGTCGTTCCGCGCACAAATGCCGCGATTCAAGAGGAGCCGGGTATTGGGCTGGCCGAAGTCCAACCCGGCACGTCATTGTCAGAAGTGATTGCCGGTCTCAATGCACTCGGCGTATCCCCACGTGACATGATAGACATCTTAAAGAGTATCAAAGCCGCTGGCGCATTACACGCCGAATTTGTTGTGCGGTGAAATAGCGCCTCAAAGAAGTTTGAGTTGCCGAAACAAGATTGCAGTTATTCCGGGCCATATACCAAACCTCAGATTGATCAGTAGGGCTGAGCCAGCACCGATCATCAGGTGGGTCAAGGCAAAAATCTGAGCCAAACTTAGGGGATCGTTCACTTCCATCAAGACTGAACTACACAAGAAAAGAAAAACTCCCAGAAGTGGCAGCAATATTGTGCCGCTCTTGCACTGGGTGATATTGAACAAAACGCATGTCGCTCCAAACAGGATTGGTGCAGATTGGGCAGTGACAAGCCAGAAAAGGGTATATCTAAACGCAGCGGTATCTAAATTGAATATCAGCGCCACATAGGCACCCATACTCAGGGCACCCAATGATACGCTCCCCCCAATCAACAAAAAGCCGAGATTGATCCGCGCGGCAGTAGCGGCAAAGTGTCGGAGATTTCCGGCGCAATGGGCGGAACGCAGCGGACCGTCAACACGATCAGTTAATATGTTGAGGGTAACAGGAACGACCTGTGCCAATCCCCGTGCGATCAAATAGATCAGTGTGTTTTGAGGCGACAGCAGCAACGCGAGAACTATCAAATCGGCGTAACGCCAAATCAATGAAGCAAAGCACATTATCGTAAGCTCAGACTGAACGGAGTTGATCTTGCCGTTTTGGGATTTCTGAATTGGGTGCCTGATCCCCAGCGAAACCAAAGCAAGCACTCCAAGTAAGAGTGCGAGAGCAAGCGAAAGGGCCATATCGCTGTTCAAAGTTGCAAATTGCGCGACGCAATAAATGCTGACGGCGAGGATCGAGTTTCGTATCTGTACAACGAGAGAAATGCGGTTTTGGATGACGGCGGAAAATGTGCAAATTAGCCTAATCAACGCAAGGATCAGACACAGGCCCAGGACACAAATAAATGCATATTGGTGATGCTCAAAAAACCAATTTTCATGATACCGGGTCATGATAAGCAGGCCAATTGTGAACATAACCCAACGCAGCAAAACACGACCGAGAGCTTCATCCCACGCATGAAGCCCAGCGATGGTTTCTTGCGAGCGCTCAAATCCTATCACAATGATGCGGCTTGAGAATTCAGCCATCACAAACCCAAAAAGCGTCACAGCGGCGTCTGTCGGATTCAGGATTTGGCAAAGCACGCCTGCCAACATCATCCACCCAATTGCCATAGTGAGATACTCAGACAGCGGGTATTTTCTAACAGCGGTCATAACACCGCTCTTGCGACCCGACGGGCGGACAGCAAGCCAGCAACAAAATCACCCAAAACACCGCTCCTACCCACAAATGCCACCCCTGGCACGATGGGTAATTTGCAGTAACCGTGTTTCGCGACTGTTAATTCAGCAAGTGAAAGTGCGGCCGATATTAGTTAACTTTTTACTGGATTTTCTTAAAAGTAACTACGCACCAAACTGCCCGCGATAAGGCTCCACCCGTCGGCAACGACAAAGAACGCCAGCTTAAATGGTAACGAAACAACGGCCGGCGGCACCATCATCATCCCCATCGACATCAGGATTGCGGCGACAACGAGATCTATGATTAAGAACGGCAGGAACACCAAAAAGCCAATCTGAAAAGCACGCGAAATTTCTGACAATAGAAAACTGGGGATCAAAACAGACAGCGGGGCATCCGAAGTTGGCTTGGCGTCGATTGTGTCTGGTCTCAGTTCGGCCATCGCAAAAAAAGTGTTGGGGTCCAGGCGGTTCACCATAAAACCGCGAAACGGCTCAAGAGTACGCGTGAAAGCTGTTTCGATATCGATCTCTTCATTCGTCAGGGGCGCTATGCCGTTGTCCCAAGCAGCTGTAAAAACCGGCTCCATAATGAAATAGGTCAAAAACAAAGCGAGGCTGACGATCAACATATTAGGCGGGGATTGCTGCAACCCAATCGCTTGTCGCAAAATCGATAGCACGGTGACCAAAAATGGAAAGCACGTCACCATAATGGCCAAACCGGGTGCCAAGCTAAGCACCGTGATCAATGCAAAAAGCTGGATGGTCCGCGCGCTGATCGATCCGTTGTCACCCAGCGAAATTGACAAATCCTGTGCCACGACCAGATTTGGTAAGCCGATGAACAGGCAAAGTGTCACACAGATTGCGAGCTTTTTGGTGATAGTTCTTTTCACAGATTTTTCTGTAGATCGACAACTTCGGTGAGCCGTACAACCAACTGCCCGGACGCGTCGCCTTCCTGCTCTTCCAACATGCCACGCGCGATTAACCGTTCGCCGACATAAAGCTCAACGGGATCATCAACATTGCTGTCAAGTTTGAGCACTGCATTTTCACCCAACATAACCAAATCTCGGATCAATGGACGCGCCTTACCGACGCAAACGTTCACTTCGATCGGAACCGATGTGAACGGGTTTGATCGGTCCGCAGCGGGTGACGGTGCCGGAATATCATTCATCGGGTGTTTCCTGTTCTATTTGCTGAAAAAATGCATCAAGTGCGTCAGACATGCCTGCCGTGACCGCTTCAAGATTGATCTCGCGTTCGTCTGTATTCACGCGCAGATATACCTGCCCTTCACCAAGTGCGGGTTCAGCTTTGACCTCAAAGGGAATGTTGGTTTGTCCGCGCAATATCTCTTTCAGCGCATTTAGGTTTTCTGGTGCCACTGCTATTTCAATGGCGTTTTCAGATCGTTCTGCCATCAATTCGGTCATCTGGGCCAAAACATGCGCTGCAATGGATTTGTCCGAAAGTTCAGGTAGTACTTTTGTCACGATCTGGGAAAGCAACGGTTTCATCGCCAGACCGAGCTTGGCGAACGCCTCGTGAAAGGTGAAAGACATATCCTGCAAGTTCTGGGCAAAGTCCGTGGCAATGCGGTCTTTTGCGTCTTCATGTGCCTTGACCGCATCTTCCCACCCCGCCTGATAGCCGTCTTCAAAAGACTGCAATTTGGCGTCTTCGGTATCATCAAGATTGATTTCATCAGACAGATCACCAGCCGACGTTATTCCAGAAAAATTGTGATATCGGTGCGAGAGAGACATCAGGCATTCTCCTCTTTATCTTCGAGCCAGCTGCGGAGTATTTCGACTGTTTCTTCTTGCCGCTCACCAATCATCGCACGCAATCGATCCACGGGATCATTGGGCATGTCTCCCTGAATCGCTAGGTCTGGAAGCGGGCCGCGATCGTCATCAGAGCCTAGGTTCTCAGCAAGATCAGGAAGGTCATATTCGTCATCGGTGACCTCACCAGTCAAAGCGACTTGACGTGTGTCAGGGTCGGTGTTTGTTCCAACAGCAGCTAATGCGGGAACATTATTTGTCCCTTCACTTGGTTGTCGCGACAGTACTGGTCGTACGACAAAGAGACCTAAAATCAGCGTCACAAGCGCGAGAACCGCCATTTGAATTGCTGACATTAAGTCGAGATCAAACTGATCCATCAGCGACGTCCCAACGGCAGTTCCAGTTGGTGAAATAGCTTGCAACGGCATCGACTTAATCGTGATGATATCGCCTCGGCTTTCATCAAAACCCACGGCCGAAGACACCAACTCTCTTAGCGCCGTCAGCTCCTCTTCGCTGCGGGGTTCTGGCACCTGTTGGCCAGCCTCATTGGTGCTGATCGGTTCGTTGACCAAAACGGCAACAGTCACCCGCTTTATCGCACCTGGTGCACGGATAATTTCGCGCTCTGTCTCTGAGACTTCGTAGTTAATACGCTCTCTGGTTTCGCTGTTTTTTGATGACGAGCCGTCACCGCCTCCGCCTTCCTGATCGGGTAAGTTGCTGGCGACTGTCACCTCACCAGATCCGGCATCTTTCGATGTGTTACTGCGTTCTTCGGTATCCGTGCTGATGGCCACTCTGCTGTCCGGATCAAACCGATGTTCGCGCAGCGACTCACTTTCGGTGACAGTATCAACGCTCACCTCAACCACAGAATTGCCAAAACCAACCCGTGCTTCCAGCAGGCGTTGAACCCGCTCACGTAACACCTGAGCTTTGTCGTCACCGCCGATGGCTGGCACCACATCTTCGGTTTGGCCAATAAGCGCACCATTGGCATCGATCACCGCAACATCATCCGGGGACAGGCCAGCAACCGCCGAAGCCACAAGATACCGCACGGCCTTGGCCTGCGTCGCTGTCACCGCCCCACTGTTGGGGGTTATCGAAACAGATGCTTTTGGCGTTACACCACGCTGAAATGGGTTCGACCCGGTACTGGCGATATGCACACGTGCCATTGAAACATGAGGGTTTGAGACGATTGTCCGGGCAAGTTCCCCTTCCTTTGCGCGCCAGTATGTAGCGTCGAACATCTGCGAAGTTGTGCCAAATCCAGTGAGGCTATCAAGCAATTCGTATCCGCGGTTTCCGTTCGCGGGCAGGCCTTCGCTTGCCAAGGTCAGACGGAGTTGGTCGCGTTCTTGCGAATCGACAAAAATCGACCCACCGCGCACGTCAAATGCGACACCACGTTGTTCCAGCGACCGCACAACATCCCCAGCAGCTCCGCTTTCCAGCCCCGCATAAAGTAGGGTCATACTGGGTGATGTTGCCATGCGCGACATGGTCAAAACGGCGACAAACATGATCCCGGTTGCAAGGATCACAGTGAGCTGGCGGCGTAGGTCAAGGCGCATCCAGACATTCAGTAATTGCTGCACATTCATCTCCGTTAAGTCACGGCGTTCTGCCCGACATTTCCCAAGAGATGAACCAACAGGCTTAACATTCGGTTAGTGCAATTAAGTCTATACCCGAGCACAGAACACAGGATGGAAATAACATGTCTGAACCAGAGTCTGAGGCCACCACTGAGCCAACGAAAAAGTCAAAACTGCCTTTAATTATTGGACTTTTCCTCGGTTTGGCCGGGGCAGGTGGTGGTTATTTTGCAGTGTCATCCGGAATGATATTGGCTTCCGATTCGCACGAACATACCGAGGCCGAGATGACAGGCGAAGCAATGCCAGATGTAGCATTTGTTCCCGTGGATCCTCTGGTCATCTCACTGCGCGCGCCCTCGCAATCAAACCACTTGCGCTTCAGGGCGGAGTTGGAGGTGCCGGCGCAATTCAAGGTCGACGTTGAAAAGATTCTGCCAAGGGTTGTCGATGTTTTAAACAGTTATCTTCGCGCTCTTGATATGGGCGCTTTTGAGGATCCATCGGCTTTGATGCGACTACGGGCGCAGATGCTAAGGCGGGTTCAAATCGTTGCAGGGCAAGGGCGGGTAAATGATTTGCTGATCATGGAATTTGTACTGAATTGAGAGAGTGATATGGAAATGATTGCAGATATTCTTCTGGCCGCAGGGGCACTTGGCGCGGGCTTCTATTGCTTTATTCTGGGACGGCGGTTGAACAGGTTTAATGACCTTGAAAAAGGGGTCGGCGGCGCGGTGGCAGTATTGTCCGCGCAGGTTGACGATCTGAACAAAACGCTTTCGGCGGCACAGCAGACAGCAGGTCATTCCGCGGCAAGCCTCACGGATCTGGCCACGCGCGCCGAGGAAATATCAAGGCGGCTGGAGCTTCAGATGGCATCACTGCATGATATACCCGTAGAACCAAAACAATCAGAGCCAGCCGATCAGCCACCGAAGTTTACGCCCCCCATTGCAACAGAACCAATGTTTGTGCGGCACCGTGCATCAGGGCGGGCATCATGAAATTCAGCAAACACAAAAAGACGATACGAAAATCAGGCCGTGGGTCAGTGGCATTGATCGCGATCTTGCTGATAGCATCAGGTATTTTACGTTTGGCATCAGGTACTGGCATTGCCTTTGCAAATGTCGCAGTCAAACCTAATGGTTCGGCAAACTTGGCAGCAGATGCCAATAAATCAGCCCCTTCATTAGCGGGGCAAAGCTCTGACAGAGCCACAATGAGCAAATTACTGGTGGCGTTGCAAGCACGTGAGGCGCAGGTCAAAGATCGCGAAGCGCAACTCCAAATGCGCAGCAAGGCCCTGGCCGTTGTTGATGAGGAAATTGCAAAACGCCTTGCCGCACTTGAACAGGCCGAAGTTGATTTGCGCGCGACGCTGGCGCTGGCTGACAATGCGGCAGAAAATGATTTGGCAAGGCTGACCTCTGTTTATGAAAACATGAAACCAAAAGATGCCGCCGCGCTGTTTGAAACAATGGAACCTGATTTCGCCGCGGGCTTTTTAGGTCGCATGCGGCCAGATGCAGCGGCCTCGGTTATGGCCGGATTAACTCCCGGTGCCGCATATTCGATCAGCGTGATTCTGGCCAGTCGCAATGCGAATGCACCCAAATCCTGACCGCTGCAGAGGCTTTCTTAACGCCTGTTTGCGAAAGTGTTTTGAAACGTCATAGCCCAGAGGAATGACATGATCGGTATTATTGGCATCATCACTATCTTCGTTATGGTTTTTGGTGGGTATCTTGCCGCGGGTGGCAAGATGGGGATTATCCTGAAATCCCTGCCTTTTGAATTCATCATGATCGGTGGTGCCGGTGTCGGTGCCTTCCTTATCAGTAATGATATGCCGGCGATCAAACATACGATCAAAGATATTGGTAAAGTTTTCAAAGGCCCCAAGTGGAAGCACGAAGACTATCGTGATCTCCTGTGTTTGTTGTTCGAACTTGTTCGATTGGCCCGCCAAAATCCCGTTGCAATTGAAGAACATATTGAGGCACCGCTGGAATCCTCTATCTTTTCAAAATACCCC
Organism: Sulfitobacter sp.; assembly: GCA_051252035.1. Classification (GTDB taxonomy): domain Bacteria; phylum Pseudomonadota; class Alphaproteobacteria; order Rhodobacterales; family Rhodobacteraceae; genus Sulfitobacter. The sequence goes on from JBPOFE010000057.1 coordinate 18,240, forward strand.
AAAATACTCACTGATTCCGAAGCCATCGCATTGATCTGTGACACCATGCGGTCAGCCTCGATGAACTACGACGATCCACATCAAGTCGAAGAGGTCTTGGAAAAGCGTATGGAAGCGAATGCGCATCACGCATTGCATTCTAGTCACGCACTACAAACTCTCGCGGATGGCCTGCCCGCACTTGGTATTGTGGCCGCGGTCCTCGGGATCATCAAAACGATGGGTTCCATTGATCAACCCCCTGAGATTCTAGGAAAATTGATCGGCGGTGCTTTGGTTGGTACTTTTCTCGGTGTGTTCTTGGCTTATGGTCTGGTGGGCCCGTTTGCTGCGAAGGTCAAAGACGTCACCGAGGAAGAGGCCCATTTTTATAAACTGATCCGCGAGGTTCTGGTGGCAAACCTGCACAATCACGCGACTAATATTTGCATTGAAGTTGGGCGCCAAAATACACCTTCACATTGCCGCCCCAGCTATTCCGATTTGGAAGAGGCCTTGAAGTCGGTCAAACAAGGGGCTGCGTGAAAATGTGGCAAATTGTGTTGATCGGCCTCACTCTACTGTGGTCAATTCCGGCAACAGCAGAACCCGCTTTTGTGCAATCTGGCGAACATGTTGGCTTCACCCGTTTGGTTACAAAAGTCGCGGGAGAGGGTCGCTGGCACATTGAACAAAAGGACCGCAAGGTCACGCTCAGATTAGAAGGGCACAGCGACGGATTTGATACCAGCCGGGTTTTCGACTTAATTCCAAGGGACCGCGTGGAGCGTATTGAATCAGATCGCGGCGCACTCACGCTTTACCTTGGCTGCGACTGTCGCGTGT
>JBPOFE010000058.1:0-18991 GCA_051252035.1 Sulfitobacter sp.
TGCATGGGTCGTCCAAGCAGACCACGACCAGCCTCACGCAATTGCAGGAACGGCTGGCGTCTATCGACAAGGCACAGGACAATATTACCAAGCTGAGCGGTGATGTGCTGAGCCTTCAGGATATTCTGAGCAACAAACAGACGCGCGGGGCCTTTGGTGAAATCCAACTGACCGACATCGTGTCCAAGGCGTTGCCGACCGATAGCTATGCCTTGCAGGCGACCCTATCGAACGGCAAACGCGCCGATTGCCTGATCCATCTGCCGAACCCACCGGGTCCGATTGTGATCGACAGCAAGTTTCCGTTGGAGGCGTACGAGGCATTGCGCCGGGCCAAGACTGAGGGAGAATTGAAAGCCGCCGCAGCGCAGATGAAAGTCGCGGTGCGGGCGCATATCAATGCAATTTCAGAGAAGTATATTCTGGAGGGGGAGACCGCAGACGGGGCGTTGATGTTCTTGCCGTCCGAGGCGGTCTATGCCGAATTGCACGCTAATTTCCCCGAACTGGTGCGTTATGGTTTCGAAGCCCGCGTTTGGATCGTGTCGCCAACCACGTGCATGGCCACGCTCAATACGATGCGTGCGATCTTGAAAGATGCGCGGATGCGCGAACAGGCGGGCGCGATCCGCAAGACACTCAAGCAATTGCACCGCGATGTTGAACTGGTGGTGACGCGGGTGGACAAGCTGAACACCCATTTTGGTCAGGCGCGCGCCGATCTTGAAGGGATCGGCACCGCGGCCGAACGTGCTGGCAAACGCGCCGCGCGTCTGGATAATTTCGACTTTGAGGAATTGACCCCGGAAGAAGCGGCAAATGTCGTACCGCTAAGCAAGTCTGAAACCTAGCCTGAAACCCTTAACCTGTGGGCATTTCTGTCGGTAACGCTGGCGGGAATGGGTCGGGGGTATCGGTTATGACACGCCCCTTCGGCGGATTTCACAGTTGAGTATACTATGAAGACCCAAAGAAGCCGGGCGTACTATGACCCCACCACGTTGTTGACCACCGATGACCTAGATACCTACAAACCGTTGCACAATGCGCGGCAGCCAGCCTTTGAATTGCAGCGGCGCATCTGTCACGGCAAGACAGATGCAATCCTCACCAATATCCGCGACAGGGGTATGAGTGACGCTGCCGTCGGCAAATTCAACATCTCCACGCGCAAACCTATCGTCCTCGTCAAAGAATGCGCCTTGCAACACCAACGTCATTTCATTGCCGCTATGGCTGTGATCGGGCATGGCGACGCCAGCCGGGATATAGAGCAAGCGCGCGGTTGCATCTGATGACGTCGACAATATCGCCTGCTTCACGCCCATCCCGATGGGCCGCCACTTAATGCTTTCCAGATCGCCGCCGACATAATCCTGCAAGGGTGCAGGCAAGGTGCCGGGTTTTGCGGCCTTGCGGGTTGGCGTTTTCACCGCCGGCACATCTAGGCGGGCCAAGGCGCGTTCAAGGCTCTGGTCGGACAATTCAGCGGCTGATGTATTATCCATCAAGCTGCCACCAACAGCATCATAGCTTGCCACGGCTGCGCGACAATCATCGCAAAGAGACACATGCGCGGCGACGGCCAGATTAAAGGCCTCCGGCAATGATCCTGCGGCATAAGCCATTAAAATGGCGTCATCCAAATGATGTTTAATGGTCATGGTTTTTCACTTCATAGCGTGGCGCAAACGGTCAAGCGCCAATCGAATTCGGGATTTGATCGTGCCCAAAGGCAGACCGGTGATTTTTGCAATTTCTGCTTGGCTAAGCTCGCCAAAGTAGGCTTTTTCAATCAACTCACGCTGCGCATCCGGCAGCGCCACGATGGCTTCCCTGAGTTGTTCGGTTTCTTGATTCAAGGCGATGACATCAGCCTGATCGGGTTCTGGCTCAGGCCCCCAAGTCAGATCCTCAGGTTCGGGGCGGCGTTGACGGCGCAGAATGTCGATGCGGCGGTTGCGGGCAATGGTAAATATCCACGTTGCCACTGACGCGCGGGTTGGATCAAACTGTGTCGCCTTATGCCAAAGTGTTGTCATGACATCTTGGGCGCATTCTTCGGCCATTGCGGCATCTGCGCCGGACTTGATCAGGAATCCTTTGATGCGCGGGGCAAAATGAGTGAACAGCGCAGCGAACGCCTTGCGGTCACGATGGTCACGCACCCGCAGCATTTCACTGACCCAGTCGGTGTTCTTGGTGGCGTGCTGGCGCGACAATTGCTTGTGATCCGACATCTTGTTTTCCTGCAAAGCGCATGGATTTACACCCGCCAGAGTGACGGGCCGTTGGTAAGATTGCAATGAGGGCGCAGTGACTATCATGATCTAGATACGTGATAAAGTGCGCAGTGGATCAAATTTCTTTGTAACTCTTTTACATCCATCCTCGTGGTTCAGACGTATAGAGATTAAACACTGCAGAACTGACGGGAATAAAACAACTTATGCCATTCGAAGCAACGACCGTCGGTCCTTTTGCCAATCCATCAAATCAACGCAAAATCGCTGTCATTGGTGCAGGCATTTCAGGCATGGGTGCTGCGCATATGTTGGGTGATACCCATCGCGTCACCTTGTTTGAAGCAGGTGCCAAGTTGGGTGGTCATGCGCGCACTGTCACGGCGGGTAAGAACGGCGATCAACCTGTCGATACCGGGTTCATCGTTTTCAACTACGCCAATTATCCGAATCTTGCACGCCTGTTTGCCGAACTTGATGTACCCGTTATCAAATCAAACATGAGCTTTGGCGCCTCAATTGATGGTGGGCGGTTTGAATATGCTCTGACCAGCCTCAATGCGGTTTTTGCGCAGCGTAGGAACCTGTTGAACCCCGAGTTCATCGGGATGTTGCGCGATATTTTCCGGTTCAACAAACATGCGGTAGGCGTCGGCAAGGATCAGAGTCTGACGATTGCCGAGTTTTTGCAGGTGTTGGGAACGGGGCGGTATTTTCGTGACTATTATTTGGCGCCGTTGTCCGGGGCGATTTGGTCAACGCCGACAGATAAGATCATGGATTTCCCGGCCCATGCGATGATCAATTTTTTTGAGAACCACGCGTTGCTGAATTATTCAGGACAACACCAGTGGTACACTGTCAAAGGTGGCTCACAGGAGTATGTGCGCCGCCTGGAGGCGTCTTTGCGCGGTAGGGCGGTTGATATTCGTTTAAATGCTGCAGTCCAAGGCGTGCGTCGCATGTCCAAGGGTGTACAGGTCAAGACATGGGGCGGCGATTGGGAAGACTTTGACGAGGTTATATTCGCCACGCATTCTGACGACACCCTTGCCATGCTGGCAGATGCCACACCACAGGAACAAAGCGCATTGGGTGCGATCAGGTATCAGCCAAATGAAATTGTCTTGCACGCAGACGCAACCATAATGCCCAAACGCAGATCAACTTGGGCGTCTTGGGTTTATACCGAAGACAGGGATGCGAAATCAGATCAGATTGACCTCACCTATTGGATGAATTCGCTTCAAGCGATCCCGAAGGATGATTTGCACTTTGTGACCCTCAATACAAAACGCACCATTCGCGAGGAATTGATCTATGATCAAGTGACATTGCGTCACCCGGTTTATGACCTAGGTGCGCTTGCGGCACAAAAGGAAATTGCATTGTTCAACGGCACGGATAACACATGGTTCTGCGGTGCTTGGATGCGCAATGGTTTCCATGAGGACGGGTTGGCAAGTGCGGTAGAGGTCGTGCGCGGCATCGCAGGCACGTCAGTCATACCGCTGGCGGCGGAGTGACCATCGGTTATGTCAGGAACTGTTGATCATATCGCGGGGCATACGTTTCATGGCCGAAAAGGTGCGTGCGAAAATGCGTTCCGATATTCGATTGATTATGTAATGTGCGATGCAGAGGCTGACATACCCACACCAGTATTGTTTGGTCGCAACAAAACCGGGCTGACATCATTGCAAGACGCCGATCACGGTGGACCGCCAAAACAGGGACGCGGTGCGGCGTGGGTGCGTGACGTGCTTGAGGCACATCAGATTAGTGGTGTGGACAAGATTGAATTACTGGCGCAGCCGCGCTTTTTGGGCCATGTTTTTAACCCGGTCAGCTTTTGGCTTTGCCGTCAGGGCGGGGCGCTTACGGTGGTGATTGCCGAGGTGTCGAATACGTACGGGGACCGTCATTGTTATCTGTGTCATCATGATGATCTGCGCCCGATTGCAGCTGATGATCATCTGCATGCGACTAAAATTTTCCATGTCTCGCCGTTTCAGCCCGTTGAGGGATTATATACCTTTCGGTTCGATATCCGGGACGACCGTGTCGGCATTTGGATTGATTACACCGCTGGAAATGGTGGCCTGATCGCCACGCTGACAGGTAAGCGCAAACCGCTTACCAACGCGGGGATATTGAACGCCATGTGGCGGCGTCCTTTTGGCGCGCGCCGTGTGCTTGCGCTGATCCACTGGCAAGCGTTGAAGCTGTGGTGGAAAGGCGCGGGGTTTCGCACACGCCCCACACCGCCGGACAAAGAGATCACCCGCGGATGAACGCACTTGTGCAGCGGTTGCCGTCTTATGCGTTGTTTGCGGCGCTCTTATCGGCGGCGGGTTTGCCGATCTATATCCATGCGCCGAAATTTTATGTGGATGAATATGGGGTGTCACTGGCGGCTTTGGGCGCAGTACTTTTTGGATTGCGTTTGCTGGATGTGATCCAAGACCCGTTGTTGGGTCGCCTATCAGAGACATTGCGCCACAGGCGCGGTTTGGCCGTGGCAATCGCTGCCGCAATCATGGCCGTCGCGATGTTTGGCCTGTTCGCGGTCGAACCCATTGGATCACCGCTGATCTGGTTCGGCGTGATGCTGACACTTGTGTTCTCTGCGTTCAGTTTTCTGACCATATGCTTTTATGCCCAAGGCGTCGCCAAGGCTGACGCGATGCCGGGCCGGGGGCATCTGGCGCTGGCAAGATGGCGGGAGACCGGGGCTTTGCTCGGGATCTGCGTGGCCTCGGTGGCACCCGTGGGATTGGGCGTCTGGCTCGACGCGCCCTTTGCCGGATTTGCCGTTGGTTTTTTGGTGCTGGCGGGGGCCGCCGTCTGGGCCATGCGCAACGAATGGCGCGATGCGGGATTGCCCGCCTCAACCGGTTTTGCCACAGTCTTGCGCGATCCGGTTGCCCGCACGCTGTTGTTGATCGCGCTGTTCAATGCGGCACCTGTTGCGGTCAGTTCGACGCTGTTTCTGTTCTATGTTGAGATCGCGCTCGAGGCGCCGGGGTTTGAAGGCCCGCTGCTGTTGCTGTTCTTTCTCGCTGCTGCGATTGCCGCGCCGTTCTGGGGGCTGCTTGCGGAACGCATTGGCGGTAAATCGGTTTTGTTGTGCGCAATGGTGCTGGGCATCGTGGCATTTGGTGGAGCGCTGTTTCTGGGGCCGGGGGATGTGTGGTTATTTGCGCTTGTCTGCGCGGCCTCGGGTGCCGTGCTTGGCGCTGACATGACGTTATTGCCTGCACTTTTTGCGACGCGCATGGCCAAAATTTCCCCGTCAGCCGCCGAAGGGTTCGGCTTGTGGTCGTTTGTCTCAAAGTTCACGTTGGCTTTGGCCGCCGTTGCCCTACTTCCATTGCTGGAAAACGCAGGGTTGCAGTCAGGTGCAGACGAAAGCCCAGAGCAGGCCGTGGACTTGTTGATATGGCTCTATGCCGGGGCGCCGTGCGTGTTGAAGTTACTGGCAATCGTTTTGCTGAGCCGCGTCAAAGGAATTGGGGACTAGACATGAAGGACTGGAAATCAAAGCGCTATTGGCTTGTTGGGGCAAGCGATGGATTGGGTGCCGCCCTCGCGCATCAGCTCAGCCGTGTCGGTGCCGAAGTGATTCTGTCCGCGCGGTCCGGGGACAAGCTGGCGGCATTGGTCGATGCATTGCCCGGGCGGGCCAGCTTTCAAGTCATGGATGTAACTGATCAGGCGAGTGTTGAGGCCGCGAGGCAAGCGGTGGGTGAGTTTGACGGTGTTGTCTACCTCGCAGGTGTTTATTGGCCGTTTGGTGCAACGGAATGGGATGCAGAGAAAGCCACCGCGATGGCGGAGGTGAATTTTACCGGGCTGATGCGGGTCATGGGGCAGGTGGTGCCTGACATGGTCGCACGCGATCAGGGGCATATCGTGATCACCTCAAGCCTCACCGGGTTCCGCGGCTTGCCGGGGTCAATCGGCTATACCGCGTCCAAGGCTGCGACGATGTCACTGGCGGAATCTATGTATGCCGATCTGCGCAAGACGGGCGTGCAAGTACAGGTCATCAACCCCGGCTTTATAAAAACGCAACTCACCGACAAGAATGACTTTAAAATGCCATTCCTGATGGAGCCGGAAGACGCCGCTCAAGAAGTGTTTGAACACATGAGCGGCGATGGCTTTAAGAAGAGCTTTCCATGGGCGTTTTCGCTGGTATTTCGCGGTGCGCAGTTTTTGCCGGATTGGCTGTATTACCGGATATTTGCATAAGAACTCAAACGCGGCTGACGTGGTCGTCAAAGAGCGCTTTGGCGCGCGCCCATGTGCCGCTTTTGTCGTCTGACAGGTCGAGCAGGGTTGGCAGTAACTGGCCCGCGAAATCCTGTGAGCTTTCCAGCGGCAACATTGATGGCAAGTTGTCGATGGCCATCACATCCAAGAGCGGATCATCATGCACGCGCAGTGCAGGTACGGCCCATGTGGTGGCGCGGTCATAGACCTGAACCGGGTTGTAATCGCTGTCAGGATCACAGGCGATGTCACCAATCACCCGCAGCTTGCGCGGGGAAGTGGGCGCGTCTGGGCGGATGAACGCGGGAGTGGTTGGCCCAGCTAAGATACAGTTGAAAAACAGATCATGGTCCAGAATCTCGGGAAACGGTCCGCCGCTCGCGGTCTCTGCCATGTCCCAACCTGTCACGGCAACACCCATCGCGCGGCACAGGTCCGCCGCCCCGGTGCCAACGCGACCCAACGCACCGATGATCAGTGCCGTTTGCGGCGGTGAACCGGCCTTGAGTTCGTCAGCCAATGCAGCCTTGAGCGCGTCGGCATTGGCATAAGGCGATACTGGCCCCGGGACCTCGCCCCGTTGTTGCGCGGCCCAACATTTGAGCGACACCGCGGCCCCGGCAAACCCGGCCCAATAGCCAAACGCCGCGACCCGACGACCCGTATCATTGGTTAGATATTCAAGATCAAGCAATGTACCGCCGCCGGCCTTGAACCGTTTCAGCAAAGTCTGCCCCGAAAATTGCCCCTTATACGCATGGCCAAACATGATGTGGCGATGCGGCAGGGGGGTGCCGTCTTCGGGCAATTCTTTTAGGCCAAAGATGATCGCGTCCTTTGGTGCATCGGGCCAACTGTGTTCCGCTGCAATGGCGCATCCTGCATCAGAGTAGCCTTGGGTCGCAATCGCGCGGCTATCAGATGCTTCGACCGTGACATTGAAACCTGCTTTCAGCAGCGCCGCCGCCCCGTCTGGGGTTAAGCCAACCCGTGTCTCGTTTGCGCGTTGTTCGGCGCGGACCCAAATATGTGTCATGCTATAACATTCCTTTTGCGCGCACGGCTTTGACGCTGTCGCGGGTTTCCATGCGGTTCAGAAAGGCGTCAATTTTCGGGAACCCGGCAGGTGGCACACCGTCGCCCTCCATCCAACTGCACACCATGAAAAGATATGGGTCCGCAATGCTGATGTGATCACCTGTGGCGTAGTCGCCGCGCAGGCATTCCGCTTCGACATAAGACGCACAGGCCGCGACGGTTTCCGGCACTTTTGCCTTCATGTCATCAAAGCTGGATTGTTGATCCGCCCAACGGCTGCCGCGCATTTTGTGTGCGTGGGCGACGTGCATGGTGGAGGCCAGATAATACATCACACTGCGCATATGAGCGGCGGTTTCGGCATCCTGCGGCACCAAGTTTGCGCTCGGTGCAAGGGCGGCAATGTAATCCAGCAAGGCCCCGGTTTCCGTCAAAACCGTACCCTGCTGCGTCACCAACGCGGGTACGCGCCCTTTGGGGTTAACGGCCAGATATTCCGGCTTGGTCTGTGCGCCTGCCGCGAAATCGACTTTGATGGCCTCATAAGGCAGGCCCGCTTCTTCCAAGGCAATGGCGACCGCAATCGAAATCGTACCGGGGGCATAATAGAGTCTCAGCATGTTGATCCCTTTCAAATATGCGTTTGCGCGACACGGCGGTCAGGTGTGTCGAGATGAGGTACAGCGTTAAACAGGACGGGCGACCAATGGCCGCCAATCGGGAACAGACGGTGCATCGACGTATGCATGATGGCCAGCGCAATCCGCGACATGGCCGGGATGCCAAGGCCCATGGCCTGCGCCATCACCATTGAAATCAGACCACCGGAGGTGACGACCAAGGCCGGACCATTGCCCTCGGAAATCTCCTGTAACACCGATTGAATGCGTGCTTCGAAATTGCCGTAACTCTCTGGCGGTTCTTCTAATTTCCCGGCTTTCCAGAAATCAAAGACCTGCGGCAGATGGTTGGTGAATGCACCCTGTTCGGTTGGAAAGGGAATGCCATGTTGCTGCTCCATCAGCGTGGCGAGGGTAAAATATTCCAACTCGTTCAGCCGCGCATCACGGATCGGTTCCAGCCCGGTTTCCATGCCATCCGCAGTCTCGATATGCCGGGTCAATGTCCCGGTATAAAGCCGCGTGTGGTGGGTGCCCGTATCGCGCAAATAGGTGCCAAGCCACGCTGCCTGCTCATGACCAAGATCACTGAGCTTGTCATAGCTGATCTCATCCTTGGCGCCTGAATTGGCCTGACCGTGACGGATGAGGGTGATGTGCGACATGGGGCGTCTCCTTTGGTGCTTTGATAGGTGAGCAGCACGGAGGATGAAAGTGCGGGATTGGTATTTGTAAAAGGGTGAATTGGTAAAAGCTGGGTCTGACCGAAACCGTTTGGCGTAAACCTTTGGCAGTGTGTCGGGATTGGGACTCCTGATCCGGCGCAGTTTTCGCTATAGAATGGGGCAAGAGATTTGGGAGAATACCATGGCAGACAAGATCACATTCACGCTGGACGGCGAAAAAGTTGAAGCCGAGGCGGGGCTGACGATCTGGGAAGTGGCGAATGGCCGGGGTCTGGTGATCCCGCATCTGTGCCATAAACCTGCGCCGGGGTATCGCCCTGATGGCAACTGCCGCGCCTGCATGGTCGAGATTGAGGGCGAACGCACGCTGGCCGCCTCCTGTATCCGCGAACCCAGTGAGGGCATGGTTGTCACCACCAACAACACGCGCGCGCAGAATGCCCGCAAGATGGTTGTGGAACTCTTGATGGCGGACCACCCCGAACAGGAGGTGGCGCATGATAAATCCAGTCATATGTGGGACATGGCGGCGATGAATGGCGTTGAGGCCAGTCGGTTCCCCAAGCTGGAAGAAGGCCGCATTCCGTTGCTGGATGACAGCCATGTGGCGATGTCGGTGAATCTGGATGCCTGTATCCAATGTGGTCTGTGCGTGCGGGCGTGCCGTGAAGTGCAGGTCAACGATGTGATCGGCATGTCTGGGCGTGGGCATGATACTTATCCAACCTTTGATATGGCAGACCCGATGGGCGCTTCGACTTGCGTGGCCTGTGGCGAATGTGTGCAGGCCTGCCCGACCGGGGCGCTGATGCCCGCAACTGTTGTCGATGAGAACCAAATTGGAGACAGCGCTGATTTTGACAGCGAAGTTGATAGCATTTGCCCGTTCTGCGGTGTGGGCTGCCAGATTTCGCTGAAAGTGAAGGACGGCAAGGTCAAATATGTTGATGGCATCAACGGTCCGGCGAACGAGGGGCGGTTGTGCGTGAAGGGGCGGTTTGGGTTCGACTACATCCACCACGATCACCGCCTGACCAAACCGCTGATCCGCCGCGATGATGCGCCAGCCAAGGGGCTGAACGTGGATCCCGGCAATTGGTCGGAGTTCTTTCGCGAGGCCACGTGGGACGAGGCGCTGGATTTTGCGGCCAAGGGGCTGAAAGACATCGGGGGGCGCGGTGTGGCGGGCTTTGGCTCGGCCAAATGTACCAATGAAGAAGCCTATCTGTTTCAGAAAATGATCCGTCAGGGCTTTGGCCACAACAACGTCGATCACTGTACGCGGTTGTGCCATGCGTCGTCGGTTGCGGCGTTGATGGAAAATGTCGGTTCAGGCGCTGTGACCGCGACGTTCAACGAAATCGAAAATGCAGATGTGGCGATTGTGATCGGGGCCAACCCGGTTGAAAATCACCCCGTCGCCGCGACCTATTTCAAACAGTTCACCAAACGCGGCGGCAAGCTGATCGTGATGGACCCGCGCGGCGTCGGCCTGCGTCGGTTCTCATCGCATATGCTGCAATTCCGTCCCGGTACCGATGTGTCGATGCTGAACGCGATCATGCACGTGATTGTCGAAGAAAAGCTCTATGACGAGCAATATATCGCGGCCTATACCGAGAATTGGGAAGCGGAAAAGGAACATCTCAAGGATTTCACACCTGAGAAAATGGCCGAAGTTTGCGGCATCGAAGCAGACGTTCTGCGCGATGTGGCGCGGACCTTTGCCGGGGCCAATGCCGCGATGATTTTCTGGGGCATGGGCATTTCGCAGCACATTCACGGCACGGATAATTCGCGTTGTTTGATTTCGCTGGCGCTGATGACAGGCCAGGTGGGTCGCCCCGGCGCGGGCCTTCACCCATTGCGCGGGCAAAACAACGTGCAAGGCGCGTCCGATGCGGGTCTGGTGCCGATGTTCTTGCCGGATTACCAATCCGTGATGGATGATGGTGTGCGCTCGGCGTTTACCGATGTGTGGAAGTCAGAGGATTTCAGTAATGAAAAAGGCCTGACCGTGACCGAGATTATGGACGCGGTACATGATGGCGACATCAAGGGTATGTATGTGCTGGGCGAAAACCCGGCAATGTCGGACCCGGATGTAGAGCACGCACGCGATGCGCTGGCAAAACTCGATCACTTGGTGGTGCAGGATATTTTCATCACTGAAACGGCGAACTATGCCGATGTTATCTTGCCTGCCTCGGCTTTTGCAGAAAAGTCAGGCACTGTGACCAACACCAACCGTCAGGTTCAGATGGGCCGTGCAGCGGTGGCACCCCCCGGTGAGGCCCGCGAGGATTGGTGGATCGAAGTTGAACTGGCCAAAAGATTGGGTTTGGGCTGGTCCTATGAAAGCCCCGCGGATGTGTTTGCCGAAATGAAGCTGAACATGAAGTCGCTGGACAATATCACATGGGATCGCCTTGAAGGTGAGAATGCGGTGACCTATCCATCACTCAGTCCCGAAGATCCCGGTCAGCCGATTGTGTTTGGCGATGGGTTCCCGCGCAAAGATGGTCGGGCGAAATTTACACCAGCGTCGGTCATTGCCCCTGATGATGTGCCAGATTCGGAATATCCGATGATCCTGACCACCGGGCGACAGTTGGAGCATTGGCATACCGGTTCAATGACGCGGCGCGCGACTGTTCTGGATGGATTAGAGCCAGAGGCGAATTGCTCATTGCACCCAAGCACATTGCGTAAATTGAGTGTGGAACCGGGCGAACATGTGCGTTTGACCACCAAACGGGGGTCAATTGAAATCATGGCGCGCGAGGATCGGGCCGTTTCACCTGATATGGTGTTCCTGCCCTTTGCCTATGTGGAGGCGGCGGCGAATATTCTGACCAACCCGGCTGTGGACCCTTACGGCAAAATCCCGGAGTTCAAGTTTTCAGCCGTTAAGGTCGAAGCAGTGGCACAACAGGTTGCGGCAGAGTGATCTGATTGTGCGGCGTTGGGCGCTTGTGATTTATGTGTTGATGAGAGGGCGTTGCCCCCTCAAACTCCCCCAGAAATACTTATGACCAAAAAGAGGGGAAGGCATGCCGATCAACGCGGAGCGGTTCTTGGCTGACTTACATCAGTTGCGCAGTTTTGGCGCATCTGGCGTAGGCAAAGGCGTGGTAAGGCCTGCGTATTCGGAACCTGACATTACGGCGCGCAAGTGGTTGGCCGCTCAGTTTGGTAAGGCTGGATTGCGTGTTGAAGTTGACCCGATGGGCAATCTTTTTGGCTTGGCAGAGGAGCCATCGTTTTTGATGGGATCACATTCGGACAGCCAACCCGAGGGTGGTTGGTTGGATGGTGCGCTGGGTGTGATTGCCGCGCTGGAAGTCGCGCGGAGCAGCCGGGAGGCAGGCGGTCCAGCCATTTCTGTGGTGTCTTTTCAGGATGAAGAAGGACGGTTTGGCGTGACGACCGGGTCTGCGGTTTGGTCCGGTCATTTGTCCTTGGCCGAGGCCGATGTGTTGACGGATCAAGCTGGTGTTCCGCTGCTAGACGCGCGGCAGGCGATGGCAGATATGGTGACAGGTCAGGTGGATGCCAGCCAGTTTACCGGGTTTATTGAATTGCACATTGAGCAAGGACCGAGCCTTGATCAAAGCGGTGAGCAGATAGGTGTCGTCACTGACATTGTCGGTATTCGTGACATGAAAGTGACGTTTGAAGGCCAGCAGAACCACGCGGGCACCACACCGATGCATCTGCGCAAAGACGCGTTTCAGGCGGTGTCGGCGTTCAACACGCTGTTGAACGAGCGGTTTCGCAATGTCGTGACACCCAGCACAGTCTGGACCATTGGTCATATCAGCCTGCATCCCAATGCCTCGTCGATTGTGCCAGGCAAAGCGGTGTTTTCGATGCAATGGCGCGACGGTGATGCGGAGCGTCTGGCGCGGATGAAAAAGATCATTCGCGATACCGCAGCGGAAGTAGCGGAGGAGCACGGCATGATGTTGAGTTTCGGGCCGTTGTTGGGCTTGGAACCTGTGGCGATGGACGCCGGATTGCGCACGGCACTGGCGAAGGGCGCGGAGATGGTCGCACCGGGCAAGTGGCGCGAGATGCCATCTGGCGCGTTGCATGACGCGACGAATGTATCGCGATTGATGCCCGTGGCGATGCTGTTTGTACCGTCAATAGGCGGGATCAGCCATGCGTTCGAAGAAGACACCGATGAGGCGGATTTGGTCGCCGGTGTATCGGTTCTGGCCCATGCGGTTGGGCAGTTGGATTAGCTCCAGACCACATCACCCAGAAAGATATAGCCCGCGCCGTAAATCGTTTTGATCAGCTGTGGGTTTTTCGGGTCCTCGCGCAATTTGGTGCGCAGTCGAGAAATGCGCACGTCCATGGCGCGGTCGAAACTTTCTGATGCGGCACCGCCAAGGCTTGTTTGCATCTGATCCCGGCTGATCAGGCGCTTGGGGCTGTCGAGAAACAGCCGTAGCACTTCGCCTTCGGCATGGGAAAACGGGGTTTCCGCCCCGGTCTCATCTTCCAATACATATCTGTCAAAATGGGCCTTCCAGCCGTTGAATATTGCTGTGTCTCCGGTGTGTGTTGTGGCCTTGGGACTGCGCAGGCGGGCGCGGATGCGGGCGACGACTTCCGCAGGATCGAAGGGTTTGATGATGTAGTCATCAGCGCCCAATTCGAGCCCGGTCACGCGGTCCTGTACCTGCGCCCGGCCGGAAATAATAATGACTATCGCGCCCTGTTCCAGCGCCAAACGATGCACCAAGGTCAGCCCATCGGTGTCAGGCAGCGACAGATCAACAAGGCACACGTCAGGCTGGTGTTTGGACAAAGCGGCCTCAAACGCGCGGGCGCGGCCAAAGCTCAGCGTGTCAAATCCAGCTTCCTCTAGCACATCTGCCAGCATGGTGCGGATTTCGGGTTCATCATCAAGGATTGTGACAAGCGGGCGAGTCATTGTGTGGCATCCTTTGCAGGGGCAATCAAAGCGGCCAGATCAGCAGTGTCAAAGGGTTTGCGCAGTACAGGGGCCAACCTTTGGGCTGCCATGAACTGGGCATGTTCAGAGGGCAAAGAGGTCATCAGGACAAGCGGTAGGTGACTGCCGATGCGGGTGGCAAGATCTAGGCCTGTCGCCTCGCCCTCAAGCTGGATATCCGACAGGACAACCGCGATGTCGGGCAGATCAGCGAGCAAGGCTGTGGCTTCATCCGCGCTTGAGGCCTCAATCACCGAATGCCCTAACGTCATCAACATATCGCGGACAGAGGCGCGGATGTCATTTTCATCCTCAACCAGCAAAACAAGACCTGTCGTGGCCTTCATCGCGATACGGTAGGGCAGTCGCAAAATCACCTTGGCTCCGCCCTGATGTGCGTTGGTCAAGCGCAGGTCGCCGCCGGCGGTTTTGGTCATGTCGTAGACCATCGACAGGCCAAGACCGGACCCTTCACTGCCCTTGGTGGTAAAGAATGGATCAAAGCCATGCTCAAGTGCATTTACAGAGAAACCGGGGCCGGAATCCTCCACACACCATTCGATCCATGTGTCGTGTACCGAATTTTGTGATAGCAGTATTTTCCCCGATGCGCCGCAGGCATCGCGGGCATTGAGGATAAGGTTCAGCAAGCTGTCCTGCACCATGCCTTTATCGAGCATCACCAGCGCATCGGGCGCGTGGTTTTCGACGATCAACTCAACGCCAGCAGGCAGGGTGGGTGCCGCCAGTGTGACCAAATCATCAAGCAGACCACCGAGGTGTGTGGCTGTGGGGCGCATGGCGCGCGGGCCAGTGACGTCTGCGATCGAGCTGAGCAAGGTGCCGCCGCGCCGTGCGGCGGTCAATGTGCCCTCAATGAGTGCCGCAGCTTCTGACGGTAAATCAGGCAAACGGCCAAGGCGGGATTGCATGCCAAGGATGATGGTCAGGAGGTTCGAAAAATCATGTGCAAGACCCGAGATCATCTGGGCTGCCAATTCGCGTTTTCGGGTCTGTTGCAGCGCGACGCGGCTTTGGGTTTCTTCGGTGACGTCCATCGACAAAATGTAAACACCGCCGCGCTTGTCCGGAGTGAATGCCGCGCGGATGCGGCGCGCGCTTGGATCGTCGGTGAATTCCTTGACCGTCGCGATGCCCGCATAAGCCTGTTCCAAAGCAGGTGCGATGCGGCCATAGGCGAATTGCCCCAATGCGGCACTGATGTGCAATCCGACGATGTTGCTCGGCCGATCGGGAATGACCGATGACAGGCGGCGGTTTGAGTAAGTGTAGTGACCTGCGTCATTCACATGGGCGATATGGGCTGGCATCATTTCGGTGGTCAGCCGAGTGCGTGCCTCTGATTCCGTCAACTGCCGCTTGGTTTCTTCTAGGGTTGTGATCATCGCGGCCAATTCGCGGTTCGTCGCGGCCAATTGTTCGGTGTGGGCCAACACTTGGGTCGACAAGGCATCAGATCGGGCACGCAACAGCGATTCCTGCTGTTTGGTGGCGGTGATATCTGTGTAAACCGTGACCCACCCGCCTTGCGGCAACGGCGACCCTTCGACACTGATCGTGCGGCCGTTGGCCCGGGTGCGTTCCATATAATGCGGCTCAAACGCGCGGGCGACCTCAATCCGTTCTGTGACAAAGGCTTCGATATCGTCGACCTGGCCGTATTCGCCTCGGCTGGCGAGATGACGGATGGTATCCTGAAACGTGGCACCGGGTGTCACGAGGGCAGCGGGAAGGGCAAACATGGTTTGAAACGGTGCGTTACAGACCGCCAGACGCAGGTCTTTATCGTAGATCGACAAGGCTTGTGCGATCAGGTTCAAGCCCGCGCTGGTCATTGCCTTGGTCTGATCGTCCGTGATCTGCATAGCTATCGCTAGCACCCTGTGCCGAGCCGGGAAAGGGTGCAATCCATGCTGTTACAATTCGTAAGGATTGAGAAAACATCATGTATAAGTTGACCTTCACATCAAAGACTACATCCTTGTGTGACGATAGAATCGCCAAGATTTACACATGAGCGATCGAACCTGCGAAAAAGCAGGTATGGGAGGACGACAATTGGCCACGCCACTGACGCGCGCTGACGGACCGCAATCGGTTCCGGCGCTCTTGCATCGCAATGCAAAGCAATTCGCGGACGCCCCGGCGTACCGTGAGAAAGAATATGGCATTTGGCAAAGCTGGACGTGGTCGCAGACCCGCGATGAGGTTGAGGCGCTGGCGCTGGGCCTGATGGAGCTTGGCATTAATGAGGGCGATTTCGTCGCCATCATTGGCCGCAACCGTCCGTATCTATACTGGGCCATGATGGCCGCCGAAATGTGCGGCGCGGTGCCTGTGCCACTGTATCAGGACGCCAATGCCGAAGAGATGGCCTATGTCATGGGACACTGTGGCGCGCGGTTTGCGGTGGTCGGTGATCAGGAACAGGTCGACAAAATCTTTGAGGTCCAAGAGGGATTGCCCGATTTCGAGCGGATGATCTACCTCGACCCACGAGGGCTGCGGAGATACGATCATGCGGTGCTGGATCAGTATTCAGCCGTTCAGGAAATGGGCCGTGCCAACCGCGACAAACACATTGCCGAGTTGGAAGCCCGTCAAGCCAAGCTGGACTACGACAGCACGGGCGTGATGCTTTATACGTCCGGTACCACGGGCAAACCCAAGGGCGTCGTGCTGTCTAATCGCAATATCATTGAGACCGCCAAATCGTCCTCCGAGTTTGATGATCTGCGCCAAACCGATGACATCCTCGCCTATCTGCCGATGGCCTGGGTCGGCGATTTTATCTTTTCCGTGGGGCAGGCGCTCTGGACCGGGTTTTGCACCAACTGCCCTGAATCTGCTGACACAATGCATGTGGATTTGCGCGAAATTGGACCAACGTATTACTTCGCTCCGCCGCGCGTGTTTGAGACCCAGCTGACCAATGTGATGATCCGTATGGAAGACGCGAGCCGCTTCAAGAAGTGGCTTTTTGATGTGTTCATGGCGCATGCCCGCAAAGTAGGGCCAGATATACTGGATGGTAAATCTGTCTCGCAATGGGACCGTTTCAAATACAAACTGGGCGAGGCATTTATCTATGGGCCGCTCAAGAACACACTCGGGTTCAGCCGTGTGCGTGTCGGGTATACGGCGGGCGAAGCGATTGGGCCTGAGATTTTTGACTTCTATCGTTCGCTCGGAATTAACCTGAAGCAGCTTTATGGCCAGACCGAAGCGACCGTGTTCATCACCGCGCAACCCGATGGTGAGGTGCGCTCAGATACGGTTGGTGTGACCTGCCCCGGTGTTGAGTTGAAAATCGCGGACAACGGCGAGGTGTTCTATCGTTCACCCGGTGTATTTGTTGAGTATTACAAAAATCCAGAAAGCACCGCCGACACCAAAGATTCCGAAGGTTGGGTGGCAACAGGCGACGCTGGATTCATCGAAGAAAGCAGCGGTCACTTGCGTATCATTGACCGCGCCAAGGATGTGGGTCAGATGGCCGATGGGCGTTTGTTTGCACCGAAATACGTTGAGAACAAGCTGAAGTTCTTCCCAAATATTCTTGAAGCGGTGGTGTTCGGTAATGGCCGCACAGAATGCACGGCGTTTATCAATATTGATCTGACAGCCGTAGGCAACTGGGCGGAACGCAACAACATCGGCTACGCATCTTATCAGGAACTCGCGCGGCATCCGCAGGTGATGGACACGATCCAATCCCATGTCGAAGAGGTTAATAAATCTGTAGCCGCTGATGAGATGTTGTCGGGCTGTCAGATTCACCGCTTTGTGGTGTTGCACAAGGAACTGGATGCGGACGACGGTGAATTGACCCGCACCCGTAAAGTGCGACGCAAGATCATTGGTGAGAAATACGATGATATCATTGCGGCGCTCTATGATGGGTCAAAGTCCGTCAGCACTGAGACCGAAGTGACTTATGAAGATGGGCGCAAGGGATCAATCAAAGCGACCTTAGAAGTGCGCGATGCAAAAGTGGTGCCAGTGGTTACAAAGATGGCTGCAGAATGAGAGTTTGCACCCTTCTGCTTATCTTATTCAGCACGCAGGCTATGGCTTCTACGACGTTGCAAGATATGTTTGCCGAACGGTGCCTTGGGCCAGTAATCAAGAATGCTGACTGGAATACCGAAGGTTTGCAAAAAGCTGATTTTGACAAGATTGGTGAGTATCTGACGGGCGACGAAAATACGATCTGGGCGTCACCCACTCACGACGTATTGCTCGCTGTTCGTCCGCATAATCCAGCAGCCACAATCCGCCATTGCGGTGTCGCTTCGCTACCTTTTCCGGCCGCAGCCTCTGACGATTTACCGGGTTTTGCCGGGGAAGAATTTGGCGCTGTGATTGCGCGCTTTGGGATGGAACCCATAAAGAAATGCTGGGGTCTTGAGGCGCGCGGAGAAAAGAAATGGCTCGCACTGGGCCGTGTCGCGGGAACGGGTAAAGAATTCAGCGCAACGTTGACGCGCAGTGCCCATACCATCGAAATGCACGCCGGCTTTCCGATCTACAGTTTCCCCACCGGAGATATACGGCAAGATTGCGCAACAATGACATCGGGAGATGGCTGATGAACACGGCTGAGGCAACTTCGTTCACCACAGCAGATGGCCGGACCATCGGCCCTGTTGTGATGGAGATGAAAAACATCACCCTGCGGTTTGGCGGTGTTGAGGCGATCAAGGATATTTCGTTCGATATTCGCGAAGGAGAGATTCGAGCAATCATCGGGCCGAACGGCGCGGGTAAGTCGTCAATGCTGAATGTTATCAGTGGCTTCTATGTCCCGCAGGAAGGCGAAGTCTGGTATCGGGGCAGCCGCCGTCCGCCGATGAAACCGTTTGAGGTGGCCCAGCAGGGCATTGCGCGGACGTTTCAGAATATCGCATTGTTCGAAGGCATGTCGGTGCTCGACAATGTCATGACGGGCCGATTGACCCATATGAAAACCGGCATGCTGGCGCAGTCAATCTGGAAGGGTAAGGCTGAGCGCGAAGAGATCGAGAACCGCGAAGTTGCTGAAAAGATTATTGATTTCTTGGAAATTCAGGCGATCCGCAAGACGCCTGTGTCGCGGCTGCCCTATGGTTTGAAAAAACGGGTCGAACTGGCGCG
>JBPOFE010000059.1:0-18849 GCA_051252035.1 Sulfitobacter sp.
TGGGATCCAGCGGGTGATGGGACAACACGTATTCTGGGCGATGTGACCCTCAACTTCACCGAAGAATGGCCGGGATTTGAGATCGGTGATGACCTAACCACGCTTAAGGAACGTTACACCACCTATTCCGAATGGGTTGCGGGCGACGGCAACGCGCCTTTGCAGGTGTTGCAGTCGGATCAATTGACGCTAGAGGGCGGCATTGCGGTGCGGTCGATCCAGCTTGATGCACTTGAGGGCAAGACTTTTATGAGCGCCGTGATGTTGGCGCAGGTCGGTGCATCGCGGATCATGTTGTATCTTGATGCCCCCGAAAACACTGAAATTGAGCATATGGAGGCCATGTCACGGGACGTGGCGGGCATGCTGCGTGATAGCTGTGCCGACCCCATTTCATGTGCGGCAGATTACCAGCGGCCCGGTGTGGCTGCGAATGAAAGAGGCTGAGAATGAGCGACGCGTATAGTGACCGCGGGAACAAAGACCTGTCTGTTGGCAATGCCAAGGGCCAAGGCAGCGTGATGCCAAAATCCAGCGGCGAGACATATGCCTCCCCCGGCGGGCCATTCCTCATCGGCGAAAATATGACGGCCGGATACGGCAATGGCCCGGATATCCTGCACAATTGTACCATTGCCGTGGATCAGGGCGAGATTGCTGTGATCGTTGGCCCGAATGGTGCTGGCAAATCGACGGGGATGAAGGCCGTTTTTGGCATGCTCGACATGCGCCAAGGTCACGTGCGGCTCGATGGTGAGGACATCACCGGATTGTCGCCGCAAGACCGGGTGGCCAAGGGCATGGGGTTTGTGCCGCAAACCTCGAATATTTTTACGTCGATGACGGTGGAAGAAAACCTAGAGATGGGCGCGTTTATCCGGCGCGATGATTTTCGCGATACGATGGCGCAGGTCTATGACCTGTTCCCGATTTTGAAGGAAAAACGCTATCAGGCGGCGGGTGAGTTGTCAGGCGGTCAGCGCCAACAGGTCGCCGTGGGCCGCGCGTTGATGACGCAGCCCAAGGTTCTGATGTTGGATGAGCCGACCGCCGGGGTTTCGCCGATTGTGATGGATGAGCTGTTTGACCGGATCATTGAAGTGGCGCGCACGGGTATCCCGATCTTGATGGTGGAACAGAACGCCCGACAGGCGCTTGAGATTGCCGACAAAGGCTATGTTTTGGTGCAAGGGGCGAATGGGTACACGGGGACGGGCAAGGAATTGCTGGCCAATCCCGAAGTGCGCAAATCGTTTTTGGGGGGCTGAGGATGTCGCGGAAAAAATTCTCATCACTGTTGCTGATTGGCTGTCTCACTTGCCCGCCGCTTGCAACCGCGGCTCAGGCGCGGTTGACCGTGCACACCTGTCTTGAGACGCAAACCTGTGATCAGGCTGACACCTGTGTGAACGCGAAAACGCGCCTTGTGTTGGCGGAAATCAACGCACCGGCGACAGATGCGATGTATCTTGATGCGGGACCAATGGTTGCCGAAGTGTCTGGCGGGCTTTTGCTCGAACGGAACTGGGTGTGGATCACGGCGGATTTGCCCGAACCCTCTGACGCGCTTGGGCGCGCGTATTTTTTGAAACATCTCGAACCGATTGGGATGTCCGCACATGTTTTTAGAATGGGCCGCGAGGTGGCCGGGATGAAACGTGCCGATTGGGTCCGTGCGGATTACTCTTGCAAGCAGGTAATATTCTGATGGATCTCCTTAACGCAATCATCGCACTCGCGAACTACGTGCTGATCCCCGGCATCGCCTATGGATCACAACTGGCGCTTGGTGCGCTTGGCGTGACTCTCGTCTACGGCATCCTGCGGTTTTCCAACTTTGCCCATGGCGACACGATGGCGATGGGGGCGATGGCGACTGTGCTGCTGACATGGCTATTCCAGTCATGGGGCATCAGTCTTGGACCGCTACCCACCGCCCTGCTCGCCCTGCCCTTTGGTATTCTATTTGCGATTGGCCTGCTGCTTGGCACGGACCGCGCGGTCTATCGGTTCTACCGCGAGAAAAAGGCCAAGCCGGTGATTTTGGTGATTGTCAGCCTTGGCGTGACGTTCATCTACAATGGTGTGACGCGTTTTATCATCGGTGCGGATGATCAGAGTTTCCTCGATGGTGAACGGTTCATCATTTCGGCGCGTGACTTTAAATCTATGACCGGGTTGGCCGAAGGGTTGTCGATCAAAACCACGCAGGCCATCACGGTGATTACTGCGATTTTGGTTGTGGCGTTTCTGTTTTGGTTCCTGAACAAGACCCGGTCGGGCAAGTCGATGCGCGCCTATTCCGACAACGAAGATCTGGCCTTGCTGTCGGGCATCAACCCGGAACGGGTGGTGATGATCACGTGGATCATTGTGGCGACTTTGGCGACCATCGCGGGCGTGCTTTATGGTCTTGATAAATCGTTCAAGCCCTTCACCTATTTCCAACTGCTGTTGCCGATCTTTGCCGCGGCGATTGTCGGTGGCCTTGGCAACCCCTTGGGCGCCATTGCTGGTGGTTTTGTCATTGCGTTTTCTGAAGTGACGATCACCTACGCATGGAAGAAAGTGCTGGTCTATGCGATGCCGGAAAGCCTTGAGCCAAGCGGCTTGGTGCAGCTTCTGAGTACCGATTATAAATTTGCGGTCAGTTTTGTCATTCTGCTGATCGTGCTGTTGATCAAGCCCACGGGCCTATTCAAGGGGCAGTCCACATGAGCACCATGAAAAAAAATTCACTGCTGTTTGCGATCATCGCCGGGCTGATCCTTTATGTCGGGTTCACCAGCAGTTGGAACTCGGCCCTATTGATCATTTCAATGGGATTGATTTCAAGCATCATGGCGCTTGGCGTGAACCTGCAATGGGGCTTTGCGGGGCTCTTTAACGTCGGCATCATGGGCTTTGTCGCCCTTGGCGGTTTGGCCGCAGTACTGATCGGGATGCCGCCGACGCAGGGCGCGTTCGCGCAAGGCGGTGGCGGTATCGTGGTCGCCCTCCTGTTGGGCGCAGGCACGGTATTTGCCACTGTCATTTTGGCAAAGGAAATGCGTGCTGGATGGCTTCGTAACCTTTGTGCCGTAGCGATGCTCGTTGTTGGGTTCTTTGTGTTCCGCGATCTGCTTGACCCTTCCGTAGAAGCGGTCGAGGCGATCAATCCCGCTCAAACCGGGTATCTTGGTGGGCTTGGACTGCCCGTGCTTTTGGCATGGCCCGTCGGTGGCCTGTTTGCCGCTGGCGCCGCCTGGGTGATCGGCAAGACCGCCTTGGGTCTGCGCTCTGACTATCTTGCAATTGCCACGCTTGGGATTGCTGAAATTATCATCGCGGTATTGAAAAACGAAGACTGGCTGAGCCGTGGCGTCAAGAACGTGATCGGAATTCCGCGCCCGGTGCCTTATGAGGTTGATCTGCAAAACAGCACCAGCTTTGTTGAAACCGCTGCTGGGTTTGGTTTCGATCCGGTCGAAGGATCGACGCTCTGGGTCAAGGTTCTCTATATTGCGCTGTTTGCCGCAGTGCTGCTGATCCTGCTCTGGATGAGCCAGCGGGCGTTGCATTCGCCATGGGGCCGGATGTTGCGGGCCATTCGCGACAACGAAGTTGCCGCAGAAGCGATGGGCAAGGATGTCACCGCGCGGCATTTGCAGGTGTTTATCCTTGGCTCTGCGATCTGCGGTATCGCGGGGGCGATGATGACCACGATGGACGGTCAATTGACGCCCGGCACCTATCAACCACTGCGCTTTACCTTTTTGATCTGGGTGATGGTGATTGTCGGTGGGTCGGGTAACAACTTTGGCGCGGTTCTGGGTGGTTTCCTGATCTGGTTTCTCTGGGTGCAGGTCGAACCGATGGGTCTGTGGCTGATGAATGTGATCACTTATGGCATGTCAGACGGATACTGGCTTAAGGATCATCTGATCGAAAGCGCGGCGCATATGCGCTTGCTGACCATGGGTTTGGTGCTGTTGCTCGTGCTCAGGTTCAGCCCGCGTGGGTTGATCCCTGAGAAGTAAGGTGGATTGCAAAAGGTGCAATTGAAAATCGCTGCTGCGCTGGCTGTTCTGACCGGATGTGTTCACCTGTTTGTTGGCACCATCGACACGCTTTATCCCGCGCTATCAAATGCGGCACCGCTTGCGGCGCAAGGTCCGGTAATTGCCACATGGTACATTCTGGGCTTGGTGTTCATCTGGTCGGGATGGGTATTCTGGCAGCGCGCCAACGTCACGCAAACCCTTGGCGTGTTGTGGTGTGCGGGTGCAGTGATCTTTGTGATCATTGCACTGGTTGAGGCAGGCCTTGCCGGATTGATGGTCCTGCCGCAATGGGTGTTGCTTGGTGCCACAGGGATGCTGGCCGTAGCCGGCGCGCCAAAGGCGTAGTTTAGCGCCCTTTGAACAACCCGCCCAAAATGCCACGGACAATGCGGCGGCCTGTGGTGCCTTTAAGCTCTTTGATCACCACGGATGCAATCGCCCCGCCAAATCCCTCATCTGCCTTGCGTCGAGTGCCGCGCGAGGTGGAGCGTTTGACACCTTTACCCGCATAGCGTCTTGCTTTGGTAAACTCACGCAAGGACGGCGTGGCCTCTTCGGCTTCGGCCTGTTCCTCGGCGGCGGCGGCCTCCGCGGCGGCTTTGTCAGCGCGCGCTTTCAGCATCTCAAAGGCGGATTCGCGGTCCAGCCGGGTCTCGTATTTGCCGCCCATCGCTGAGGCCGCCATCAAAGCCGCGCGTTCACTGGCGTCAATTGGGCCAAGTTGCGATGAAGGGGGCCGGATCAAGGTGCGCTCGACGATCCCCGGCACGCCCTTTTTCTGCAAAAAGGATGTGACGGCCTCACCGACGCCAACTTCGCGTATCGCCTCTTCGGTCTCAAACCGTGGGTTCTCGCGATAGGTTTGCGCGGCCATGCGCAGTTCCTTGCGGTCTTTGGCGGTGAAGGCACGCAAGGCATGTTGCACGCGGTTGCCAAGCTGGCCCAGAATGTCATCCGGCACGTCCGCCGGGTTTTGGGTGATGAAATAAACCCCGACACCTTTGGACCGGATCAGGCGGGCAACCTGTTCGACTTTGTCGACCAATGCCTTGGGTGCGTCCTCAAACAACAGATGCGCCTCATCAAAGAAGAACACCAGTTTTGGTTTCTCGGGGTCGCCCACTTCGGGCAGCTCTTCGAACAATTCCGACAGCAGCCACAGCAGGAAGGTCGCGTAAAGTTTTGGCGCCTGCATCAATTGGTCAGCGGCGAGAATGTTGATAAATCCGCGCCCATCCGTGTCGGTGCGCATCAGGTCGCTCAGCGCCAAGGCCGGTTCGCCAAACAGATCGGCAGCGCCTTGGTTTTCCAGCACCAACAAGCGGCGCTGAATGGTGCCGACGGATGCGGTTGAGACATTGCCATAGCGCAGAGACAGGTCCTTGGCGTGTTCGCCGATCCAGACCAACAGCGCTTGCAAGTCTTTGAGATCAAGCAGAGGCAGACCGTCTTCGTCAGCAACGCGAAATGCGATATTCAGGATGCCCTCTTGCGCTTCGCTAAGCCCCAGCAGTTGACCCAACAGCAGCGGCCCCATCTCAGAGACCGTGGTGCGCACCGGATGACCTTGTTTGCCAAACAAGTCCCAGAAAGTGACTGGGAAAGCGTCGTAGGCATAGTCGTCAAAGCCAATCTTTTGCGCCCGTTCCATGAAAGGCGTGTGCAACTTGTGGTCCGCGCTGCCGGATTTGGCGAGGCCGGATAGGTCGCCTTTGACGTCTGACAAAAACACAGGCACACCTTGAGCGGCAAACCCTTCGGCGAGAATTTGCAGTGTTACGGTTTTCCCGGTGCCGGTGGCTCCTGCAATTAACCCATGTCGGTTCGCATAGCCAATGTTGAGAAATTGCTTGGTTTCGTAATCGGTGCCGCCACCGCCAATAAAGATGTCTTTTGTCACGTTAATTCCCTTTGTACCGAGATGGCACCGATCCGTTCCGGCAGAGCATACAAACTTAACCTTTGCACGCCATAGTCAATTTGTCCCTGCTTGGCTCATGTCCTTGGGTCAAGTTCTGGGACTTCCTCCCTGTCAGACTGGCCGTGCCTTCGGGTACGGCCCTTTTTACATCCGCGATCTATCTGACGGAATTCTAAAGAATTTTTTTCTGTTGACCGTTGGCTTAACCTTTCGTAACCTCCGCTCAATAAGTCGGCCCAGTCCGACGGGGAGAACGAGAAGAACGTTAAAGAGGGTGCTTTGCACCCTCTTTTTCTTTGGGCGGGCTCTTGCCAATCCCACTGCATTTACCTGCAAACTCATTATACATTTATGCAATAATTACCGTACCCCGCTGACATTACTTTATGAGCATGGTAAGTGGCTGCAACGTAACAAGACTGGAACGGATATGAGCAAGTTTTTGACTTCCCTGCCTTTATGTGCCGCCCTCGCGCTGATGGTGCCAATGACATCTTTTGCGCAGACAGCGACAACTGATACGCCAACCGAAACCGAGGAAACGGCACCCGCTGCGGGCACTGCGGCTGACATCGAAAAGCAGTTGAGCCTTGGTGAAGATGCTGACAAAGACCCAGAATTGGGCCAGCCCTATACTAAGGAAGTGATCGGCGCATGGGAAATGCGGTGCATCAAGACCGAAGAAGAAGTTGACCCGTGCCAGATGTACCAATTGCTCGACGATGGTGAAGGATCACCCGTCGCCGAAGTTTCGCTGTTCCGCCTGCCAGATGGTGGCAAGGTCGAAGCCGGTGCGACCGTCGTCGTGCCGCTTGAAACCGCTCTGCCCCAGCAGTTGCGTATGTCCGTCGATGGCGGCAAAGCCCGTCGGTATCCTTATGCGTTTTGTAACCCGGTTGGCTGTTACGTGCGTTTGGGTCTGACCAAGGAAGACGTGGCATCGTTCAAGCGTGGCAAGGCGGCGGTGATTACAATTGTGCCTGCGCTTGCAACAGATCAAACGGTTGAACTGGAACTGTCGCTTGAGGGTTTCACCGCCAGCTATGATCAAGTGTCTGTGCTTGAGCAATAAGTCCTAAAACGACAGGTGATATTGGCAAAGGCCGCTCCGTAGGGGGCGGCCTTTTGCTTATGCGGTCCAGGTTATTGCCGGAGTTTGCGTAGCGCCAATACGGCGTTCATCCCGCCAAATGCAAAGGCGTTGCTTAAGACCACTTCTACCTTGGCATCGCGGGCCTCATTCGGGACCACATCCAAGGCGCATTCGGGGTCGGGTTCCTCATAGCCAATGGTGGGCGCAATCACCCCGTCACGCAGTGCCATGATACAAGCCAGTAATTCCACCGCCCCGGTACCGCCAATCAAATGGCCATGCATGGATTTGGTCGAGCTGATCATCAATTGATCCGCATGTGGCCCGAACACATCCGCCACAGCGGCGCATTCTGTTTTGTCATTCGCCGCCGTCCCGGTACCATGTGCGTTGATATAGCCAACCTCGTCGCGGTTAATGCGGGCATCATCCAAGGCGCCAATCATTGCACGCGCTGCCCCAGCCTTGGATGGCATAACAATATCGCTGGCGTCCGAGGACATCGCGAACCCTGCGACCTCACATAGAATATCGGCACCGCGTTTCTTAGCATGTTCAAGTTCTTCGAACACAAAAACACCCGCGCCTTCGCCCTGTACCATGCCGTTGCGGTTGGCCGAAAACGGGCGGCAGGCATCACGGCTCATCACGCGCAGGCCCTCCCATGCTTTAACGCCACCAAAACACAGCATCGATTCAGACCCGCCCGTCACCATCACCGGGGCCATGCCTGAACGCACCATCGAAAACGCCTGTGCCATCGCGTGATTTGAGGACGCACAGGCGGTCGAGACCGTGAAAGACGGCCCCTTGAGGTTCCATTCCATGCTGACATGGCTGGCCGCGGCATTGTTCATCAGTTTTGGCACTACGAACGGATGCACCCGGTTCTTGCCCTCTTCATATACAGCGCGGTAATTGTCATCCCATGTTGATACGCCCCCCCCCGCCGTGCCCAGAACCACACCAGATTTAGCGGCTGTTTCGCCATGAAAGCTCAGGCCTGACTGCTCTATCGCCTCTTTCGCGGCGGCAAGGGTGAATTGGGTAAAACGATCATAAAGTGAGATTTGCTGGCGGTTATACCGCCCTTCGGCCTCAAAGCCGCGCACTTGGCCACCGATCTGGATCGACAAACGTTCTACATCGCGAAATTCGAGCGGTCCGATACCACAGACGCCGTTTTTCATCGCAGTGAGGGTGTCGTTGACACAGTGACCCAGCGCATTGATCGTGCCCGCCCCTGTGATCACCACGCGCTTCATTTTGTTAGCCTTGTTCCGCCTTCAACCGTTTGATCCCGGCGATGATGCTGGCCACGGTTGATATGTCGAAATCGGATTCGCTGGGGTTGTTGGCGTTAAAAGGCACCGAGATGTCAAACGCCTCTTCAATGGCAAAGATGCTTTCGACCAGTCCCATGCTGTCGATACCAAGACTTTCCAAGGTGCTGTCGGGCGTGACGTCTTCGGGTTCGAGAACCGCTTGTTCTGCGATGATCGCAATCACTTGATCTGTGATGTTCATAGCTGGGCCATCCTTGATCCGCTTATCGCCAGTTTGGCGACCTATCTCGTCACTTATTCATCCTTACTCGATTTTAAAACCGCCTTTTTCAACGCTGCGACATCACGCAACAGGCGCGGCAAGCGTCGCATCGCCTTATAGCTTTCCACCTGTCTGTCCATCTGGATCGCAGGATACCCCAGCATCACCCGCCCCGCTGGCACATTCGACATAAGTTTGGTGCCACCACCCGCGATGACCCTGTCACCGACACTGATGTTGTCGCTGACCCCCGATTGACCACCAAGCACAACATTGTCACCGACGACCGATGACCCGGCCACACCCGCCTGACCACACAACAGACAATTGCGCCCGATGATCACATTATGGCCCAGTTGCACCTGATTATCGAACTTTGTGCCATCGCCAATCCGGGTGTCGCGGATGGTGCCGTTGTCGATGGTACAACCCATACCAATCTCAACATCGTCACCAATGGTCACGGCACCAACCGAATGAATGCGGGTCCATGGCTGTGCTTTGGCGTCACCTTGATCGCCTAAGGTGCTGCGCACGTTTTCGACGGCACTTGGCTCTGCTGTGACAAATGAAAACCCGTCACCGCCAATCCGGGCGCCGGGCTGTGCGATAAAATTTGCACCAATGGTGACGCGCGCGCCGATGCTGACCTGTTCACGCAGGAAGGCATTTTCACCGATGACCGTATCCACACCCACAAAGCAATGCGGCCCGATCATGCTGCCTGCACCAATACGTACCCCCGCAGAGATGATCACAAGCGGGCCAATGCTGACGCCGTCACCCAATTGGGCAGTGTCATCAATCACGGCTGTCGGATGGATGCCTGTGGCAAACCCTTGTCCCTTGTCCAGCATCTTGGTCAGGGTGGCCATGGCATAGCGCGGGCGCGAAGGGAATATCGCGGCCTTCAGGCCAAGAGCCTGCCAATCCGCACCGGGCCACAACATTGCGGCCAGTGCACCACCCTTGGCCAAACCATCGGCGTATTTCTGATCCATTGCGAGGGCCAGATCGTCTGGCCCTGCTTGATGTGGTTCAGCCGCACGCGCGATGACCCGCTCGGTGTCACCAAAAGCCTCGGCTCCAAGGGCCGCTGCGATCTCTTTAACAGTATAGGACATCTTTGCACCCCCGGTGTTTCGGGGGCAGAATTACCCCTGAACGCCGCCCAATGCCACCCCTGCCTTTGACAAGGCGTTCCAAACCCGTGCATCACGACCATAGACGTCCGCGCGGTATTCGGTGTGCCCACGCGCGTTGGTCACAGCGGTGCGGTAAATAATATGCACCGGCACCGGCTCAACCAGATCGATGCGCTGTTCGCGACCGGTTCTGAGCGCGGCTTTGAAATCGCCCTCGGGATCGTCGGATTGTGCTGCCAAAAGCGCATGGGCAAAATCAAACGGATCGGCAAGCCGGATACAGCCATGGCTGAACGCACGCACGTCACGGGCAAACAGGCTCTTTGATGGTGTGTCGTGTAGGTAGATGTTGTGCTTGTTAGGGAACATGAATTTCACCAGACCAAGCGCATTGCCTCGGCTCGGCGGTTGGCGCATCGAGAAAGGAAAATTGCGCGCGGTGTATTTGCTGAAATTCACCGCATTGCGATTGACCTTGCGGCCCCGGCTATCGGTAATTTCAATGTGGCGCACGGCGTTTGAGTTGCGCTTCAGCGCTGGCAGATATTCCTTGGTGACGATGGAACGTGGCACATACCAGCTTGGGTTCACAACCATATGTTCCATCACATCTGAGAACTCTGGCGTGGGGCGGTCACTGGTTCTCGCACCCACCACTGAACGGGTTCGGAAGGTGACAATGCCATCATCAACAATCTTGGCGGTGAAGTCGGGAATATTAACCAGAATATGACGTTTGCCGCGCTCGGTATTGAACCAACGTTCACGCTCCAGCGCGACCATCACCGACTGCAGACGTTTTTCAACACCGATGTTGATCTGCTTCATGGTCTCCGGGCCAGCCTTGCCATCCGGGTTTAAGCCATGGGCGATTTGGAATTGCTGAACAGCATCGGTCAAGGCCGCGTCATATTTCATGCTATTGGAACGGCCCATGTAATCCATGGTGATCAACCGATTGCGCAGCGCTACTACAGCGTTGCCGTAGTCGCCTGTTTCCAGCGCTTTCGCAGGCACTGTTGGACCCCAACCACCTTGCGTAAGTAGCTGTTCCATCGCCATTTTTTCTTTCAATAGCGCGTTATATTCCAAGCTGCGGGGCGGCAAGGACCGAAAGAATGACGCAGGTTTGTCAGCGATCAATCCAGTCAGATAAGCACCGCGATCGCGATATGGGATGTCACGTACAATCCGAGAGTCGACGCGCTTGGGGATTAGCACACCAGTCTGGATATCGCGGGCATATTGCAGGAACACACGGGTCATTTCGACTTCGGCCAGGCCACGATCACGGGGGGATCGTACCGCTTGCAACGTGGCAATCAGGCCTGCCGGGTTATAGCGTGCCACGGGCAGCCCATGTGATCCGGCATTTTCAATGGCACGCAGCAATTCGGCACGTCGGCTGCGATCTGCGTCGCCTGCCCCGGTCCAGATCGGTTGATATCCATTGGTTTGGTAAAACGCTGCGATGTCTTTGTCGCGTGTTGCGGCTTCTGAAACCGCTTGTTTAAATGCGGTGACTTGGGCTTTTACAGGCGCGGGCGCAAAAAATACTGCCGCCGACAAAATCAGAACTGATAAAAATGTGCCGCGTGACGCAGCTTTGAAATTGGGTGTCACATCGTCCCCCATGAAAGAATGACCACTATTTGTTCCTATGTTTTTCCGGAATGTCTTGGGGCAAGTCCACTCACATCTCCTTTAGGCAGCAAAACAATCGCTTGTGTGATGCGAAAAAGGCACCTGTTTTCAATGTTGTTGCTAAAAAAGCGTCAATGTTTGCGCAAAAATTCGCCTAAATTTGCAGATACAAAGCGGCGTCCCGATTCAGTACTTGGTTCAAGAATCGCGCTATGCAATAAGGATGTTGCATCTGGGGACGAGATGAAGTGCCAGTGTAACATCACTGGTACAAGTAGGCAGACGACGGGACAGAGACACATGACAGGCAAAAGCTCTTCGGGCATGACCCGGCGCGCCGTGCTCGGCGCCTTTGCGGCAACAGCGGTCGCCGCAGCACCCACATACAGCAATGCAGCAGGATTTTTGCGTGGCGGCGGTGATATCCGACGCATCCGTATGTATTCGGGCCGCACGGGCGAACGCATTGACATGATCTATTGGATCGAAGGTCAGTACATCAAAGATGCGGTGAAAGAAGTAAACTATTTCATGCGTGACTGGCGCACAGATGGCGTTAAATCCATTGATTTGCGCACCGTTGATATCATGGCCGCCGCGCATAACCTTTTGGATGTGAACGAACCCTATATGCTGCTCAGCGGCTACCGCAGCCCAAAAACCAACGCAATGTTGCGCTCCCGCTCGCGCGGTGTGGCGAAGAATTCACTGCACATGCGTGGTCAAGCTGCTGATTTGCGTTTGTCCTCACGCTCCACCAGCCAAATGGCCCGCGCCGCAGTTGCCTGCCACGGTGGTGGTGTCGGTCGTTACTCCGGTTCAAACTTCGTCCACATGGATTGTGGCGTTGTGCGCAGCTGGGGCCGTTAGACGCGATCAGGAAATACAGTTGGAAAAACAAGCGCCTTCGGGCGCTTTTTTTGTGGCTGAACCGCATACTATTTTCAGGATGTATCCTGTGAAAAGCCCTACGAAATGAAATCCGCAGAGCAGACCAATCAACTGTATTTAACGCCCATCATTTGGTTTGAAACGCAATCGGCCACATGAAGTCGAGTGATTTATACCCCTGCCCCAGATAAAACACCGTCCCGGCTTTGTCGGCCTTGTTATAGCTGGGATCAAGCGCGCCTGTGGGTACCGAAAACGGAAAGAACGCTTTGGTTTCGGGATTGTACGCGGCAGAGGCATGGCAGGCGTGGCAACTGGCCTCGAACCTGTTCCAATATTGCGGCTGTGCAGTATTGGGACTGCCTGCAAAATCCTCCATATCGGTATGGCCAAGGATCACCGGTGTGGTGCCGTTGCCGTCTTGGGTGAACCGGATCTGGGTACCATTGGGCGCATAGGCTTCAAACCCGAACCCTGACAGACCAGCCACTTGCAGGATTTCTGTGATCTGGGCCTCGGGCAACGGTGCGCGCTGGGTGATCAGGGTGTCGCGCACATGTGTCACGCCGGGATTGTCGTTGAACTCGAATGTGGTCCAGAACCAGCTTGGCTCTTCGGTATAAAACGCGGTGGCCGGATCGTCGAGAAACTGCATCTTGACCATGATGTGCAGGCCGCGCCACCAGTATTCCCCACTATCGAATTCAAAGGTCAATGCCCCTGCTGGTGCGGGACTACCGTCAGTCACCTGCAGCCAAGACGCCTTCAACTCGATTGAGCCAACGGGCATGTTTACATAATCCTTGGTGCCAAAGAATTCCGCGACGCCCGCCTTGGTCGTTAACCCGGTGTTGATCAGATAATCATAGCTGACCTCATTGCGGGTGACTTCCTCGTTTGCGCCATCGGGGTCGGCCCTAGCAATTTGGCCCGCTTGCAGGTCTTTCTTTTCCGCTGATGGCCGCATTTGCGTGCGCGGCGGGCCGTCAAAGGCAAAGTTTGGATCTGGATTGAATGTGTCGGGGTCGGTGGGCCAAGACATCCAAAGTGGCACTTGGCCGCTTCCCGACATTCCCGTGCCGGTGGGATCGTCGATCAACTGATTCACACGGGCGAAAAACATCCATGCTAGCGCTTCTCGGTCCTCAAGACCGCCATCAAACGCCGTGGCCACACAATCGGCGGCAAAATCCGCGTCCGATTTCTCAAGCCAATTGCCGCTCGCACAATTTATGTCAGCGGCCTGCCCAATTGCCGCAAGAGACAGCGCCCCGAAACAGGTTGTCGTCAGCAGTATTTTTGTCGATCTGTTCATGGAATAAGTCCCCCTAAGGAATTGATAAAAATATATTTTCGGATGTTGAGCACGGTCAGTTGAAATAAATCGACGCATACTCGGGTACATAAACCTAGCACGCAAAACCAAAATCAATCAATGGTTGTAGTTTTGCATGGTCTCGGACCGCTCGAAGCCGGGGGATCGTTGCAGTCATACGATGAGATGTGAAAATGGTGAACCCAGCTGGATTCGAACCAGCGACCTCTGCCTTCGGAGGGCAGCGCTCTATCCAGCTGAGCTATGGGTCCACTAGGGGCGGTATAGCCAGCCTGCCCTGCCCCTGCAATCCCGAATTCAGATGATTGAGGGGGTGA
Organism: Sulfitobacter sp.; assembly: GCA_051252035.1. Classification (GTDB taxonomy): domain Bacteria; phylum Pseudomonadota; class Alphaproteobacteria; order Rhodobacterales; family Rhodobacteraceae; genus Sulfitobacter. Next base: position 13,939 of record JBPOFE010000059.1, read on the forward strand.
TATCAGGCAAATAGATCATGCGCCAATTCAAGCGCATCTACCAACACATCAACCTCAGCTTTGGTGTTATAAAGGCCAAAAGACGCGCGGCAGGTTGCGGTTACACCCAGATGATCCATCAAAGGTCCGGCACAATGGTGGCCCGCGCGCACAGCGACGCCTTTTTTATCTAGGATTGTCGATATGTCATGGGCATGTGCCGCGCCGTCTAAGGTAAAGCTGAAGATTGCAGCCTTGTCTGGCGTGGTGCCTTGAACCTGCAACCAATTGAGGCCCGCCAGTTTCGACACTGCATAATCGCGCAGATCATCCTCATGCGCTGCAATGTTGGCCATGCCAAGGTCCATCATAAATTCAAGTGCGGCGCCAAGCCCGATGGTTTGTACAATGCCAGGGGTTCCGGCCTCAAACATCATCGGTGGATCGTTGTAGGTGACGGTCTCTTTGCTGACCTCACGGATCATATCGCCACCACCCATGAACGGGCGCATTTCAGCCATGCGTTCGGATTTGACATAGATCGCGCCGGAGCCTGAGGGGCCATAGAGTTTGTGCCCGGTAATCGCATAGAAATCACAATCAAGATCCTGCATGTCAACGGGCATATGCACGGCTCCTTGGGACCCATCGACAAGCACCGGCACGCCTTTGGCATGTGCAGCAGCCGTGATGGTTTTCACATCAACTTTGCTGCCTAACACATTGGAAAGTTGCGTAATTGCGATTAATTTTGTCTTGGGTGTAATGGCGTCAATCACCGCTTGCGGATCCAATGCCCCCGTGGCATCAACATCAACCCATTTCAGCACCACACCCTGCCGTTCGCGCAGAAAATGCCAAGGCACGATGTTGGCGTGGTGTTCCATGACGCTAAGGATAATCTCATCCCCCGCCTGCATCCGCGGCATTGCCCAGCCATAGGCAATGGTGTTGATGCCTTCGGTGGTGCCGGAATTGAGGATGATTTCATCTTCGGATTTTGCGTTCAGGAATTTTGCAACCGTGCCCCGCACCGCCTCATATTTGTCAGTTGCAAGATTAGAAAGGTAGTGCAACCCTCTGTGAACATTCGCATATTCATGTGAATACGCATTTGTGATGGCGTCGATCACCACTTGGGGCTTTTGCGCCGAAGCGCCATTGTCCAAATAGGTCAACGGCTTGCCATTCACGTTACGTGACAGGATTGGAAACTGGCTGCGCACTGTGTTGATGTCATACATTGTTCAATATCCCTTGGGCCGCGAGCCCGATCAGTGACAGCAGAAATCCAAGACCCACCACCAGCCCCACTGCCCCGATGATTAGCACAGCGATTGCATGGCCAATCGTGGGCAGGTTCAGCGCGGTGGTGATAAAACTGAGCAAGACCCAAAGCCCCCAGACCGCAATGACCAGTGACAGGAGCAGCGCCAGTTGCGGGACCAGAACAGTCAGGACCAGCACGCCAACCTGCGCAATTGCGCGTAACACCTGCAACCAAACCACAAGCGCCAGCACATCACCCAACGCGCCCTGCCCGCCGATCGCCAAACCAGCCCAATAAATCGAATGGACATAGACGACTAGAATCCCGGCGAGCAATACATACAGCGCCAAAGGTGCGCTGAAATAGCTGGGCATTGGCATGTCGGGTTGTGCAACTTGGATCAACAGGACAATAACAAAGGTATTCAGCACCGCGACCAATGCCAGCGCTGTCCACAATACATCGCGGCTCAACTGCCAGCCGATGATTTGTTCAGCGGCATTGCGCGGGCTGCGCAAAGTATCCTGCACCAAAGGAATGAACGCGGCCCCGGTCATAGCGTCTGCCCTCTTCCTTGCGCTGTTAATAGCCCTGAAACCCAGAACCAGCCAAAGATACAGAGCCAAAGGATACCAACCACTTGCAACTGAATGCCCGGTCCGATCAACCCCGCCACCATGCCCATCAATAAGAGCACAGGTGTTGAAGCCAAGAGCGACCAGAACAATGTCAGGCGGATATCAAAGCCAGTGACACCCGCGCGGGCCACCCAAGAGAGCAGCCAGATCGCGGCGGCAAAGACGTACATGAGCAATGGCATGATGAAGATCCATAAAAACGCGCTCCAATACAGGCGCACGGCAAGCGGGCCTTCTGGGTCAAGCTGGGCTTGGCGGGCCTCGAACGGGCTGGACGCAACAAAGATCAGCAGCCCCGATATCAGCAAAAACAGCAGCGCACGCACTTCGTTACGGCCCTGTGACAGAAACCGATGCATCACGCGTGATGGGCCACGATAGGTGGCAATGATGTCTTGGGTCAGCGCCATTAGTCGCTGCGTCGGTCCAGCCAGGACGCAAGCCGCCCGTTAATTTCATCCCGAAGGGCTTCAGACGCGATTTCCTCAACCGCTTCGGCAAGGAATGACAATGTCAGCAAGTTGGTTGCCACGGTTTTGGGAATACCGCGCGCGCGTAGGTAAAACAGCGCATCTTCGTCAATTGCCCCCGAAGTCGAGCCATGCGAACAGGCCACGTCATCGGCATAAATTTCCAGCTCAGGTTTGGCGAGGAATTGGCTGTCTTCATCCAACAGCAATGATTGGCTGATCTGATAGCCATCGGTTTGCTGCGCCCCGGCTTTGACCAAAATTTTACCCTGAAATACGCCTGTTGCCCCGTTGCGCAGCACCTTTTTGAAAACCTGACGGCTTTCGCAATTTACTGCGTCATGAGTCACAAACACTGTGTCGTCATGATGAAAATCGCCATCCCCGACACAGGCCCCGGCAACATGTGCGGATGCGTCATCCCCGTTCAGTTCAATCACACATTCATTGCGCGTCAGCACCCCATTTGCGGTGAGCGTAAAGGATTTGAACAATGCCTCGGCACCCAATCGCGCAAAGATATGCGTGGCGGCACGGCGTTCATGGTCGCGGCCCTGCGCGCGGACATGGTGAAATTGTGCGGCGTTACCGACCTCGACTTCCATCACCTTGTTGAACCGCGCCGCTGCCGGGCCGTTTTCAAGCAATGTCAGTTCCGCGCCATCGTCCAATTTAATCAGATGGTGCAGGATCACATCAGAGGTTTCGCTGTCATGGACATAGATCAAGCTGACAGGTTTGCTGGGCTTGCCCGTGACATGGATCAGCACGCCGTCGGTGGCATATGCCGTGTTCAGTGCCGCAAGCGGGCGTGCCACGGGCGTTTGCCCACGGGTTTCCAGCGCCCCATAAAGATCTCGAGCCCAATGTAGATCGCTGTCGGCTGTGGCCAAGCGTTCAATTGTGATCCCTTCAAGCGCCAAATCATCAGAAGCGGCGGCGTCAAAGACACCATCGACAAAAACAACTTTCAGGCGGTCCATACCGTCAAAAAGCGGTGCTTCATCATGGTGAAACACAGCCGCCGATTGGGCCGTTGCTTGGGTCAGCGTGTCGGGTCGCGTGTATTTCCAATATTCATCCCGCCGCGTTGGCAGGCCCATGCCCAACAGACGGTTCAGCGCATCCTCGCGCGCAGTTACGGACCAGCCGGTGCCGGGCATCGCTAGGGACTTCACCAACGCCTCGGTTGGTGTGTCTTTCGTCATGACTTCTGCCATTACGCCACCTCGGCCAGAATATCGGCATATCCGTTGTTTTCGACCTCAAGCGCCAGCTCGGGCCCGCCGGATTTCACGATGCGGCCATCTGCCATGATATGCACAACATCCGGTTGGATGTGGTCGAGCAGGCGCTGATAATGCGTGATCACCAGAAAACTACGGCCCTCAGACCGCAGCTTGTTTACACCGTCAGCCACCAATTTCATCGCGTCCACGTCCAAACCGGAATCGGTTTCATCAAGGATACACATCTTGGGTTCTAGCATTGCCATCTGTAAGATTTCATTGCGCTTTTTCTCACCACCGGAAAAACCCATGTTGACGGGGCGTTTCAGCATGTCGGCGTCGATTTCTAATTCCTTGGCCTTGGCGCGGATCACTTTGAGGAACTCAGCGGCGGACATTTCGTCTTCGCCACGCGCCTTGCGCTGTGCATTTACGGCGGTGCGTAGAAAGGTCATGTTGCCCACGCCGGGGATTTCGACAGGGTATTGGAATGCCAAAAAGAGCCCCGCTGCGGCGCGTTCTTCTGGCTCCATATCCAGCAAATCAACACCCTCGAGGGTGGCTGATCCGTCAGTGACTTCATAGCCGCCCTTGCCAGACAGCACATAGCTGAGCGTTGATTTGCCAGAGCCGTTCGGCCCCATGATCGCATGAACGGCACCAGCCTCAACTTCCAGATCAAGCCCTTTGAGGATCTGCTTGTCTTCTTCTTCCAGTTTTACATTCAGGTTTTTGATGCTCAGCATGTTGTCTCCTTGGGACGCTGTAACGCGTCTGTATTTTGTCGGTATTACGTCGGTTTTTCGGGGCCAGAGTTAACCTTATTTCTTGATCCACTTTGGCAGTGTCTTAAAAAATGCTTTGGGTGCTTGGGGCGGTAGCACACCCCGCGCGACCAGTTGATCCATGCAATAGATCACCAGATCGAGTGAGTTGAATACACCCGCGGCGGCAATGGTCAGTTGTTTGACCTGTTCGTCGGTCCAATCCTCAATGGTGCTGGGATCACGGATATAGACCGCATCGCCATCGACCAGTTGATTGCGGAAATGTTTGCTTCTCATTTTGGAGCGCAGCGAGTTGCCGACCGGAATGGCCTTGGTCGGCATCAACTTATGCAGCACAAAACCCTGCATGCGCAGTTCCATGTCGACGTCCGACCACATCGGTTCGCCCTCGTAGATGCGGAAAAACCGCACTTCGGGGATGATGCAGACTGCGTCGATCAATTTGATCCGGCCATTTTGCAGCACGGCAAGTTCGCCGCCCTGAATGTCCATTTTCAACACGTCGGGTTTGGGAAGATCATCATCCGAAATCGCATC
>JBPOFE010000006.1:0-40541 GCA_051252035.1 Sulfitobacter sp.
ACATAACCGGTGCCAATAATTGCGATACGCATATGAGAGTCCTAATTTTGGACGTCTTTAGGTTATGGGTCCGCCACGTTCCAGACCGACCTTGTCAAAATGAGAAAACCTATGCGCCCCCGGCAAAAAACCGCTGCCGACATCTTAGGCAACAGAATTTTGTCCACTTATGTTGAAGGATCAGGGAAACTGTTTCTTTAGAAGTTTTACAGCAGAGGCGAGCGCCTCTTTTTCCCACACATACATAAATCGATCTCCGCCACCATCTTCCACCGCCTCTACATGCGTATGGGGTAAAAAGAACGGTGCAGCAAAAAGATCCATCCAACGCCACCCACCTGTGGTGATATCCGTGTTTTCGAAATTTGAACGATTAATGTGCGACGTTGTCATGATATATCGGCAATCTGATTCCACAAAGTTTGTCAAAGCAGTTGCAATGTCAGCATAAGATAAATGGAATAGAAGGTCCCGGCAAAATATCAAATCTCCCGTTGGGACGGGTTCCTGTAGTAAGTTGACATTTCTAAACTCGATATTCTTGGCCGAATACTTTTTATTATTCTCATCAACTAGGTCTGCGACAATATCACCGCCAATATAGCTGATACCCAAATTCGGCACCACTTCCTTCATCCAGAAGAAGTCGCCGCAGGGCACATCTACGATTGATGTTATGCCGTATTTCTCAACGAGTTTCGGTAGAGCAGATCGTAGGTTCTTTGTTCGCTCCAGATTGGAGCTTGGCCCGCTCACGGATTCTGTGCCGCGCCATGCATTTGTTTCATAAATCTGCGTAAAGATGTCCTTTGGCTTTGAATTGGCGTCATCCTTCTTCGTAAAGCGTGTGAATGATGCCTTACCGCTATGGATCGCGCCCATCACGATGAAATATACATTTGCCAAGAACCCCCTTGATTCCATGGGGAGGTGATCAAGGAAAACATCAAAATTCGGATCCTTAAGTACTGCATAGGTGAGTTCGATAATAATCCAATTAAAGCCCCATCCCAGTTTTACAGCAGAATGGCTTATCGGAATTCGGTTCAAACTCATGTGAATGCCATGTGTAGGGCGACCTACACCCACCGCATCAATTTGATATTGCAGTTTGAGCGCTCCACTACGCTCTACGATTTTGTACAAAACTTCTTCATCATTCTCGGTTTCTTGAATAATGTCATCAATTTCAGGCAGCGGATAATATTCTTCATATCGGGTGAAGTGGAGGCCCGTCAGTCTTTTAGTATTTTTTCGAACAACATTTGAGTATGGCAGTCCAGCATCGAAAACTGGGCCGTGAATCTTCATCACGTCCTGAACAATCATGATATCAATATCGCCAATATAAACAAAATCAGCCTTTGTTTTTGGCTCCATGACAAACCGCAGTGTGTTCTGGAGGTGTACACTTTTTCCAAAATCAGCAGAGTCTCTCAAAACAATTTGAATACCCAATGTTCCTCTCAAATATGAAAGTGGTTTTTCATATTCGACTTCGACTTCATCCGCGTCATCGACGATAAATTCGAAAACCGCGGTGGGGTTATTCAAGGCAGCAAAATAGACGTAAAGTGGAAGGAAGGGCAGGTAGTGCTTTGTAGCGGAAGTATAAAATAAAACTGTAACTGGGGTACCATCATCTTGCATTAGCGCATGTCCTTGATTTGGAGTTGCTGTCTATCTATAAGTCAGCCTCAGAGTGGTCAATGTGGATCGATTGCCCATACGTGGGTGGAGCATGTCATGATGCGCGCGCCAGACCTTATGCACGACACCAAAGGGCTACGGCGTCGCAGCGCGGGATTTCCTATTTAATCAACATATCCTGATGATATCTGCGCAAGAAAAATAGACCCGTTGCACAGCACGTCGATGCAAACATCACGACAAAGATCACCGAGACATATGTTGGATGGTAATATGGATAGTACCCCTCCCGCATCAGACCGATGATGTGTACCAGAGGGTTATACCATAGGAAGTCTGCATATTGCTGCGGCACACTTTCAAACAGAAATATGATGCATGAGACCAACAGCAATGGACGTGTTACGATGGACCATATCGTCTGCCACATTGGATAGGACAGGATAAGGATCCCATTCAGAGCCCCTACGCCTAGAGCGATAAATATCACCAAGAGGTAGGCGAGGCATATATCGATATAGTTAATGCTAGTGCTGATGCTGAACACGTTTAGGATGAACGTCAATATGCAGACATGGGCCATTAAGTGAGTGATCGCATTCAAGATCAGCCGTGCCAAAAGGGCATCAACGAATGTAACGCGAGGATACTCAAGCAGTTGCCGAGAGAACGGGATGGCGCTTGCAACTTTGTTGACCACATCGTTGAACATCAAGAAAGGCAGTATGCCTGAAGCATAAAATAGCGCAAAATTTGTTCCCAGCGGAGGCGCGCTAAATGCCAGAGAAAACACCAGTACTAACAGTGTGATACCCAGTGCCGGCTCTAGTATCGCCCACAAATATCCACCCGGAGAACGCCCGTAGGTGGTTGACATTTCACGCAAAATCAGCGCGATAACAGCACGGCCCGTCGAAAGCCGGGGCATCACTGGTTTCAGGTCAGGGTGGGGTAAATCGGACATAATTCTCAAACAATACTGGTTTCAGAGTCTCGTGTAATTTACTCAAGACAAGTATAACAGGCTTTTATACCTTCGCAAACGGGGCGCACATGTCAGACAACGCAACACCAGCGAGCAAACCGCCGCCGCCGCCACCCGCTCAGCCCAGCTATATCAAACCCCGTCACAAGGGATTGCTTCTCAGTTTTATCGTGATCGTATGTCTGCCAGTGCTGGTCGCGGTGTGGTATCTAAATGTCCGTGCTGCAGATCAATATGCCTCCTACTTAGGATTTTCGGTTCGTACCGAAGAAAGCAGCTCCGCTGTGGAAATCTTGGGTGGGATCACGGAATTGTCCGGTTCCAGCTCTTCGGACACCGATATCTTATATGCCTATCTGACCAGCCACGAACTGGTTCGGCGGATTGATAATGAGGTGGATTTGCGGGCCATCTGGTCGCGGGTCAGCACCACGCAAGACCCAGTTTTTGCCTATGATCCAACAGGCACCATAGAAGATTTGGTAGAGTATTGGGAAGACATGGTTGGCATCGTTTATGACAATGGCACAGGTATGCTCGACCTGCAGGTTTTGTCGTTTGATCCGACGGATTCACGACGTATCGCTGAGGCATTGCTGGAAGAATGCACCGCGATGATCAACAACCTATCGGCCATCGCCCGCGAGGATGCGATTAAATATGCCCGCGAAGAATTGGATGTTGCCGTGGCGCGGTTGAAAACGGCTCGGCTTGCCCTGACCGCCTTTCGAAACCGCACGCAGATCGTGGACCCAGTCATTGATACCCAAGGCCAGATGGGGTTGCTCAATACGCTGCAACAACAGTTGGCTGCGGCCCTGATTGAACAGGACCTGCTGGCTGAGACTGCGCGCAATGGCGATCCGCGCGTTGTGCAGGCACAGCGCCGCGTCGAGGTGATTGAGGCGCGTATAGCAGCCGAACGACAGAAATTGGGTTTGGGTGAGAATGCGGAAGGCTCAGCCGTGTTTGCAACATTGGTAGGCGAATACGAAGGTTTGATCGTGGATCGTGAATTTGCTGAAACTGCCTATACGTCGGCTCTGGCAGCTTACGACGCCTCGCAGGCTGAGGCACGCAAGCAAAGCCGATATCTGGCGGCCCATATTCGCCCAACCCTTGCGGAAAAGGCCGAATATCCAGAGCGTGGAATTCTCATCTTGTTGATGTCAGTCTTTCTGCTGTTTGGCTGGGCAATTCTGGCGCTGATCTATTACAGCCTGCGTGATCGGCGTTGAGGGGCGGGTATGATTCATCTCGACCGATTAACCAAGACGTTTCCCCTGCGCGGCGGTACGAAATATATCATCAATGATGTGACTGCTACCTTCCCCACCGGGGCCAGCGTCGCGCTTCTTGGGCGCAATGGTGCTGGTAAAAGCACCCTGTTGAAAATCATCTCTGGCTCGATCCAGCCCACATCAGGGCAGGTGCTTTCGACTGGATCAATCTCCTATCCAGTGGGATTTGCTGGATCGTTCCATCCAGACATGACAGGGGTGCAGAACACACGGTTTGTGGCGCGCCTTTACGGGTTGGATACAGATGAGCTGGTCAATTTCGTGCAGGATTTTGCCGAAATCGGAAAGCACTTTTTTATGCCGATCAGGACCTATTCCGCAGGCATGAAATCCCGCCTGTCCTTTGGTATTTCGATGGGTATCCCATTTGACACCTATCTGATTGACGAAGTGACGTCTGTTGGGGACGGCGCATTCAAACGCAAAAGCGTAGAGTTATTTGAAGCGCGGCTTGAAAATGCAAGCGCTGTTGTGGTGACACATTCCCCCTCCATGGTTCGGCGAATGTGCAATTATGGGGTCATCCTCGAAGACGGGAAAGTGTCGGTTTATGACGATATCGAGGCTGCCCTTGAGCACCATGAGGCCAACATGGCACCATCTTAAGAGTTTGCTCGCCAGAAAATTCAGGGAGACCGCCAAGATCCCATTCTGAGGCCAATAAAAGTTGCAGATCACATATCGTGCACATGTTCACATGATTTCCCGCGCCAGCCATGCTGAGCTGTGGTGTACTCTCTCAGAATGCAATAGAGCCTAGGCAAAAGCGATAATCTGGAGACTGAAATTTGCGCCGTTTTTTTAGACTTTCTCTGCTTCAAAGGTTTGTCTCCTCGGTTCGTGAAGAGGGGTTGAAGTCAGCCCTCAGGAAGACGCGGATTTACGTTGGGATGCGCCTACGTGGGATCGCGCCCAGCACAGTGGATGCGATGGATCCTACCACCGGATTACCGCGCCATCTGGGCGAGCATATGTATCTCAGCAGCATCTGGCAAAAGCTTGCGCAACAAGATGCGTTTCACGTCCAGTCCGCCCCAGCCACTAACCAGAACCGCCGCAAAATAGCGTTGATTGGTGATTTGAACCTGCCTCAGTGCCGCAAATACCGTGTCGAACAATTAGCGGAGTTCTGGCAAGGGCAGGGGGTGGATATGAGCTATTCCCACTATCAGGACGTGCCGCGCTGTACCTCGATTTTGCAAGATGCCACCCATATGATGGAATACCGCCTGCAGACCACTCCGACGACGGCAATGTATCGTTATGAGGCGCGCCGACTGCGCCTGCCGATATTATATGATTTGGATGATCCGCTGTTTTCAGTCTCTGCCTATGCAACTTACGAAAACATGAAGGCGCTGCACCCGTCCTATAAGCGTCATTTTCTAGCCGAGGCACCCAAGTATCTTGAGATGATGAATGGTGCCGATATTCTGACCGTTTCGACCCCTGGTATGGTCGAACATACCCGATTTTATTCACCGCGCCCGGTCTATATGCGCCGTAATTTCGCCGACATTGCTACGCTGGAGGACGGTACGCTGGCGATGACCGCGGCCAATGGCAGCGCACCGCAAGACGATCTTTTTCGTGTGGCATTTGCCAGTGGATCACAGGGGCATGAAGCCGACTTTGCCATTCTAGAAAGCGAGATGATTGCCTTTCTGGATGCAGACCCCTCGCATCGGCTGATGATCTTGGGGCATTTCAATATCGACCTGCTGCCAGAGGCATTACAAACCCAAGTCGAAACCCATCCTTTCAGCACCTATGAGACCTATCTCAAAACACTTGCAAGTGCCGACTGTGCCGTGATGCCCCTCGTTGATGACGCGTTTAACCGCTGCAAAAGTGCGGTGCGGGTGATCGATGCCGCCTCGGTCGGCGTACCGTCAATTGTGAATAAAGTCAGCGATATGGCCAATATGGTGTTGCACGAAAAAACAGGACTTATTGCGCACACCTCTGCGGGATGGGGCGAAGCATTGGCAACCCTGGCGGCAGATAGGAACAGTACGCGTGCAATGGGACAAGCCGCCCGGCATGATCTAGAGACCCGTTGGGCAGGTCTGGCCGAGGACCACATCATCGCGCCCGAAGTGATGGAATGGGTTAAAGGATGAAGAACCCACATATCCTTGTCGTCAATGTCTTCTTTGCCCCCTTTTCCTATGGCGGGGCCACGATTGTCGCTGAACAGGTGGCTCAAACACTCAAGCGCAATGCGGGCTGCAAGGTCACGGCAATCTCGCTGTGCTCAGGGGTTGATCTGGTGCCTTACGCGGTGACCAAATCGGAAAAAGACGGAATCGTGAATTTCCTGATCAATATTCCCAATGGCCGCCAATATGCCGAGATTTACGATAACCCACAAATCACAGATCGGGTGGGTCGCCTGATCGACCAGATTGATCCCGATCTGGTGCATGTACACTGCGTTCAGGACATTGGCGCGGGTATTTTGCAAGCGGCCAAATTGCGCGGCCTGCCAGTGGTCTTGAGCGTGCATGATTTTTGGTGGATTTGCGACCGTCAGTTCATGATCAAGATCAACCAGCGTTATTGTGGTCAAAACCCGGTAAAAATCGAGAACTGTCGCAGCTGCGTTGAAAATTTTTCAGCCGCGCGCACCCGGTTTGATTACTTGCGTACTCAAGCCACCCATGTCGATGTGATCACCTATCCCAGCCAATTCGCCAAAGACCTGTCCGAGGCGTCTGGGTTTGGATCCGGCAAAGGTGTGGTATGGCCCAATGGCGTGAACCTGCCCTGCGATACCTTCTTTGCGGCCCAAGCGGCCCGGCGTGCGCGTGATCCGCGTGTGACCTTTGGCTTTGTTGGGGGGCCTTCGCAGATTAAAGGCTGGCCACAGATCAAACGCGCCTTTACCGATCTGGGGCGGGATGATTTTGCGGTACTGCCCGTTGATGGCAGTCTTGATGGCACATGGTGGAAAGATCATGACCTGAGCGCGCTCAGTGGCGACTGGCAAATACACCCTCGGTTCTCACAGCGCAACATGGACGATTATTACGCCAAAATCGATGTGCTGCTGTTTATGTCCCAGTGGAAAGAAACCTTTGGCCTTGCCATCCGTGAAGCGTTGGCCCGCGGCATCCATGTCATCCAGACAGATAGCGGAGGCACCACTGAACACGGTGCGGTCCCGGTTGATCAGCTGATACCTATTGGCGCGGATCACACCCGATTGCGGGCGCAGGTGCTGACTCTTCTGAACGCCAAAAGAGGTGAGATCGACCCATGGCCCGTCGACAGCTTTGACGATCAAGCGCATGCATTTGAAGAGATTATGGCACCTTTGCTTACCTGAGGAGGCTGCCGCGCAAACGCGGTCTAAAATAATGCCTCACGTCGCTAGGTTGAGTGCCGGTTGTGTCATCCAGATTGCTAGTTCAATTAGATTGCGGGCCACTGGGTGCAAAGACCCAATTTGTTTCCACCCTTAAGTATGAAATTTTCAAATCGATCCGAGGCATCAGGTATCCATCGGCCAAACCACGCGAAACCCCTGATGTGTGGTCGAACTGTCTGGCGAAGCGGCGGATCTGGCAGCGATGCGGTACCTGTAACAATAGCTGCGGTGGCACAAAAATGACCCCCCCTTAAACAGCTTATAGCCTTTCATATGGGAAAGGCGGTCTTTGACCTTTTTCTTAAGGGATCGCACTTTGTAGGGTTCTGAGGTCCATTCCCAGACGTTGCCAACCATATTGTACAGCCCATATCCGTTCGGTTCATAAGACAGCGCCGGGGCGGTTGTTGCATATCCGTCAGCGGCTGTGTTGACCTGTGGAAATTTCCCCTGCCAGATATTGCAGGGCAGGGTGGCAATGTCGTCTGGTTCGGCTTCGCCCCAAGGAAAAGGCACATCGCCCAAACCACCACGCGCCGCATGTTCCCATTCGGCTTCGGTCGGCAGACGCCCACCCGCCCATTTGGCAAAGGCCTGTGCATCGTTCCACGAGATATGCACCGCCGGATGATCGGGGTGCCACACTTCTGCGGTATCAGGTCCGTTTATGTCGCGCCAGTTTGCACCATCCACGCGACGCCACCATTCTAGGTCCAGAGCCCCTTCGGTTGCACCTATGCGTTCTGGAACCTGTTGCCAGAAAACAAACGACCAACCAAAACGCTCCGCTTCAGTCACATATTTGGTGTCCCTAACAAAATCCGCAAATTCCTCATTTTTGATGGTTGTACGCCCCATCTGGAAGGGTTTGACGGCCACCTTGCGCGGTGGGCTTTCACCATCGTTTGGAATTTGTGGATTGAGGGTGCCGACCTGCGCCATGCCGCCCGGAATGACGACCCGGTCCCATGTCCTCGCATGGCCGGGCGTGATCATTTGTGGGGCGCTTTGGATATCTTCTACATGCCGATCAACCCTTGGGCTACAACATGCTTTGCCATTTTTTTTGGGAGCGTGGGACATACTCATGGCTCTCAAGTTTGCCTTGAGTCTGGTATAGTTTCAACGGCAAAAGCGCCGCGGTCTGACAGGAGACACAGTGGAGGTGGCGCACCTTGTATAAACGTCATTCTAAATGTCACCCCTAAGACGAGATGGGAGTGCAGCCTGAGCGGATTGCTTTCTTCGCGCGCTTGCGAGCGTAGTTGCGATCCATTCTGAAACACCGAGTGCGGCGTTCTAAATCAGCCCCTTCAGATACTGCCCATAATCGTTCTTTGAAAACATCTTGGCCCGTTCAATCAACGCCTCATCACTGATCCACCCGGCGTCATGGGCGATCTCTTCTAACGAGCCGGTCTGCTGACCCTGACGTTTTTCCAAGGTGCGCACGAAATTACCCGCATCCAGCAAGGACCCATGCGTACCCGTATCGAGCCAAGCATAGCCACGGCCCATGCGTTTCACGTCGAGTTGACCTTCGTGCAGGTACATTTCCAACAGCGTCGTGATTTCCAATTCGCCCCGCTCGGATGGTTTTACGGCGCGGGCGCGTTCCGGGGCGGTGCCATCCAAAAAATAGAGACCCGTTACGGCATAGTTTGATGGTGGTTTTTCAGGCTTTTCGATGATTTGGGTCGCCTGACCATCTTCATCAAATGCCACCACCCCATAGCGTTCTGGATCGGTCACGTGGTATCCAAATACCGTGCCGCCTGTTTGCTTGGCATCAGCGTCAGCAAGCATTTCCGGCAGCCCGTGGCCATAAAAAATATTATCCCCCAACACCAGCGCTGAGGGTGCGCCGTCCAAGAAATCCTCAGCCAAAATGAAAGCCTGCGCCAACCCATCTGGGCTGTCTTGGATAACATAGGTGAGGTTGATGCCCCATTGGCTGCCGTCACCCAAGCAACGTATGAACTGATCTTGATCTAGTGGTGTCGTGATAATGCAGATGTCGCGGATGCCCGCGAGCATTAGCACGGACAGCGGATAATAGATCATTGGCTTGTCGTAGATTGGCAGCAACTGTTTACTGATGCCCATGGTAATAGGATAAAGCCGTGTGCCAGAACCACCGGCGAGGATAATACCTTTGCGCTGTGTCATGGTTTTAATGCTCCTAAGTCTCTCAGAATATCTTGTAGCCCCACACGCCAGTCAGAACGCAGGATGCCAAAAACAGTTTCAGTCATGGAATTATCCATGCGCGAGTTTAACGGGCGCACGGCAGGGGTGGGATAGGCCGATGACGGGATGTCGGTCACATCACAGGTCGTCCCGGATTGCACAAAAATCTCGCGGGCGAAATCGGCCCAGCTAACGTCGGGGCCGCCGGACAGGTGATAGGTGCCGGATTTAGACGGATCGTCGAGCAGTTGGCGCGCCGCACTTAGGCAAATATCAGCGATTGCCGCAGCACAGGTCGGCCCACCGATCTGATCGGCCACGATGGTCAGGCTGTCACGGTCCGCCCCAAGACGCAGCATGGTTTTCACAAAGTTGTTGCCATGTGCGGAGACCACCCAAGAGGTGCGGAAAATCGCATGGGTGCCGCCCGCGGCGCGCACTTCGTTTTCGCCGACCAGTTTGGTGCGCCCGTAAGCCCCCAAGGGTCCGGTGGGATGATCGGGTTTGAACGGTGCCGTGCCGGAACCGTCAAACACATAATCCGTTGAGATGTGCACCAAAGGCAGGCCGAGCGCCGCACATTCACGCGCGATCACGCCGGGCGTTGTGCCGTTAATCATCAGCGCGAGGTCTTCTTGTTCCTCAGCCTTGTCGACTGCTGTATAGGCCACTGCATTGATCACCACATCGGCATCGGTTTCGCGCACGAAACGGGCGCAGGTCTCGGGCTTGGTAAAATCCGCTTCATCCCGCCCGCGCATGTCCAGAGTGATTTCGCCACCACTCGCTTGCGCCGTGCGCTTAAGGTCTCGCGCCACCTGTCCGGTTTCGCCAAAAACCAAAGCCTTCATGCTGCACCTGCCTTTGCCGCTTTGTCTGCGTCTTCACCCAGACGTGTGCCAACACCAGCACGGGCTTGCAGTGGTTTCCACCATGCCTCATTCGCCAGATACCATTCCACAGTTTTGCGCAGACCTTGTTCGACTGTCACGGATGGCCGCCAGTTCAATTCATTGCGAATGCGGGTGGGATCAATCGCGTACCGGGCGTCATGGCCGGGACGGTCGGTGACAAATTCTATGAGATCCGCATATTTACCGCTCTCACGCGGGCGCAGGTCATCCAATATCGCGCAGAGCTTTTGCACCAATTCAAGATTGGTCAGCTCATTTTCGCCGCCGATGTTATAGCTCCGGCCAACTTCGCCTTTTTGCACAACAGTCAGCAGCGCATCGGCGTGGTCCTCAACATAAAGCCAATCGCGGATGTTGTCGCCTTTGCCATAGATTGGCAGTGGTTTGCCCGCCAGTGCGTTCAGGATCACCACAGGCACCAGTTTTTCGGGGAAATGGAACGGACCATAGTTGTTGGAGCAATTGGTCATCACCACGGGCAGGCCGTAAGTCTCGGCCCAGGCGCGTACCAAATGGTCGCTGGCGGCTTTTGACGCGGAATAGGGGCTGCGCGGGTCGTAAGATGTGGTTTCGGTGAATTGAATGCTGGGATCATTGGGCAGCGATCCAAACACTTCATCAGTGGAAATATGGTGAAAGCGGAAATCAGCGGGTTTCCCCTTGGCGACCCAATAGGCGCGGGCGGCCTCAAGCATATGATAGGTGCCGGTGATGTTTGTCTCAATAAAATCGCCCGGCCCGTCGATGGATCGATCCACATGGGATTCTGCGGCCAAATGCATCACGGCGTCCGGTTCATGACGCGCAAATACGGCATCGAGGGCGGCACGGTCACGAATGTCGGTCTGCTCAAACGCATACCCCGGCGCGTTTGAAACGCTAGCGACATTGTCGAGGCAAGCGGCGTAGGTGAGGACATCAACATTCACCACCTGATGTCCGTCGCGAATGGCTTGTCGCACGACGGCAGATCCGATGAAGCCCGCACCGCCAGTGACTAGAAGTTTCATGTCTTATCCCTCGTACGTAAATGGATTGTTCAATTCACTGAGCATCGGGGCGGTGGCGTCCTTGTCTGACAACACGGGCGCGGTGTCGCCCATGCCCCAATCAATGCCGATTGCCGGATCGTCAAACCGCACCGCCCCATCACATTCAGGCGCGTAGTAGTCGGTACACTTATAACATATTTCAGTATCTGGCAGGCGGGTGACAAACCCGTGCAGGAACCCCTTGGGAACCAAAAGCTGTCGGCCATTTTCCGCGCTCAGCTCATACCCGACCCATTTCCCATAGGTGGGCGAGCCTTTTCGGATGTCTACGGCGACGTCAAACAACGCGCCACGTCCACAGCGCACCAATTTATCCTGAGCATGCGGTGGAGATTGAAAATGCAATCCCCGGACAGTACCCACTTGGGCGGACAACGAATGGTTGTCCTGTACGAAGTTATAATTCAAACCATGTTCGGCCATACGCGCTTCATTCCAGCTTTCGCTAAAGAATCCGCGGTCGTCACCAAAACGGCGTGGCGTGATCACTAGTACGCCAGAAAGTGCTGTTTTTTCAATATCAAGCATCACATTGGTTCCTTCGAACGTGCCTTTTAAATTGACTTACACGGGATGGTTCAAAATCTAAAGGCCATTGCCTGTGGCATCATCCGATGTGTCTGGATATGCGCAACGAACGGCTGATTATCGCCTTCTTAATCCTCGCCAAGCAGGGTCACCTCACCCTATTTGAGTTGAGGAAATCATGACCGACACATCCCCGCACCTGTCTCTGCCTTATATTGCCCCTGCTCAGGCGCAAAAACACGTCACCCATAACGAAGCCTTGCTACGGCTCGACATACTGACGCAATTGCGTGTTCAGGCGTTTGACGCCACCATCCCACCGGGCGCGCCCATCGAAGGGGAGGTCTATGCCACAGGGTTGTCACCTACGGGGGATTGGGCCGGGCAGGGTCAGAGCCTTGCGGCCTTTAGCCATGGTGTTTGGGTGTTCATCGCGCCGCAAGACGGTTGGTTGGCCATTGATGCGACAACAGGTGCGGCGCGGGTTTGGCAGAGCGACACTTGGGCGCCGGTCATTGTTGAGATGAACAATCTTGATGGGGTCGGCATTGGCACCACGTCGGATATTTCCAATCGTTTGTCGGTTTCCTCAGCGGCGACCTTGTTCAGTCATGATGGTGGTGATCACCAGATCAAATTAAACAAAGCCAGCGCCAGCGATACCGGCACGATGCTATTTCAAAGCAATTGGTCGGGACGTGCAGAAATTGGCCTGGCGGGCAATGACGATTTCTCTGTCAAAGTAAGCGCCGATGGCAGCACTTGGACCAATGCCTTGCGGATTGATCCAGTCAGCGGGGCGGTCGCAATTGGACCGGGTGCTACCTATGACGATACATTGAGCGTGGCTTCTGGAGGGGTTGAGCCAACCATTCGTGTGCGCAATACGGGTGGCGCTGGGGGTGCCTCATTCCGATTAATCGACGATCTGTCTGGCGGCGATTGGAAATTCAAAACCACCGCGGATGGCTCGTTCAAGCTGCGCAATCATGCGGCGGGATGGGATCACATCTTTTTGCAGAACTCGACGCGCAGCACCGAATTTGCAGGACCAGTACAGATCGGCAGTTATACCGTTGCGACATTGCCTGACCCCGCCGTCATTGGGGCGGCGTCGATGATTTACGTGTCGGATGAAACTGGCGGTGGGGTCACTGCCTTCTCAGACGGCACAAACTGGCGGCGCACCACAGATCGCGCTGTGGTTTCTTAGGGATTACGGCGGGCTGAGCAGTTCCACTGCTCTGTCTCAAAGCCTTTCCGCTTTTACAAAATACTTATTAGTCTTTTTGTCAGAGCCAGATTCTTGGCCTGATACCTGCCTGACCCCCACATAAATTGTCTTCTGATTTGAAGCGGTATGTGGGGGCGTAGCAGCATGATACAATTTTCTTTGTCATGATATTGTCAGGGAACGGTTTGAACCTGCCTGAGCAATGCCGGGCTGGAACTGGGCAGGGGGATCAATTAGACAAACTTCAGGTCCCGCACAGTCCGGGAGCAAAAGGAGAGGCAGATGCAAAAGATCGGGCGACCTGACGCAGTGACGATCTTGTTGCCGACCTATAATGGTGTCCGCTATCTGCCCGAACAGCTTGAAAGTATTGCATCGCAAACCCACAAGAATTGGCAGATTTTGGCCAGTGATGATGCTTCAACCGACGGAACTGCTGATATCTTACGCGCATTTGGCCGTGCGCATCCTTTGACAATTCTGGATGGACCGGGGCAGGGTCATGTCGGCAATTTTTTGCATCTTTTGATGTCAGTGCCGCAGGGTGAAAACGCCAATGGCAACGCCGTTGCGTTTTGTGATCAGGATGACATTTGGCTTCCGAATAAATTGACCGTCGCCTTGGATTGGTTGTCGCAGGTGCCAAAAGATCAACCCGCACTCTATTGCAGCAGCCGTCTGATCTGGGATCCGATACGCAACAGCCGCCAGCCGTCGTTGACTTATGCGCGCGCGCCAACTTTTGCCAATGCCTGTGTCGAAAACATTGCCCCGGGCAACACTATTGTGCTGAACGTCGCGGCTGCGCAATTGGCGTGTATTCTGGCCGAAACTGCGCAGGGTATTTATGCCCATGATTGGTGGTTGTACTTGCTGATCACCGGGGTCGGGGGGCAGGTACTTTATGATCCTGAACCACATTTGCTTTATCGCCAGCATGACAGCAATGCGATTGGTGCAGGCGAACAGATTTCGCGTGGACTGCGCAACAAAGGTGCAGTTTGGCGCGGTGCCTTTGCGGATCGCGTGGGGCGTAATATCGCGGCGATGCAAAAGGTATCCGACCATCTGACACCTGAAAACCAGCAGATATTGAAATTATTTGCACAAGCCCGACATGCGCCCCTGCTGCAGCGGATTGACCTATTGCGGCAGGCGGGCGTGTATCGGCAGCAGTGGCTATCAGGACTGACATTCTGGGGGGCGGCCTGTCTTGGAAAAGTCTGAAACATCCAACATCCCCCATATTCTGCTTTTGGGTGGAGATGGTGGTTATTCCGGGGTGCCAACCTATCTCGAACAACTTTGTGCGGCCTTGAAAAGCGACGCCCGGTTCACCATCGTCGCTGATCGCAATGAGGGGGGGTATGATTTTGCCCGTGGCGCGATCACCCTGCGCGAAATCCAAGGCATGAAAACCGGCCTGTCGCTGTCCCGGCTTTGGCAGGCAATGCGGGCGCTGGATGCTGAAATAACCGCCATCGCACCTGATCTGATCTGGGCGCATGCCCGGATGAGCTTGATCCAACTGCGTCTTTTGATGATCCTGCGGCGGTTGCGCAAGAAATCGGTGCCTCGGTTTGCGGTGACCTATCATGGGCTGCCGTTTGGGCCGGGCCATCGCCGCATCTTTGCCGCGATATCGCTGGTAATTGAGCGGGTGTTTCTGGCGCTTACCCCACCACACCAGTTGCATTTTTTATCTGCCGCCGCCGCTGAACATTTCGCCGATCGGCTGGGTGCGCGGGCATTGAAGCGCCATACCTGTCATGTGCTGATCAATTGTTCCCGGCTTGGCAGGCTTGGGCCGCGCAGGGGTAATGTGGCGCCGACGCTGTTGATGACCGGGCGCGCCGGGTATCAGAAAAACCACAGCGCCACCGCGCAGATATTCGCCGCTCTGCCGGACGATTATCAGCTGATCCTATGCGGTGCTGGCACCGAGGCTGATAGGATGGCGCCGCTGTTTGAGGCCGTTAAGCCGGGTCTGTCGGAACGGGTACAGTTCCTTGGCCCGATTTCCGATGTGCGCCCGTATTTGGCGCAAGCCGATCTATTCCTGCTGCCCTCGCGCTACGAAGGCATGCCCATTGCTGCGCTCGAAGCGTTTGAAGCGGGCCTGCCCATGGCGCTCAGCGATATTCCCGGCATGGCCGAGATATTGGAACGGCATCCAATGGTGGTGGCGATCAATCCAAAAGCCCCCGAAGCTGTGGTGCCAGCCGTGATAGATTTGGTCGAAAAATTCCGTAGTTCGCCCGACACCAGCAAGACCATTCAATCCGCTTGGGTGGCGCATTTTTCCTATGATCAATGGCAGATTGCTGCACGGAAATTGCTGGGTGATTTGATGGCATTCAAGAGATAACTAATGCGGAGTTATTGTTCCTCAATCACCTTGCGCGCGACCCGGAAACATTCAAGCGCCTGTGGCACACCGCAATAGATACCGATTACATGAATGATCGCCCGAATTTCGTCCTGACTGACGCCATTGGTTAACGCGCCTTTGCAGTGGATTTCCCATTCGTGCATCTTGCCCAAGGCCCCGATCATCGACAGGTTCATCATCGAGCGTGTCTTGGCATCAATCACATCATCGCCCCAGCCAAAGCCCCAGCACCACGCGGTCATCGCTTCTTGAAACGGGCGGGTGAAATCATCAGCGGCGGCGAGGTTTTTCTCAACATATTCAGCGCCCAAAGTCGCTTTGCGTTGTTCCAGCCCCTTCAGGAACAGATCTTCATCAAAGGTGCTCATATTCTATCCCTTTAGCTTGATTGCGATGTTCTTAGTCTGGACGTAATTCCACAACGCCTCACGGCCTTTTTCGCGGCCATAGCCAGATTTACCAAAGCCACCAAACGGAGTCTCAACACCACCCGCAAACCATTCGTTCACAAATATCTGGCCCGCGCGCAACTGTCGTGCGGCGCGTGTTGCGCGGTCCAGATCACGGGTGAACACCCCACCAACCAACCCGTATTCGGTCGCATTCGCCATCTCAATCGCTTGCGCGTCGGTTTTGAAAGGCAGAACTGACAATACCGGTCCAAACACCTCTTGGTTCGCGATGTCCATGTCTTGCGTCACGTTGGACAATACCGTCGGCTCAAGGAACGCCCCGGGACGGTTCAAGGGGCGACCCCCTGTCACCACCTTGGCCCCTTGCTCAACCGCGCGTGCGATCATGCCAACCGCGCGATCCCGCTGTGCGTCACTGACCATGGCGCCCATATTGGCACCCGGTTCAGCCCTCTCAATCCCCGGCCCAACCGACAGGGATTTGGCAATCTTCTGGGCGCGTTCCAGCACCTCAGCTTCACGGCTTTCATGCACAATCACTCGAGACATCGCCGAACAGACTTGGCCTGCGTTAAAGAAAATCCCAAACCGGATGTCGCGCTCGAACGCCTCCAGATCCGCATCGTCATGCACGATCGCCGCTGATTTTCCGCCCAGCTCCAGCACGCAAGGCACCACATTTTGCGCCGCTGCCGTTGCAATCGCGATGCCTGTGGGGACAGAACCGGTAAAGACAATTTGCTTCACATCGTGGTGGCCCGCCAATGCCGCCCCCGCGTCGCGGCCGATACCACACATCAGGTTCACCGCACCGGGTGGCAAGCCAACCGCTTCAGCCGCGCGGGCAAAATAATGATTGGAAAGCGGTGTCATTTCCGGTGTCTTGATCACACAAGCGTTGCCCGTGGTCAGCCCGGCAGACAAGGACCGCGCTGTCATTTCCATCGGATAATTCCACGGGATGATCTGGCCCGACACGCCAAATGGCTCATTATCGGTGAAATCAAAATAACCAGACCCCAACGGGATCGATCGCCCCTCAACCGTGCTGGCCTGATTGCCGTAGTATTCAAAATAGAGCGCTGCCCCCTGAACTTCCTTGCGGCTTTCCCAGAGCGGTTTACCCTGTTCCAGCGTCAGCAGCGTGGCAATTTCATCAATATGTTCAAGCAGATAGACGCCCAACGCCTGCACCATGCGCCCGCGTTCAATCGGGCGCATATCTCGCAAAGCACCTGACAAATGCACACGCTTCGCCGCTTGCACTGCCCGGTCCACATCCCTCGCATCGGCCAGCGCCTGTTCGGCCAGTTTTTCCCCGGTGGCGGGATTGATCACATCAATGCGCCCCGCACCGCCATCCACAAAAGCGCCGTCGATATAGTTCCGCCAATATGGCTCAATCTTGGTCATTTGCTATTCCCCGTGGTTGTCACAGTATTAGGACGTCTTGATTGCAAGGGGCAAGGTAGAGAACATGTGTTCACCCTGAGGTTGCTAAGCAAAGCCGCGTTCGTTAGAAATTTTTTGAGCAATGCTTTATATTTGAGCTCCTGCACAACAAAGCTGTTTATGACCAATTCATACGACCTGACGCCCCAGCAACAAAACATGTATGCAAGTGCTGCTCTGACCGGGCAGCCGTGGCAATATGTCGAACAGATTGTTGTGCGTCTGAAATCCGAAGTGTTGGATGCTGATGCCATGGGTCAGGCGTGGTCAGAACTGGCGGCGGCACATCCGGCGCTGCGCAATGTGATTGTTGCTGCATCCACAGGCGCACCTGTGCAACAGGTGAGACCGCCAGCACAGATTTTTCCGAAACTGTTCGATTGGCGGCACTACGATCAGGCGCAGATTGATCAGGAATTGCGCCAGTTTTTGGATGAGGACCGCACAGCAGGGGTTGATGCAACCGTCACTCCGGCGTTTCGCGTGGCGATTTTTCACACTGGTTCGGCGCAATCCATCCTTGTCTGGACATTTCCGCACAGCTTGCTTGATGGTCGATCGTTTGCGCCGCTTCTGGATGAAGTTTTTCAGCGCTATAACCGGATAGGCAGCGGGGCAGGGGCCGACGATAGCCTTGGTCCTGAACAAAGCGTTTTTGAGACGCATTGTCGCGCCTTGACTGCGATGTCTCACGACGAAGGCATTGATTATTTCGCAGCGGCACTGGCGGGTTGGGAAGGCGCTGAAGGGTTGGTGCAGCCAGAGGCCGAACCCACCCGTAAAGTGGAATTCAACGAGTATCTGAGCGCGGATGAAACACAGGCGATTGCGGCCCTCGCCAAAAAATCCGGCGTAACCGCCAGCACCGTGGTTTTGGCGACTTGGGGCGTGGTGTTGGCGCGGTTCAGCGGGCAGTCGGACGTGGTTTTTGGCAACACCCGCAACGGGCGCCATGTGGTTAAGGGCGCACGCGATGCGGCGGGGTGTTTCATCACCACGGTGCCGGTGCGTGTGCAGTTAAATCCGGCGCTGACCCTTGGCGATGTTTTGCAACATATCCGGAATGATCAGATTGCCGTCCGCCCGTTTGAACACGCACCTTTGACCGACATCAGACGGCGCTTGGACGTGCCGCCGGGACGGCAAATTTTTGATTCAGTGGTGATGTTCGATTTCGGCACGTTAGAAACACAACTCAAGGCATTGGGCGGGGATTGGCAGGACCGCGATATCGACCTGCTTGAAGAAGGTGACACTCCGGTTTCGGTGGCGGCATACATGGGTCCGCAGCTAAAGATCGTGGTTGAATACGATCCGGCGCAGGTGCCGCAGGGCGCGCGGCTTGGCGGGTATTTATGCCAGTTTATAAAGGCGCTGACCACTGCGACCCCGGACACGCCGTTGGGCGCTTTGTCGATGCTGGAGCCAGAGGATCACCAGCGCATCATTGACTTGGCCGGGCCGGAAACCGCACCGGATGCCAAGGCTCTGACCTGCATCGACCGCTTCGAACAAACTGCGGCGCAACAGCCAGATCACACCGCATTGATGCAGCCCAATAACGCGCAGATGAGCTATGCGGCGCTCAACACGGCGGCGGACAAAATGGCGGCGCATTTGACTGCCTCCCGGGCCGGGCCGGGCGACATCATCGGCATCTGCATGGCGCGTGGCATGCCCTTTATCACCGCGATGCTGGCGGTCTGGAAAGTCGGGGCTGCTTTTGTGCCGATGGACCCAAGCTATCCGATTGAGACACTTAATATCATCGCCCAAGACAGCGGTGCGCGGTTGGTGTTGTCGGACGCAACCACCCCGACGTTGGATGCGCCGATGTTAGATATAGATAGTCTGGATGATCCTGCCGCCAGCGCGGTATCCACGTCAGACGGACAGGGGCGTGGTGCGGATGATCTTGCATATGTGATTTTCACCTCTGGATCGACGGGACGACCCAAGGGCGTGATGGTCACACATGCGTCCTTGGCCGCGCATGCCGATGCCATCGTGCCGCATTTTGGTCTGACACCAGACGACCGCGTGTTGCAATTTGCGGCATTGAGCTTCGATGTGGCGCTGGAAGAGGTCATTCCAACGCTGGTGAGCGGTGCGACACTGGTGCTGCGCAGTGACGAAATGGCGCAATCGGTGCCGGTGTTTCTGGAACAGTTGGACGCTTTGGGGATTACCATCACCAACCTGCCAACCGGATTTTGGGTGGCGCTGACCGAAGTGCTTGATGGCAATGACTTGGCATTCCCTACTGGCGTTCGGTTGGTGATTGTTGGCGGCGAACGTGTGCCGCTGTCGACGTTAAAGCGTTGGCATAAATGCCTGCCTGATCTGCGTTGGCTCAATGGGTACGGCCCGACTGAGACAACAATCACCTGCACCACGCATGAGGTCACGCCGGCTGACCTTAACGGGGAAAGCGTGCCGATTGGCCGCCCCCTTGGCCATGCCCGCGCTTGGGTGTTGTCGGCGGATGGCGCATTGGCCCCCGAAGGTGCGGAAGGGGAGCTTTTCATTTCCGGCCCGGCGGTGGCAAAAGGATACATCAACGACCCGGACCGCACAGCACAGAGCTTTTCAACTGCGGTTTTTGATGCTGATATCGGCCGCGTCTACGCGACTGGCGATCGGGTGATCTGGCGGCGCGGGCTGCTGCACTATCTCGGCCGCATGGACCGACAGATCAAACTCCGCGGTTTTCGGATTGAACCGGGGCAGATCGAGGCGGCCCTTGAATCCCATGATGCGATCAAACGGGTTTATGCCGATGTCTTGACGCAAGGGTCTGGCCAGCCACAACTCGTTGCTTGGTATTCGGCTGTTGATGGGACGGATTTGCCGTCCTCCGAGGTTGTTAAAGATTGGGCCGCAGAAACGCTGCCGCCGCAGATGCGCCCGATACCTGTGGCGGTCACTGAATGGCCACAAACGCCGGGCGGCAAGATTGACTTGGCCCGCCTGCCGCGACCCAGTGCTGCCAAGGACGCTGGCAAAGATATGGAGGCCGCGGACGCACCGCTGGTCCGGGAAATTGCGAACCTGTTTGCCGATATTTTGCAAATTGATGATGTTGGTGCGGCCACATCGTTCTTTGACGCCGGGGGGGATTCCCTGTCACTCCTGCGGTTGATGCCGGAACTGGAGCGGACGTTTGACGTGCAGCTGAAACCCACGGCAATTTACGGTGATCCAACACCGCAAGGGGTGGCGCGGGCGCTCAAGGAAAAGAACCCCAACCCGCTGGTGATCATCCCGATCCAACCCGAAGGCCAATTGCCGCCGCTTTATGGCGTGCATGTGCTGGGGGATAATGGTTCGTTCTTTCGTCCGCTTTCAAAGGTCTTGGGCAATGAACAGCCTGTTCTGGGCCTGACGGTTGGATTGCTGACCGAAAGCACCCCAACAACAGTGCCTGACATCGCGCGGTTTTATCTGCGCCAGATCGAGCGCAAACAACCGACCGGGCCGCTGTCGTTGATCGCGGTCTCTGCGGGCAGTTATGCCGCGCTTGAACTGGCACAGCAATTATTGGCAGCCGGGCGTGATGTGCAGGCGTTGATTCTGCTCGATGCCGAAGGTCCAGCGGGTCGTATGAGGGTCGGCCCGGTGGCGCGGGTGGCGGTGCATATGCAACATCTTTTGCAGCAGGGCTGGCCCTATATCCGAACCCATCTCGCGGCCCGCAAAGAGGCGCGTATCCAGAATGCAGCGCAGGCGCGGTTGCAATCGGCGGGCGACACAGACAATGCCATTCAGGCCCAAAACATTAGCGGGGTCGAAGATTTCATCGCCGCAAACCAGATCGCCATCGACGCCTATGACCCGCAGCCCTATGCGCGCAAATTAACCATATTCCGCGCCGCCGCCGACAGGTTTGACAGCGCACAGGCGATTGAAAACGGGCTCGGATGGGCCCCCATCGCCGCCGCAGGATTTGACGTCATTGATGTGCCGGGCGATCACTTGGGCATTCTTCAGCCACCCAATGTTCAGACCCTGGGCACCCAGATCAAAACTTTGCTGGCATCGCGGCGCAAGACCAAAACTTAATGCGCGTGCAGCGCCCCTGCCGATCCGGGCAGCAACATCTCGACATCCGATATGTTCACCCAAACCGCAAAACCGCCCAGCAGCAAAACCAGCGGTAGGAACATCAGATCATGCCGCCTGTCCCACGCATTATGGCGGTGCGCCAGCGTGGCGATGAACGGATAATACAGCAGCATCGCAATCGCGAGGCCAATCACCGCGCCATAAAGCCCCATCATCGTGACACCGATCAAAAACCCACCCATGGTCAGAATGGCCTTGGTCACACTGACAAGGAAAAACCCGCGTGAATCCCCTGTCGCGAGCGCCGCCTGATCATAGGTCAACGACACCACCGCGATCATCTGAACACTGGACAGTGCCACAATAATCCCGCCCGCCGCGATATAACGTTCATCATACAGCGTCTGAACAATCCACGGCCCCGCCAGCGCCAGAAGAAACAACGTCACAATCATCACCGCAGTCAGATAATACCGCAGTTTGAACAGCCGATTGCGTGCGGTCAGGTCTTCTTCGTGCAGGTGTTCGCGGTAAATCGGGATCAGGATGCGCGAAGTGATGGTCGAGGCCAGCATCAGCGGAAAACTCGCCAGAAACATGCCGATGTTATAGATGCCAAGCCCGTCAATCGTCAGGTATTTACCCAAAATCGCCCGATCCCCCTGCAACACCATCAGACCACAGATCGAGGATAGGAAAATCCAGACACCGAAGTTCAGCAGCTCAGACCCGGCACGGCGTTCCCAATGCAGGCGGTTGCCCTGTCCCGGCAAAAACAGCCACATCACTGCCAGCCGCACGGCAGATGTCACAACCCAGCCCGCGACCAGCGACCAGACCGAATGGGTGGTCCATGCAAGGATCACCATCGCGACAATCCCGGTGATCGTCGACAACAGGTCAAGCGCGGTAACACGCCCCAGCATCAGATGACGGTTGGCAGTTTCCACACGGATCGGTTCAAGCGCGGCAAACAGCAATGAAATCGCCGCAACCGGCAGCATCACTGCAATATCAGGCTGATCGTAAAACGCCGCCGCAGGAAGCGCCAGCGCACAGGCCGCCAGCCACAACACGACACCGCGGATAATTTGCAAGGTCCACGCGGTGTCCATGAACGCAGGTTCGTCGCCACGTTTGCTTTGCATGATGGATTGCGAGATGCCCATGTCGGAAATCAACGTCAAACCGATCAGGAGCATCGTGACCAGCGCCATGATTCCAAACGCTTCGGGAAACAGCAGGCGGGCAAGGATCAGGTTCGCAACAAACCGTGCCCCTTGTGAAATGAAAAAAGTTAAGGCTGTCCACGTTGACCCCCGCGCCGCCCGCGCAAGCAGTGTCGCACCAAAGAAACCGGCATTTTGGGGCTGAGGGTCGCTAGGCATCATATCTGCCAGTGACGCGCGGAAAAACATGCGCAGCCGTCAGATCGTTAGAATATTTCACAAGCAAACTCGGCAAAGGCAGGTTCCATCCGCACAAAACGTGCGTTTCGCCTTGGTATCGTTGATTTTTTGCCGGGGTAAACGGAAATCTGCGGTTGCGGCACAGTTTCGATGGAGATGTGACATGTATCACCCGGCACAAGATGGCGATGCCGGGTGATGATATTTGGTCTTAGTTTGAGGCCTCTGCCGCAACTTCAGGGCCAACTGATACGATGTACGCCCAAACGTTTGCCGCGTCTTCGGCATCTTTCAGTTTGTAGGACATTCTGGACTTGGCCTTTTTATCATCGAGGGTTTCGGCCAAGAATTTCTTTGGGTTGGCAACATAATTGACAAAGGTTTCTTCATCCCATGTCAGACCAGCTTCACCTGCAGCAACAAGATCTTTGCCAAATTTGAACCCTTCAGCAGAACCTGCCACGCGCGTATAAAGGTCATAAAGGTTCGGACCAGTTTTGCCGCCTTTTTGGATGACGGTTTCGTCATCAGCGATGATGGCATGACAAGATTTGCATTTCTTGTATACTTTTTCACCAGCGTCGGCATCACCAGATGCATGACCATCCGCGAACAGCGGTGCTGCGGCGACAGACAGGCCAAAAGCGAGAGTTGAAAGTAGTTTCATATTTTTTCTCCAGTATTTCTGGTTTTTCGTCCGCTATGGACCATGTGAGGCCACCATATAGGATCAAGCGCAGAGATATCTGCGACATTAAGACGCCTGTAGTAGTGGGGCAATGTGCAAACTTTACCGGGCATGATAGCCAGATCAGGACAGATCAATTCAGGTCATTACGTTAATGCGCGAGAGATCATAGCAGCGATGGCAACCATGATACCGACATGGGTAGGCGGCACACTTCAGCCGTTTGAGAAACTTGCGGCCCATCAGCAAGGTTTGCGGCACAAGGCGGTGTCGGTTTTTATTGTCGCGGATCAGCATATTTTGATCCAGCAACGCGCGCTTGGAAAGTACCACACACCCGGCTTGTGGGCGAACACCTGCTGCACACACCCAGAATGGGAAGAGGCCGCAGATGCTTGTGCGGTCAGGCGCCTTAACGAAGAGCTTGGTATCACAGGTGTCGTGCCGCAGCGTCGCGGACAGGTCGAATACCGTGCAGATGTGGGCAACGGTTTGATTGAACATGAATTGGTTGAGGTTTTTCTGATTCAGGCGTCACGCGATCTGACCATCAAGGCCAACCCTGACGAAGTGATGGCCACCCGTTGGATCGAGCACCAGCAACTGGTCACCGAAGTGACACGTGAACCGAGCAACTTCACCCCGTGGTTACAGATTTATCTGGCAGAACACAGCGACATGATTTTTGGTGGTGCCAGACCACGCCAAGGATCGCAGAAAGAATAAGACAATCCAATGACAGACTTATTAGAAACCGAAAGAGCCCAAGCCGCCGCATGGTTTCGCAGATTGCGGGACGAGATCGTAACTGCGTTTCACGCATTGGAAGACCGTCACGGCGGCGAACAGCCTGTGGGTCGATTTGAAGTGCGCGCTACCACACGTACTGCCGAAGACGGCTCAGACGCTGGCGGCGGTGAGATGAGCGTGATGCGCGGCGGGCGTGTTTTTGAAAAAGTCGGCGTGAATATTTCGACAGTCTACGGCACGCTGGGTGAGCGGGCACAGGCCGCAATGGCCGCACGCAAGGGCATCCCCGGCATGGCTGATGATCCGCGGTTCTGGGCATCCGGCATTTCTCTCGTCGCACATATGCAGAACCCCCATACCCCTGCCGTTCATATGAACACACGAATGTTCTGGACCCCGCATGCGTGGTGGTTTGGCGGTGGTGCCGATCTGAACCCTTGCATCGAATACGACGAGGACACAGCGCACTTCCATGCCGAGATGAAGCGCGCATGTGATCCGCATGGGGATCAGCTTTATGATGAATTGAAAGCCTGGGCAGATGAATATTTCTATATCCCGCACCGCAAACGCGCGCGTGGGGTAGGGGGGATATTCTATGATGACCGCAACACCGGCAATTGGACCGGTGATTTCAAACTGACGCAGGATGTAGGATCGGCGTTCCTACCTGCCTTTATACCGCTGGTCGATCGCCGTCGCGAGACACCATGGGATGAGGCGGACAAAGACACGCAGTTACAGCACCGTGGCCTCTATGCTGAATATAATCTGGTCTATGACCGCGGCACCAAGTTTGGTCTTGAAACAGGTCACGATCCAGAGGCGGTGCTGATGAGTTTGCCACCAATGGCCAAATGGGCCTGAACAAATACTGACGCGATACCGACATAATACCGACGGTATACAGACCGCTATTTTTGGCGGACCGTATCAATCATCAACTGTACATTCGCGGGGTCCGCATCCGGCGTGATCCCGTGACCAAGATTGAAAATATGCGGACCGTTTGACAGGGCGTCCACAATGCGCCGTGTCTCTGACACCAGCGCATCGCCACCCGTGACCATATGTTTTGATGCAAGGTTACCCTGCACGCAGCCGTCGGGTTGTACGTGTTCGGCGACCCACTCAGCGCTGACACCATCATCAACTGCAATGCACTCCGCCCCAATCGCGGCATGCGCCCCTTTGTAGCGTTCGCCCGCACCGCGCGGGAAGGCGATGATCGGGGTGTTGGGGTGGGCCGCCTTGACGCCTTGCACGATCTCTCGCATCGGAGCGATTGAATAGCGTTCAAAATCAGTGCCTTGCAGTGATCCTGCCCAGCTGTCGAACAGCTTGACCACCTCTGCACCCGCTTCGATCTGGGCATTGAGATAGGCAATTGTGGCCTCGGTAATCCGGTCCATCAGCCCGTCAAACACTGCGCGGTTGTCTGCCTTTAGCGCATGCGCAGGCCCTTGATCCGGTGTGCCTTGGCCCGCAATCATATAGGTCGCTACCGTCCATGGCGCGCCTGCAAACCCGATCAAAGTGGTCTCTTTCGGCAACTCTTTCGCCAGAATACCAACCGTCTCATAGATCGGGGCAAGGTGGTCGTGAATGTCATCTGCTGGCTTGAGCGCATCCAATTCAGCCTGTGTCGTGATGGTAGACAATCGCGGCCCTTCGCCGGTGACAAACCACAGGTCCGCACCCAAGGCTTGCGGCACCAACAAGATATCAGCAAACAGGATCGAGGCATCAAATCCGTAGCGCCGGATTGGTTGCAATGTTACCTCTGCTGCCAGTTTCGAGTTATAGCATAGGGACAAAAAATCACCTGCCTTGGCACGGGTTTCCCGATACTCCGGCAGGTATCTTCCCGCTTGCCGCATCATCCAGATCGGGGGGGTTGGCAAGGTTTCACCCGCGAGCGCGCGCAGGATGGTTTTTTGAGATGTCATGTCACGTCTTTCCAGAACTTGAGTTGGCCGCACCATGCACCTTGCTGGTGGCGGGGTTCAAGTGTTGTCAGTGCCGCAGCCTAGAGGTAATGGTGCGGCATGACATATGATCTGCCCTCTCCGACCAAACCACTTAATATCGGCACCCGCGGATCGCCTTTGGCGTTGGCACAGGCACATGAAACCCGCGAACGACTGGCGCGGGCGTTTGATCTGCCGTTTGAGGCATTTACCATCGTTGTTATCAAAACCACGGGCGACAAGATCATTGACCGTCCGCTGAAAGAAATCGGTGGCAAGGGGCTTTTTACCCGAGAGATTGAAGATGCGATGCTGCGTGGTGACATTGATATCGCCGTGCATTCGATGAAGGACATGCCGACGCTGCAACCGGATGGTTTGCTGCTTGATACGTACCTGCCACGCGAAGATGTGCGCGATGCGTTTATCTCGCCGCGCGTGGCCAGTTTGTTGGAGTTATCGCAAGACAGCGTGGTTGGCACGTCTAGTTTGCGCCGCCGGGCGCAGTTGATGTTGCGGCGTCCTGATTTGAAAGTTGTCGAATTTCGCGGCAACCTGCAAACCCGGTTGATGAAGCTGGACCAAGGCGTGGCCGAGGCGACGTTTTTGGCAATGGCGGGTTTGAACCGTCTTAAGATGGACGAAGTGCCAAAATCACCGATTGAGGTAGAAGATATGTTGCCCGCCGTGGCGCAGGGGGCGATCGGAATTGAACGCCGCGGCGATGACATGCGTGCGGCCGATATGCTGGCGGCAATTCATGATAGGCAAACCGGAGACCGGTTGGCCGCTGAACGCGCGTTTTTGGCGGAACTGGACGGTTCTTGCGAGACACCGATCGCGGGTCTGGCAGAACTTGATGGTGGCACCCTACGCCTGCGCGGCGAAGTTTTGCGCCCTGATGGATCAGAGGCCATCAACGACGATATGACCTGTGCCATCGCTGATGGTCCAGAAGCCGGCCGCGCCATGGCACAAAAACTATTGGCGACCGCAGGGCAGGGGTTCTTTGACTGGCGTTCCTAAATTTAACTGGTGACGACCGCCTGTAGATCAAAGATCGGTAACAGCACCGCCAACACGATTGTCAAAACGAACGCCCCGACAAGCATCATCAGCAAGGGTTCCAGCAAGGCTGCGATACGCTTGCGTTCGGTGCTAAGGCCGTTTTCCACCAAGACCGCGCTGCGTTCTGTCATGCGTGCCAAGCGCACCGATGCCTCTCCCGCGCTGATCAACTGACGTGCGATGGGGGGGATGATCGACAATTTCTCAAGCGCGTTTGAGAGGGTTTCACCCTGACGGATCGCGGTCGAAACGGCATCAGCTTCGGACCTAAACTGTGCGATAGTCAGCACCTCGGCCGCATTTTCTACTGCTGAAAGCACCGCATGGCGGCTGCTGAGGACAAGCGCGAGCGTGCGTAGATATTGCACGGCGGCTGACAAGCGGATGAAGCGGCCGACCATTGGGATTTTCAGAAAAAGAATGTCCCGTCGCGCGCGTAGGGTGGGGATGATTTTGGCGGCGATGATCAACGCGATAAGGGCGGCCAACATTACGCCAAGCAAGATCAGATTGCCCTGAATCCAATCACTGATCGCCAATACATGTTGCGTAATCGCGGGCAGGGGTCTGCCGGAAAGCTCAAACATTGCAACGATTTCGGGCGCAACACTGACCATAAGAATAGCGCAGACCAAGAGCGAAACAGCCGCGACAAACGCCGGATAGATCAACGCACTGACAATTTGTGCGCGGTCGGTGCCGCGGGTTTCCAGATGCTCGGCCAGTTCAGAGAATACGGACGATAAATCACCAGCTGTCTCGCCCGCGCGTACCGATGCAAGGTAGTAGGGCGGAAAACCACTGCCACTTTGTGCCAGCGCCTCGGACAATGATGCGCCATCCATCAAAGCGGCGCGGGCACCAGCGGCCACGGCATCAAGGGCGGGATGCCCGCCTTGGCGCACCGCTTCCAGCGCGGCTTCAGCAGGCAGTTCGGCGCTCAAAAGCACGGCCATCTGCCGGGTGAACACGGCTTGCAAATCCGGGTTTAAGCGTGTCTTTCGTGTCAGGCTTAATTTTCCAAACCCTTCGGAGCGACGCGTGCGCAGGATCAGTTCAGAAACAAACAACCCCTTTTGCTGAAGCAGGCTGGAAGCGTGGCTTTCGGTCTCTGCAATAATTGTGCCACTGCGCTTTTTCCCAGTGTCGGTAAATGCGGTGTAGCCATAGGCGTTCACGCCACGTCCCCTACAACGCGCAGAGTTTCAGCCAATGTGGTGCGCCCGGCGCTTACCTCGGCCAAGCCTTGGCCAATCAATGTCTCACCGGCGTTCAGCGCCAGTTGCGACAATTCGCTTTCGTTGGCTCCTCTGTCAATCGCGGCACGTAAGGCCGCGCCAATCTCGATCATTTCAAAGATGCCAACGCGCCCGGCATAGCCTGTGCCGTTGCAGGCATCACAGCCCACAGCATCGCATATTTGTGACGGAACTTCCAAACTATGGCGCTTGAAATGCGCTTGTTCGGAAGGGTGGGGTGCACGTGGGTTGCGGCAGTCGACACAAAGACGGCGCAAAAGCCGTTGCGCGATCACACCGCGCAGGGTGGCGGCGATCAGGAAATCGTCCAGCCCCAGATCACGCAGGCGGACCACGGCACTCACAGACCCGTTCGCGTGCAGGGACGAAAATACCAGATGCCCGGTCAGCGCGGCTTGGGCGGCGACACTTGCGGTTTCATCATCGCGGATTTCGCCTACCAGAATGACGTCCGGGTCTTGACGCAAGGTCGCCCGCAACCCAGCGGCAAATGTCATGCCAATCTCGGCGTTGATTTGTGATTGACTGATCCTTGGCAGATCATATTCAATCGGGTCTTCGACCGTCACAATGTTACGCTCGTCCCGGTTGGCCAATTGAAGCAGGGAATAGAGCGTCGTGGTTTTACCCGCGCCAGTTGGCCCCGTGGCAAGGATAATGCCATTGGGCATCGCGGACATACGTTCCAACAAGTCAATCTGTGCGGGCGACAACCCCAGCGCATCCAGTGGCATCAATCCGGCGGAGCGATCCAAAATACGCAATACAATACGTTCACCGTAATTCCCGGGCAGGGACGACACGCGCGTATCAATCATCCGTCCGCCCATAGACAGCGGTATGCGGCCATCCTGCGGCAACCGGGTTTCGGCAATATCCAGACCCGCCATCACCTTGAGGCGTGAAACCACCCGTTTGACTGGCACGTCAGAGCGCACCATGACTGGTTGCAGGAAACCATCAACCCGCTGACGGACACGCAAGCCGCCCTCAAAAGGTTCGATATGGAGGTCAGATGCGCCAGCTTGTACCGCGCGACGCAACAATTGGTTTACCAGTTGAATGACCGGGGCTTCGACAGCATCGTCGAGCAAATCACGCTGCCGGATATTGGCGTTGGTGTCTTCTAGATCAAACAATACACCGTCTGTCTCGGTCTCATTCTCGGCGGACTGATAGGCGCGTGCCAACGACCTCTCAAATCCGGCTTCGTCCTCTAGTGTGACCGGCGGGTCCGTGACCCCATGCAAACGGCGCTGCGCCTCGCGCAGACCCATCGCCGTATACCCCGGCCCTAGGATCAGATGTCCCGCGTCCAGAACAACCTGCTGATCGCGCGCAAAGGCGAACGGCAGCTTACCTGCTGTCGAAGCGGAGCCTGCTTGGGAGCGGGGGGTAGTTTCGTTGTTGGGCAAATTCATCCACAAACCCGGCGTCAAATGGTTGATTCAAATCGGCACCGTCAAAGGGCAGGCCGACTTGATTTGTACGTGGGTAAGTCTGGTCGTTTGCGGGGGTAATGGCAAGGCTTGCGGCCTTGGCGTCGCGCGCGTGTTTGCGGGTCAGCGCGCGTGCTTCACTTTCGGAATTAACCACACTTGGCCGTAGCAGGATCAACAAAACACGTTGGTTTTTGCTGGCATTCTTACCGCGAAACAAACCGCCAACCAAAGGTATCTTGCTGAGCCCCGGCACTTCTTGGGATACCGAGCCTGATCCATTCTCAAGCAAGCCGCCCAACATGATCACGTTGCCATCGCGGACCAGAACGTTGGTCGACAAAGCCCGCCGTGCGGTGATCTCGCCGCCCGCAGAGGATGATTTATTAGTCAGGCTAGATACTTCTTGTTTGATCGCAAGCCGGACGGTTTGATCGGCGTTGATCTGTGGTGTGACATTCAAGGTCAGACCGACATCTTGGCGCTCAATGGTCTGAAACGGGTTTTCCGGTGTTGAGCCTTCGCCGACGGATGTAAACGACCCGGTCACAAATGGCACGTTCTGGGCCACGACAATCTCGGCTTCCTGATTGTTCAGTGTCATGATCGATGGTGTGCTCAACAACCGGGTGGAATTGCTGGAGGCGATGGCGCTGACCAATCCAATAATGCCTTTGTCGCGTGATCCGGCGCGCACGCCGATGGACCCACCAGAACCCGGCGATGTGATCGTGCCATTGGCAACAGACGCCACAAGGTTGGTCAGACTGGGTCGTCCTTCCAGCGCAAATTCAACCCCACCGACAATCGCGTCGTTCAACACGGCACCAAATTGCGCGGAAAGATCTGAAAATCCATCGACTGACATCTCAAAAATCACGGCCTCGACCAGCACCTGCGACGGGCGACGATCAAGGAAGTGCACCATTTCGACGATAGCGCCCAATCGGTCTTGCGGGGCGGTGATCAGCAGCGTGTTGGTTTGCAATTCAGGGATGATGCGGATGTTGGTTTGCTGACCTGTATCGTTCTGGGTCTGATTGGTGATAGCTCGCAACACCACATCGGCAAGTGTGGACGCGTCGGCATAGTTCAATTCGATCGCATGCGATGTGACGTTGCTGTTTTGCGTATCAAGCCGGGAGGCAAGCGTGCGCAATTGGCGGCGCATGTCTTCGGGGCCCGTGACCACCAGCGCGTTTGAGCGCTGATCAACAGACACCGCGGCACCGGGGGGGATAATTTCCATCGACTGAATAACACCCAGCACTTCGGTGGCATTGGCGTTGCGCAGGCGGATCATTTCGATGGGCCGCTCGCTGGGTGTATCGAGCCGTTCGATCAGGTTAACGATACGTTGATGGTTTTTGCCCCGATCCGACAGGATTAACAGATTTGAACGTGGCACCGGCGTGATCACCGCTTCGGCGGGCAACAATGGGCGTACCACTTCGATAATTTCGTTCAGAGGAACATTGCGCACCTGGATCACGCGGGTTTGGAAATCACCGGGCACGCCGCTCCGGGGACCAGAGGACAATTCACGCGCCACGTTCATCGGCACGATCCGGTCAGCGCCATTCCCGGTCACGATGGTCAAACGGTTCAGCTCAAGCACGTTGAGGAAGACGTCATAAAGATCAGCGGGGCTGAGTTGTTTGGGCGCCAGGATCGTCACGGTGCCGCGCACGGCAGGATCGATCACAAAGCTGCGGCCCGTAGCCTCAGAGACAATTTCGACAAAACCACGTAGATCAGCATCGCGCAGGTCAAGCTGAACCTGCGCGTGGGCGGGCGTTGCGGTGAGGCACGCCATGGAAAGTGCCTGTGCCGCCACAAGCACAAAGGCGACCAAAGTCGCCCGGGCATGAATGAATGCGGTCATAACCTGCTCTGCTATTTTGTTTTTTACAAACTTTTTAGTTATTACGCACAGCTTAGCCGATGTTCGGGACGATTACATCCCCATCCTTCAATTTTTAGAAACTGTGATTTTAGGGATTCATTCGCCAAATCCGAGCAATTCAGGCGAATCCTTGCCGACGTCCACCCAAAGACCCATTTCATCAATCCGCGCGATGATCATGTTGTCCGTCAACGCGTCACCGACGCGCATGATTTGATCCCCGGTTGGATGTGAAACCAGACCCCAAACTGTTTCTCCCGCGCGTACCACCCCTTTAAGTTCATAGCCAAGCGTGGAAAGCGGTGGCTGTGGCGGGGCAGGCGGCTGCTTTTCTTCGACCACGACGGGTGCTGGAGGTTGCGGTGGGGTGGGCGGTTCGGGTGCGCCAAACAGCGCAGGCCAGATCAGCGCCGCATTATCTTTCTGCGTGCTTGTTTCAATTTCAGCCACTGCACGCGCAACCGTCGCTGGTGCCGCGCGGGGTGTTGGCGCGGCCAAAGCTGTCGACAGTTCAACCCCGGCAAGCCCAGTGGCCGCCAGCGTAAGCAGTGTGAAAAAAGCCGCAATCAAGCGCATTCGTAAGACCTTGGCATCAATAATGCCCTGTTTTGTGGACCGATACGACCCATTGTGGTAAGGATTAACACAATCAATATAACAAAAAAAGAGCAGCAAATGAAGGCAGTAACCCGAGTACGGGCCGTTTTTGTCGGCCTATCAACCGTCCTATTGATGAGTTGCACAGAGACCGCAGGCATCGGCCAGCGTGGCTTTGAATCGCAATATAACACTGCACGCGCCGCCCT
Source organism: Sulfitobacter sp. (assembly GCA_051252035.1). Taxonomy (GTDB): domain Bacteria; phylum Pseudomonadota; class Alphaproteobacteria; order Rhodobacterales; family Rhodobacteraceae; genus Sulfitobacter. The sequence continues at coordinate 32,845 of JBPOFE010000006.1, forward strand.
TGAAAAAGGCGATTATGCCAAAGCAGGCAAGATGTATGCACGCATGTTGCCGGAATCCGGCCCGTTGAACGACCGAATTCAGTTGGAATATGCGCATACCATGTTGCGGTCAGGCCAATATGACAAAGCAGTCCAAATCGCGAACGGTTTGGCCAATAACGGCAATGCAGATGCACGTGCCGCCGCATTGTCGGTCAAAGGCACCGCAGATCATGAGATTGGCATGAAACTGTTGCAAGGTGGCGATCAGGCGAATGGCGCGGCGCGGTTAAAGGCAGCTCAGCAAGCCTTGGAAGAAGTCCTTAAGGCGCATCCTGATTTTGATCCGGTGGGCTCACTTGCCGGACGACAGGCCAGTATTGCAGTGCAGCTTAAGAAACTGCCCTAAATAGGCACCGCGTGGCGATTATTCGGATTGTGGCACCAAGGTAAGCGTGGCCGCAACATTGGCGGGTGTTTCGGTGGCTTCAAACCGGAACGTCGAAATATCGTAACCCCAGTTTGGGTTTAGTCCGGACAGCCAACCCGCCAATTGTGTAAATCGCACGTTGTCAAAGCGCAGCGCGACAACACCATCGCTGTCGCTACTCAGTTCGCTGATTGCGTCCCGCAAGCCCGCCCCGATCAAGTCTTGCTCAATCTCGCTGGTGCCCACAACAATCCGTGGCCCCGTGCGCGGTGATTGTTTGAGTATCTGCGCTTCACTAACCCGCTCTTGCACCCAAAGATTCAGGGCCACCGCCTGCGTCCGTTCGGAAAGCGCGGTTTCACGGGCGTCCTGCAAAGGCATCAAGATGCCCAGAACAAGCCCAACTGGCAAAATGATCAAAACCAGCAGCGCCAGTAGTAACCTTTCGCGCGGGGCCAACCGTAACAACATGTCGATCAATCGGGCACTCATTTCTCTGGCTCCGATTTGGGCGTGATGCGCAATTCGGTACGCACGGTATTGGCCCCTTCGCTGACCCGCGTATCAACCACAGTGACGCCAAGGTGGGCCCCTGACAGGGCGGCAACCATTTGTTCGGCCGCGGCAAAGTCTTTGACGCGCAAGACCAAAGCAAGGGTTTCATCACCAGTGTAAACTGCCCTGCGTGTTTCGGCCCCCTGTGCCGCCACGACCGTGGCCGCGCGATTAAATAGCTGCATCGGCTGCGCGCGGGATACCGGGCCAGCCACCTCGGCCTGAAGCTGGGTTAACGCCTGACTGACCTGAATACGTGCATCAAGCACGGGACCGGACGCCACAAAATGTTCCTTGACCAATGCAGTGGTTTCTTTGGTTATGTCATTTGTCTCGGTTTTGATCCGGTCAATCACAACCAGTTGCGAGGCGGCCCAAAGCCCGGCTGCGATCAGGCCAAACAAAATGGGCCACCGCCACGGTAACACCCGTCGTGCCAATGCAGCACGGGCCATTTGGGGGTCGCGCCGCAAATCCATTTGCACTTCGCCATGGCCCATGACCTGCGGTGTGGCAATACCAAGCGCTTCGGTTTCGTCCACCGACGCAAGCACGGGAATATCGCGCGATTCAAAAAGGGCTTCGAGCTCGGGAAAAGGCGGACCAAATCGCAGCAGCGCCTTGGGTGCCGGATCGGCATCTTGCAAAGCACGGTCCAGCAATGCCAATGACGTATCAATGGGCGCGCCAAACCCGTCGTCTGGCCCAAGTCGCACCGCAACACCAGCGGATGTAGCGGCGATAGTCCAAAGGTCAGGGGACGTTGGTAAGCCAAGATAATCAGGCAAAACCGCGCGACATGACATCCCCGCACGGGCGCGCCAATCCTCAATCAATGCCCGATCTGCAACCAAGATTCGTGACCAGTTTTCGCCACTGACTTTGGTGTGAAACGGTCGCATTTCCGCGGCTTCGGGGCTTACCCCCACTTGGTCACGCAGTTGCCGCCGCGCCACCTGTTCACGGTTCTGGCCGCGCAGCCCCTTGGGCAGATCAAGGGTCAGTGCAGCCACGTCACCGCCCGGTACCAACATGATCTGGCGGGCATTCAACCCACGATCTTTCACAGCATCTGCATGCACAAAATCAGCACTTATGCCCTGAAATGGATCGGATAATACCACGCCAGTCCCTGCCGCTGTTGGATTGAATGAATTAGGTATGACCATGCCGTTCTAGGCCCGTTTGATCAAGCCACCTTTCACGGGAATTGGGTCACACGCCATTCTATCTGTGTCCCCACGGGCGCGCTTTCGCGGCGAAATAGCACACGGCGGCGTGCGCGGCGTGCGTCAAGAGTTGCGGTGATATCCGCGCCAAACCATCTTGAGCCAACCGAATAACGGGTTGGATCAACAGCATCGGGGTCTGTGGGTTCCGTAGAAAGCCCAAGTTCTTCAAAGAACGCATCAATCGTCGGGTAGGGTTCTTTTTGACGGCGCAACACAATGGCATCCAATTGTGCAACGGAAAGCTGCGGGAGCATGGCTGCTAACACATTGACCCCTGCGGTGTTGATATTGACCGGGGTACGCGCGGGCAGCGCCGTGGTATGCTGCCGTAAAATGGTGATGTCGTTGGGCTGAAGCTCGATCATCGAGGCAAGTTGGTCAATCATCAGGATACTGCCACCCAAAGGTGCAATGGGCGGTTCCGATCTGCTGTAGGCACTGCGGTTCGATGGTCCATTACCCGACAGATATTGCACTATGAGGTCGCCTTTGTAGGGTGACACGCCAATACGGCGCAGCAGCCCAGCCCAGCCCTCAAGCGCCAGAGTGTCAGAAGGATCAGCAAGCCAGTTGAGGTTGAAAAGAGCCTGCTGGTCCGCAATGGCACCAGACACCCGCGCGCGCGCCAGCGGCACGTCAATGGTGGCCTGCGCCCAAGTGTCACTAAGTGTATCGACCGCACCCTTGCGCTGATCAGCGTTCAATACTGTGCGGCCTAATGCCTCAAACGCGTCTAAGGCGTGGACCAAAGTGTCAGCCTCTTGCGTGGCGATCAGACGCACACGCCCACCTTCGGCACGTGACAGCAGCAAGGTCGCCGCCGCCGCCATTGCCGCGACAATCACCAGTGCGTTGACCAGCACAAAACCAGTTGAGCGGGATGAAGGATTGTGCGGTTTCATTGAAATGTCTGGACAAGGCGCAAATTGCCATGTCGTGCCGTTTGTAAAGTGATTTCAATCGCGAGGGGAGGGGAGCTAAAATAAGCAGCGGGCGGTGCGCCGGGTGTATCTTGGTCAGCACTCACCGGGGTTGCGATCACTTGTGAACCAAAGGGCGGAGTCGTACCAGCAACCCATCCAACAGACGGCCAAAATGTGCGCACTGAAAGATCGCTGACACCCGTTAGCACCGTCATCTCGGGGCTGCGTTGGTTTTGATTTGCGGGGATAAGCGCGGGCCAGAAGCGCCTGGTCAGTGAACCTTGGGTTGCGTCGACGGACCATTCCACGCGGTGGCGATCGGTGTGGGTTGTTGCAAACGTTTTTTGACCTGCAAGCGACAAACCCAGCACAGTGTTGTCTTCTGACATATCCACGGCGGGACGTGGTGTGCCTTGCGGGGGGTAAAACAACATCGGCACCACCGACGTCAGATCATTTCTCAACAGCGTGATGGCATTGCCCAGCTCCGCGGTTTCGCTGTCAATCTGTGTCAGGCGCTCAGAAATGCGCATGGTGCCCGTCAGACTTTGCAGCCCCATGACTGCGACCAAGGCAAACACCGCCATCGCAACCACCAATTCAATAAGTGACAGGCCCGCATCGGCAAAGAGTTTATCAAGCCGCTTCATTATCCGCCACCGGGCAGATAAACCACAATCCGTGCGCCAACACCGCGTCTAGATGTTGCAGAAATCGAAACCTCAACCACGCCGCTCGTTGTGGGCAATGTATCTGTGGTGATGGTAAAACTCTGCCCGGCAAGCTGTTCTGTCGCAGACAATGCAATACCCGCACCCGGCAGGCGCAATTCCTCGGCCCTGTTACGGGCAACAAGTTGCGCAAGCATCCGATCTTTGGCGCCGCCAATGGCGACCCGTGCCTGGTCGGTGGCCCGCAATGCCGCGAGGCTGCCCATGGCGAGCACAAAAACCGCAATGACCAGTTCCAGCAAGGTGATGCCCTGGTCGGTTTGATTCCTCCGTCGCTTCACCCTTGGTCGCATGTGACACCCGTAAATCCGTCGCTTTGACAACTGCTACGTCGTTCGCCACCGCCAGTAAACAACAGGGTAAAGGCCGAGACACGGCCATCAGGTAAGATCAAAATATGCGGGACATTCGGGCCTTGTCGGGGTGTTTTCATTTGCAATGTCACTTGCCCACGCCATCGGGTTTCACGTCGGCTTTTGTCCCAACCAGCGTCAGTTTTGATGCTCATTTGAAAGCCACGGTCAGTGACAAATAACCCCTGAGCCTGCCGCCCCTGCATCGCATGCGCGCGCGCCGTTTCGATGTGTTTTTGAAAACGTTGTAGGTCGCTGCCCGATGCTGATTTACCGCTGCGCGAAGCCACGAGCCCCGCCCCAACGGCCAGCACCGACAGCACGGCCACCACCACCACCAGTTCAATCAATGTAAAGCCCGCAGCCCTGTCTCCATCAAGCTCAGGACTGTCACGGCGTGGGGTCAATTTTGATCCCATGACCCAATGTCGGCATCTGGCCCGCTGCCGCCTGATGCACCATCAGCGCCATAGGTAAAGACATCATATTGCCCATGCACGCCGGGTGATAAATATTGATAAGGCGCGCCCCAAGGATCACGTGGCATGCGGTCAATATAGCCATTGGTTGCGTAGTTTTCCGGAACCGGATCGGTGGCAGGGCGGCTCACCAAAGCGGCCAACCCTTGTTCCGTGGTCGGATAGCGCAGATTATCGAGCCGATAGAGTTCAAGAGCGCTGCCAACGGCGGCAATGTCGGACTTCGCACGTGCGGCGCGTGCCTGATCAGGCCGATCAATAACCCTTGGGACAATGACAAGCGCCAAAATCGATAAGATCACCACCACAACCATCAGCTCCAACAGCGAAAAACCCGCATCACGTGCGGCTTTAAGATCATGCTCAACATGAGGTTCACTTACTGGTTGAATTGGGGCGTTCATTGAATATTCCATATTGTTGCGGTCATGATAACGTCACTAGGTTGGCCTTGTCCATCGCGTGATGACAGGTCAAAAAGACATATGTTGGCCTTTGATTTTCCTGCCTTTCTATTGATTCTGATCAGCCCCGCAATAGGGTCGTTTATCGCCGTATTGGCAGACCGACTGCCACGCGGTGAAGATGTTTTGGTAACACCCTCCAGCTGCCGGTTATGTGGCACACGACTTGCCGCGCGCGATCTGATCCCGTTTGTTTCCTTTATCCTGCAAAAAGGCCGATGCCGATATTGCGAGGGTCAGATTCCGCCCTTTGCATTTTATGCGGAACTGCTGGCGCTTGGCAGTGCTGTGCTGGCGGTTCTGGCGGGGGGCGGAACGGGCGATATATTGCTCTCTGCACTGTGGTTGTGGCTTTTGCTGTCACTGGCGATGACCGATGCGATCTGGTTTCGGCTGCCGGATGCACTCACGGGATCGGCGTTTATTGTGGCGACGATCATCGCAATGCAACCGTATGGGCTAGGGATTGAACAGGCACTTTTGGGGGCGGCCATCGGTGCAGGCAGCCTTGCCGCGCTGCGTTGGGTCTATGCGCGCGTGCGGGGACGCGCGGGTCTTGGGCTTGGTGATGTAAAACTTATGGCGGGGCTTGGTGCCTTTGTCGGCCCGCTGGCTTTGCCGCAGCTTGTTTTGATCGCAGCACTCGCCGCGCTGATAGGCGCGCTGTTGACGCGTCGCACTGCGCCGGACGGATTAAGCGGCACGCGCGCCTTGCCATTCGGCGCTGCGCTTTGCGCTGCTGCGGCGCTGATCTGGTTCTATAACGCGATCTAACGACGGGTGATCTGATAAAGCACACCTGCCTCCAAAGGTCCGGAAATCATGGTTTCCACACCATCCGGCCAACGAATTTTAGCCTCCGCCACAGCGGCATCTTTGGGCAGACCAAAATGCACACGAGGGGCGTCAAAAGACATAAAGCCACCACCAAGTTGAATTTCGCGCCATTGGGTATTCCCGGCCGCATCGGTCAGGGTGACACGGGCGCCGATGGCGTCGTGATTGCCCTGTGCGTCAATCAGTTCAAATGCAATGGCCCGATTTTGGCTGTTGTTTCGGAAATACATGATCGGCCCGTTTACCGGATGGGTGACCATGTCCATATCCCCATCGCCATCCGCATCAAAGGCGGTGGCCGAGGCTGTCATCAGATAATCTTCGAGACCCATTGGGCCTGATGTTTCAACAAACTGTCCGCTGCCATCGTTTTCAAAATAGAGGTTCGAGGGCGACACTTCGTTAGGCACCCACGTGCCATTGACGATATAAACATCCATGTCGCCATCTAGATCGAAATCTTCAATCTTCGTGTCCCAGCTCCAACCACCGACATCAAGGCCACGGGTCTCGGCGCTGTCGGTATAGGCTTCCGCGGTCCATTCCAGCAGCACGTTGGAGCGCAGGATTTGCGGATGGGTCAGTGCGATTTCATCCGCAGTTGGTTGCCGGACTGGCGCAAAGTGCAGATCGCAATATGCCCGCGCAATGTCCTGACCCTTGGGGATCACGGCACAGATTTTTGGATCACGTTTCTGGATCGCAAGATCTTTGACCAGCATCGCGCGGCATTCGTCACGGTCCCGTCCGGTCAGCTCAAGGCATTTGCTGGCGTAGCTCGGATCGAAATTGTTACCTGATCTATACCAAGTTTTGATTTCCATATTGCGGATACATGTGGCCTTGGCGGTGGCATTCTGAATAGTGTCACAATACCGCCCCAGGTCTTGCATCTTGAGCGTGGACGACAAACCAGAAGACCGCCCGGCGATTTGTGCCAGATAGATATCAGGGCGTGTTTGCCCCGTCAGATCGGCCGTTTTTACCGCCATCGTAGTGGTGGTGGTTTGTGGGATCAGCCCACTGTCGTGGTCGATCATGGTGAAATTACCCGCGCCGTCGCCAAGATAGAAATAATCAGGGATGTCAAAATCATTGCCAACAATCAGGTCCGCGGTGCCATTGGCATCCAGATCGGAAAACAGGATCGACAGGGTTTCACCGGGAATGCCGGGAAGGTCGATCGTGCGAAATCCGTCGGGCTCATTGAGCAAAATACGGTTGCGGCTTTCTTCACCGGGTATGCGGCGATACCAGCCCGCCGCCCAATTTCCCACGGCGACATCAAGCCGTCCATTACGGTCCATATCTGCAAAAGACAGCGCCATGGCCAGCGGGGCGGTTTCGAGATTGGGCAGTTTCAGAGGTGGCTCTGAGCCGAACGTGCCGCCCTGATTGCGCCATGACCACAGCCCGTTTTGATAGGGTGCAATCACCAGATCAAGCCAGCCGTCGTTGTCCATATCCACCAGTGCCGCGTTAAAGATCGGCCAATCTGCCAAATTGCCCAAGGGCAATGCCATCCGGCTAAACTGTCCGGTGCCATCGTTCAGATAGGCATAGATTCCAGCCCCTGTTGAGGCGATCACCAGATCAAGGTCGCCGTCCCGGTCAATGTCACCCGAACTCAAACTGCGGCCTTCCCAGAACGGCGGCCACATGTCGCGCATGGAAAACTCAATGGGTTTGTCGATGCCGATGGACTGTGCCTCAA
>JBPOFE010000060.1:0-18412 GCA_051252035.1 Sulfitobacter sp.
GTGCGCTGGATCAACCCTTGTTGCAGCAAAAACGGCTCAATCACTTCCTCCAGTGCATCGCGACTTTCCGATAGCGCCGCCGACATCGTTTCAATCCCAACCGGACCGCCCTGATAGTTCTCGGCAATCAACCGCAAATACCGCCGATCCGCGCCATCAAGGCCCAGATGATCAACCCCCAACCGGGTCAGCGCCATATCGGCCAGTTCCCGTGTCACCCGGCCATCGCCTTCAACAACCGCAAAATCCACCACCCGGCGCAGCAGACGCCCGGCGATCCGGGGCGTTCCCCGCGCACGTTTGGCAATCTCACGCGCGCCGCCTTCATCCGCAGGCGCGCCCAGCTTGCGGGCATTGCGGTCCACGATGATGAACAATTCATCTTCGGTGTAAAACTGCAAACGTGTTGGAATGCCAAAGCGATCTCGCAAAGGCGTGGTCAGCAATCCCATGCGTGTTGTTGCGCCGACCAACGTAAAGGGCTGCAACTCAATCCGCACGGTGCGGGCTGCTGGGCCCTCGCCAATAACCAGATCCAGCTCAAAGTCCTCAAGCGCGGGATACAGCACTTCCTCAACCGCCGGATTGAGCCGATGTATTTCGTCAATGAACAAGACATCCCGGGCTTCCAGATTGGTCAGGATCGCCGCCAGATCACCCGCTTTGGCCAGCACCGGCCCGGACGTCATGCGAAACCCGACACCCAATTCACGCGCCATAATCTGCGCCAGCGTGGTTTTACCTAAACCGGGGGGTCCATGAAACAACGTGTGGTCCATAGCCTCGCCGCGTTGTTTGGCGGATTGAATAAACACCTTAAGGTTCGAGCGTGCCTCGGCCTGGCCGACAAATTCATCCAGCATTTGCGGACGCAACGCGCGGTCAAAATCCTCGGGCAGCGGTTCGGGCCGCAATGTCGGGTCGCTGTCGTTCATGTGCAAATCCGTGGAGTGGGTGAAACCCACATGTGTGTATCACCCACACCCTACCCTTTCGGTGCCAGCAGTTTCAACGCTGCACGGATCAGCGAAGGCGTATCGGCCTCCGGCATCTCGCCCGCCGCCTGTGCCACAGCCCCCGCCGCATCGCCGGGGCCATAGCCAAGATTGCCAAGTGCTGATAGGGCTTCGGATTGTGCGGATGCGTTTGGCGTTGACGCTTTTTGCATACGCGGGATCGGTGCCTCGATGACCTGCGCCTCAATTTCACCCTGCGCTTCGGCGACCGTGCCACTCATCGCCATGACACCCGGCGCTTTGTCTTTTAGATCCAAGACCACGCGCTGCGCGATCTTTGGCCCTACCCCCTTGGCCGCCTTGACCGCATTCCAATCCCCCAGTGCAATTGCACGGCTGACCCCATCCGGCCCAAGCGCGCCGAGAATAGCCAGCGAAGCCTTGGCTCCGATACCCTGCACCGACGTCAGCAAGCGGTGCCATTCTTTCTCAACCAAAGTCTGAAACCCGAACAACTGCATCAGGTCTTCGCGCACCACTAGGTCGGTATAAAGCGCCACGACCTCGCCCACACCCGGCAACGCGGCCAAGGTCCGTTCCGAACAATAGACCAGATAGCCGACGCCGCGCACGTCGATCAGCAGATGATCAGGCGCACGGTATTCAATTCGTCCTGTGATTTTGCCAATCATGCGCTGGCCCTTGCCACGGCTTGGGCAAGACTGCTTGCCCCACCGTGATGCGCATGACAAATCGCGATGGCCAAGGCATCCGCCGCATCCGGCCCGTCAATCACGACGCCTGGCAATTGCATCCGCACCATATGCGCGACCTGGCCTTTGTCGGCATGGCCGACGCCCACTACCGTCTTCTTGACCGTATTGGGCGCATATTCCCCAACCATCAGCCCGGCCTGTGCCGGGACCAGCATCGCAATGCCCCGCGCCTGACCCAGTTTCAGTGTGCCGGCACCATCTTTGTTCACAAAAGTCTGTTCCACAGCTGCAGCTTCAGGACGGTATGTGACAATCACCCGAGTCAACTGACCGTGCAACGACAAGAGCCGATAGGCCAGATTGTCGCCTTCGGACTGACAAACCCCATTCGCGACATGTGAAATGCGGCTTCCCACGACGTCAATAACGCCCCAGCCAAGGTTGCGCAGCCCCGGATCAATGCCGATTACCCGTACCATATGCTCTGTTGCCTCAAATTGTTGCTTTTTTGATGCAGTAGCACGAAAGGCGAACATTGGCCAAGCCTTTCCGCAGATCAAACGATTACGACCTCGGATGTGTCGCTTTTAAGCAAAGTCGACAAAATTCGCCATCCCCAAGCTCAAAAACGACACGCCCACCATCACAATTTTGCCTTACTTTACGGTGCGTTACCCTTACATTGGACCTATGCAAAAACCGCAGATCACACATGCATTTCTGACAATTGTGCATTCGGAATATCCGTCCTAGATGCCCCTCACACCGCCGAAGAAATCGGCATGACAATTTAGACATAAAGGACGGCTCACATGGCAGCTTTTGACACCACTCGCCCCGCATACGGCTCTGTATTGGCCGTTTCTCGGATTTCTTCATTTGTTTCCAACTTGTTTGGCAGCATCGTTGCATGGAATGACGCCCGCGTAACACGCGACGCATTGGCAACCCTGTCTGACCGCGAATTGGACGACATCGGCCTGATCCGCGGCGACATCGACACCGTCGCACAGAGCAACTTCATCCGCTAAAGCCCACGCCTAACGCTGATTGAGCGTCTGGCTTTGCGATAGATACAATTAAAGCCGCGCCTGAGATGATCAGGTCGCGGCTTTTTTGTTGCTGAATATATACTGGTTACCAACACACCCAGATGCGCAAAACACTGAGTCGGGAAATGAGCGATCAAAACCCGCTCAACACAAAATCGGGCTTCACATTTCTCTCAAGGATGCGCCTGCAGATTTAGCGCAGGTATGGACCTGCGACATCAGCCATAAGCGCCGTAACTGGATCAATGCCCAACACTTTGGCACCCATCGCCTCAACCACGCTGCCATTTTCAAGTTTGGCCAGACGCTCGGTATATGTCACTGGGCCATATGACGCCAACATGAAGGCTTTGAAGGCAAAAAATCCGAAGACAAGCAAGAACAGCCCTTTGATTGGGAAACTGCGCCGCTTGGCTTTCGGTTTCACAGTGATCAAGCCGTTTTTGTCGACTTTTGTGCTATAACCATGAGTCATCTTCTCATGTTTACGCCCAAGCAGATTCAGGCGTTTTGTAAAATGGTCATGTGTCTCAACCATGGCGGCAGCCTCTTTAGATCAACGGCCCCCACCGGATCAATTCATAAATTATTAGCCATGAATTGTGGCATTTTCAGGGCAACTGCCTCAAATTTCCCTTAAATGGGGTTCAATTTAGGTCTTTTTGCGAAGCGTCAGGGTGGTCCAATCAACAATGCTTTCCCGGTGGATCAGATTGATGCCTGAGCGTGCATAAATCTCGATCACATCGTCGGCCTGTTCATTGAGAATCCCTGAGAGAATCGCATAGCCATCCGGCTGCATCGCATGGGCCATATCCGGCGCAAGGGCGACAAGCGGTCCTTTGAGGATATTGGCAAACACCAGATCAAAAGGGGCAGCATTGGCCAAGTCGGGGTGATCAAAGCCCGCGGCTTCAACGCAAGTCACGCGTCCCGCCAGCCCATTTGCCATGACATTGGCCGCCGCTACTTCAACTGCGACCTCGTCAATATCGCTGGCCAACACATGTTCCGGCCAAATCCGCGCCGCCGCCATCGCCAGCACCGCCGTGCCACATCCGATATCGACAACATTTTTACCATGGAACCCGTCGCCCGCCAATCGGTCCAGCGCCCGCAAACAGCCTAAAGTCGTGCCATGATGCCCCGTACCAAACGCCATTGCCGCCTCAATCAACAACGGTTCACAATCATCTGGCACCTTGTCTGCATCGTGACTGCCATAAACAAAGAACCGTCCCGCCTCGACCGGGGCCAGTTCACGGCGCACATGGGCCACCCAATCGGTCTCGGGCAACTCGGACACGACAAAAGGCTTTGCACCCATTGCCACAGCCAAAACCGCAAGGGCTGTATCATCCGGTGCCGCTTCAAAATATGCACCAACTTCCCACAGACCTGATCCGTCCTCGACCTCAAACACCCCCACGCCCGTGGGTTCCGGTGTAAGGCCTTCCATCGCCTCACCCAGCGCATATGCGGGGTCGCGACCCAATAGGGTGGTCAATGCGGTGAATGTTGGCATCATCTTCTCCGATATCTGTCCGGGTTCGGGTAGGGGCGTGATGCGGCGGGGTCAAGGGCTGCTGTGTCTTCAGCTTGTAAACGGGCAACAAAGGCCCAACCCCACGCCGCCGCAATGATCCCCATCACAACCCCTGCCAACGCCTGACCAAAAATCACCCCAATCGAGCCGAAGTAAAGCGTGAGCCATGTCGCCAATGGCCAGGACAACACACCATCCTTGAGCCAGTTCACCAACGTCGACCAACCGGGTTTGCCCAGCGCGTTGAAAGCCGCGTTGGACACAAACAACGCGCCAATAAAAATGAATCCGCCAACACCCACGGTCGTGAAGGCGTGCAAGATCGCGGCCCCCTGCCCTTCGACCGCAAAGGCCCAGATCACATGCGGTGTCGCGAGATATAGCAACACCCAAGCCACCAACGTATAAATCAAGCAAAAGATCAGAGCATCACGGTAGGTGCTGCGCACGCGCTCCATCTGGCCTGCGCCAAAGTTCTGGCCAAAAATTCCACCAATGGCACCGGACAGGGCAAACACCCCACCAAAGACCACCACCGTCAACCGCCCAACAATAGCCCATGCTGCAACGGCATCGTCCCCGAACGGTGCCATTACAATGGTGAGCAGGTAATTCCCGACCGGGGTGGACATCTGCGTCGCAATCGCAGGTAGGGCAATCAGTATGTAAGGTTTAAAAATCGCAGCCACGTCTGCGCCCTTAGGCCGCGCGATCAAATCATTACGCACCGCTGCATAATAGAGCGCCAGCGCCACCAGACAGATGCGAAATGCAAACAGCCCGATCGCCGCCCCGTCCAACCCAAGACCCATCCAGACAATCAAGATCGGGTCCAGAACCATCAGCAATACACCTGAGAACAATGTGACATACATCGCCTGCGCGCCAAATCCTTCGGCCCGCAATGCGCCCGAACAGGTCAACGCCACCGCCATCAGGATCAAAGATGGCATTGTGATCGCCAAATAGCGCGCCGCCAGCCGTGCGGTTTCGCCCTCAGCACCCGCAAATGCCAGCAGATCATGCCGTTCTAGGATGATGAACAATGCGACACAGGTTTGTATGGCAGCCGCGATCACTGTCGCCGCCCCCGCTTGCCGTCGTGCAAGCGCGGTGTCGCCCTGGCCAATACTACGTGAAATCATCGCCGTTGCGGCAATCATGAACCCAACCGCAATGGAGACTGAGAAAAACTGTATCGCGAACGCAAACCCAATCGCCGCCACCAATGTCGGATCGCCCAATTGCGATATCCACAGCAACCCGGCCGCGTCGACCAGAAACACAAAGGTGATGCCCATCGCGCCCGTCGCGGTCATGCGTACCACATGTCCCATGGTGGACCCGTTCAGGAAACGCCCCTGCGCCATGTCGCTATTCCGCCGCCTGCGGCAGCCTGCCCGAGAAGATCGTTTCATTACCCGGTGCAGGGTGGCGTGGTATTAACATCGCAAGACAAAGCGACACAAAGGCCATACCGGCCGCCAAGAAAAACACCGCCGCCGGTGACGCGAGCCAGAGGAAGCCCAAGAGAACGGGCAAAAACACCGCTGCAATGTGGTTGATCGTGAATGCCACAGCCGCCGTTGGCGCAATATCACCAGGTGCCGCAATTTTCTGAAAGTACGTTTTGAGCGCCAGGGCGAGAGCAAAAAACATGTGGTCCAGCACATAGAGCACCGCGGCGACCATCACCCCCCAGCCCATAAAATATACACCGCCATAAGACAGAAAGACGATGATCAGCCCGATATATTCGAAACCCAATGCGCGGCGTTCGCCAAAAAAACCCACGGCCTTACCCATCAATGGTGCAAAAATCATATTGGCAACAAGGTTGATCAGGTAAAGAGTGGTGATCTCATGCACTTCAAAGCCGAATTTTTCGACCATCATGAAGCCAGCAAATACCATGAAAATCTGCCGCCGCGCACCGGCCATGAATTGCAGCAGATAATATAGCCAATAGCGCTTGCGCAGCACCATCTTTTTGATCTGCGGTGTCGGGGCCTCAAACTGTGGATAGGCGACAATCGCAAAGATCACGATCAGCACCGTGATACCGCCGCCAATCATATAGACGATGTTATAAGACAGGTTCAGTGTCTCCCATAGCGCCATAATCGCGATATAGGCGATCAACGTCGCAAGTGACCCCGCCGCCAATAACCAGCCCAACATCCGCGGGGCGTCCTCAATCTTAAGCCATTGTAGTTGCAGCGATTGATTGACCGTTTCATAATAATGAAAGCCGATGGAACTAAGCATGGTCAACGTCAGAATACCGCCCATCGTCGGGAACTGCGCTGTTAGCATCGTGGCCACACCCAACAGGATCAAGGACACCAACCCCAGCACCTGTTCGCGCACAAAGATGATAATCGCAATGACCCCCACGGCCAGAAAGCCCGGGATTTCACGCACCGTGTGGAGCAGACCAATATCAGCCCCATCAAAATCCGCGACCTCAATGACAAAATTATTCAGCAGCGCGGCCCAAGTGTTGAACGCAATCGGCATCGCTAAAGCCATCAGAAACAACAGCGCCACGGGCCTGCGCCAAAACGGCAGACGCTTGGCATCTTCAAGGGTGATATATTGAGCCATAAGATTTCCTTACGCCTCACGCACCGCAATGGCGAGATGCAAAACCTCTTTCCATTCACCCTTTTATAAATACCGCGGGGTCTGGGGGTGCAAAACCCCCAGCGTTTCAATCTAGTAAAAACTCTGCGGATCAATATCCACCGCCAACCGCAAATCCCCCTTCAGGCGCAGTTGCGCCACCCACTTGGCCAGCGCCTCCTGCAACGGCACGGTTTTATCCGCCTTGACCAGTAACCTCACACGGTGCCGCCCGCGCACCCGTGCGATCGGCGCGGGTGCGGGTCCAAATACCTGTGCACCAACTGCACGCAGTGGCCCGTCTTGCCGCGCCAACAGGTTTCCGGCGTCAAACACCTGCGCCACATCTGGTCCGCTGAGGATGATCCCGGCCATCCGACCATAAGGCGGCACGCCTGCTTGCTTACGCTCCGCCGCTTCTGCGGCCCAAAATGCTTCCTCATCACCTGCCAAAATCGCACGGATCACAGGGTGTTCCGGCTGATAGGTCTGCAACAGTGCCGTACCCGGTGCCTCGGCTCGTCCGGCACGCCCCGCCACTTGCCGCATCAGCTGAAACGTCCTCTCCGCCGCGCGCAGGTCCGACCCCATCAAACCCAGATCAGCATCAATTACCCCTACCAGCGTCAGGTTTGGAAAATTATGCCCTTTGGCCACCAACTGCGTGCCGATGATAATGTCCGCTGCCCCGTCGCTGATCGCGGCAATCTCGGCCTTCAACGCCCGCGCCGACCCGTACATATCCGAACTCAGCGTCGCGATGCGCGCATCGGGCCACAACAACGCCGCCTCTTCACCCAGCCGTTCCACCCCCGGCCCCACCGGGGCCAGTTTACCTTCCGCTTCACAAGACGGACACGCCTCTGGCATCGGTTTGCTTTCGCCGCATTGATGGCAAACAAGACGTTTGAGAAACCGATGCTCCACCATCCGCGCATCACAATCGTCACAGCCGATCTGATGCCCACAGGCGCGACACAACGTGATCGGCGCATAGCCACGGCGGTTGATAAAAAGCATCGCCTGTTCGCCGTTTTCCAGCCGCTTGGTGACTTCCGTCCGTAGGGTGGGTGAAACCCACCTATCGCTGGGCAGGTTCTCACTGCGCATGTCAATCGCGCCCATCACCGGCATCACCGCTGGACCGAACCGCGAGGTCAGTTCCAATCGACGGTATTTGCCCGCCTCGACATTGGCCCAGCTTTCCAGCGATGGCGTGGCGGATGCAAGCACCACCTGAGCGCCACAAATGGACGCCCTCAGCACCGCCATGTCACGGGCGTTATACAACACCCCCTCTTCTTGCTTATACGAGGTGTCATGTTCCTCATCGACCACGATCAAGCCGAGGTTCTGAAATGGTAAAAACAACGCTGATCGCGCGCCGATCACTAATTGCACCTGACCTTGGCCCACCATGCGCCAGATGCGGCGGCGTTCGGTCATTGTCGCACCAGAATGCCATTCGGCTGGTTTCGCGCCAAAACGTTCCTGCACCCGCGTAAAAAACTGTTCGGTCAAGGCAATCTCTGGCAACAACACCAGTGCTTGCCGCCCCGCCTTCAACGCAGCCGCAATCGCCTCAAGATAGACTTCGGTTTTACCCGACCCCGTAACCCCACGCAGCAGCGTTGTGCCGTATGTCTCGGATGCCACCGCTTCAGCCAGTTCCTTCGCTCCAACCGCCTGATCCTCGGTTAATTCCTTGCTTGGCAAATCCGGGTCCATCCGCTGGAATGGCACGTCACGCGGGCTGTCTTCCTCGAAAACCGCGCTCTGTTTCACCAAGCCTTTGACAACCGATGACGTCACCCCCGCCATCTCCGCCAGTTCTTTCAGCGTGAATGACAGATCGCCATACTCCGCCAATGTTTCCAACACGCGCGTCCGCGCATTTGTTACGCGCGTCGGCTCAGCCGTTCCCCGTCGGTAAACCTTGCGCATCGACGGTGGGTCGCCCAACCCCGGCGCTCGCGTCGCCAGCCGCAGCATCGCGGGCATCGGGGTCAGCGTATACGCCGCCGCCCGCATCAAAAACTCTCGCATTTCCGCCCGCATGGGTGCTGCATCCAGCACCCGGATCACATGCCGGATTTTGGTGATGTCATAATCACCTTTGCCCGACCCCCAGACCACACCTAACACCTTGCGCGGCCCCAATGGCACCTCGACAAAGGCGCCAAGATGGCAGCCGCCCTCGGGCGCTTTGTAATCCAAGGCACGGCCCAATGGTTGTGTCGTCAGAACGGACACCAATGTGCCGTGGTCAAAGAATTGCTGGGACGTCACCAAAGCTCCGATTGGACAAATTTAGGATTTGAGGGTTTCGGCAGGGCAGATCATACGGTAAAGCCAACATCAACGCTCCCTTCCTCATACGCAAGGACATGACATGAAATTTTTCGTAGATACTGCCGAGATTGACGCCATTGCAGAGTTGAACGATTTGGGGATGGTCGATGGGGTCACAACGAACCCTTCGCTGATCCTGAAATCAGGCCGCGACATTCTCGAAGTCACCAAGGAAATCTGTGATCTGGTCGATGGCCCGGTGAGCGCCGAGGTTGTTTCACTTGAAGCCGACCAGATGATCGCCGAAGGCCGCAAGCTGGCCAAGATTGCTGACAATATCGCTGTCAAAGTGCCGCTGACTTGGGCGGGTTTGAAAGCGTGTAAAGTGCTGTCTGGCGAGGGCAACATGGTCAATGTGACCTTGTGTTTCTCTGCAAATCAGGCGCTGCTCGCGGCCAAAGCAGGGGCGACATTTATTTCGCCGTTTATTGGTCGTCTGGACGACATCAGCATTGATGGTATGGATTTGATTCAGGACATCCGCACAGTTTATGACAATTACGGCTTTGAGACACAAATTCTGGCAGCCTCTATTCGTAGCGTTGCCCATGTACAGGATTGCGCGTTGATCGGTGCCGATGTGATGACCGCACCGCCAGAAGTA
Source organism: Sulfitobacter sp. (assembly GCA_051252035.1). Lineage (GTDB taxonomy): Bacteria > Pseudomonadota > Alphaproteobacteria > Rhodobacterales > Rhodobacteraceae > Sulfitobacter. The sequence goes on from JBPOFE010000060.1 coordinate 9,852, forward strand.
ATCAAAAAATTGGCGAGCCATGTATTGACCGACAAAGGTCTCGATCAGTTCATGAAAGACGCCGCAAAGGGCAACATCAAGATCGTTTGATCATGCTGCATGATTTAGGGCTACACCGTTTCTGACGCAGCCCTGCAACAGCCCTGCCCGGTGCAGGGCTGTTTTGACAGTTTAGGGCAGATTTTCGTCTGACCCCATGCTATACGACCAAAAATAATCAAGAGACGTACATGAGCAGCAACACCAAGATTGATGACGCACTGCGTGAGGCGATCATTTCGCAACCTGATGTGATACTGGATGACACAGATGTTATGCAGGCTTTGATTGCCGCCAACGAAAAGTCGATGGGCGGCAACATCGTTGATCTGCGCGGCATTGCGATGGAACGCTTGGAAACCCGTTTGGACCGGCTCGAAGATACCCACCGCAGCGTGATTGCAGCGGCTTATGAGAACCTTGCTGGAACCAACCAGATTCACCGCGCCATCCTGCGGATGCTGGACCCGGTTGAATTTGAAAACTTCCTGCGTGATTTGGGCGGCGAAGTCGCCGACATTCTACGCGTGGACGCGGTCAAATTGGTGTTGGAGTCGGTACAAAACGACAGTGACCCTGCGGTGCAGCGGCTTGGCGAAGTCCTCAGCGTTGCTGAACCTGGCTTTATTGATGATTACCTGACCCAAGGACGCGGCAGCGCGCCGCGGCAGGTGACATTGCGCGGCGTTCAGGACGCGACCGAAGTGATTTATGGCGGCAAAGCCGAATGGATTCGCTCCGAAGCCTGTCTGAAACTTGATTTTGGTGCTGGGCGCCTGCCCGGCCTGCTGGTCATGGGCGCGGAAGACCCACATATGTTTGGCCCCCAGCAAGGCACCGACCTGCTGACGTTCTTTACAGGGGTCTTTGAACGCGCGATGCGCCGCTGGTTGTCTTGAACCGGGCCGAACATGCCGCGAACACTGGGCTGATCAGCCCCGCCGCACGTGATGCGCTGCAAACATGGATTGAACATCAGCGCGCCCTGAAAGGCGCTGCGGACAACACGCTGACCGCCTATCTTGGCGATGTAAGCGATTTTCTGGCGTTTATGACCGTCCACAAGGCTGACAGCCAAGGATTGGGTGCATTGGCCCAGATCACTATTTCAGACATGCGCAGTTGGATGGCCCGCACGCGCAGCGGTGATATCGGGCCACGGTCAATGGCACGCAAGCTGTCAGCGGTCAAAGCATTCTACCGCTGGCTGGCTGAGCGTGAAGGGTTCGAGCCCACCGCTGTGCTGTCCACGCGGTCACCAAAATTTCAGAAAAAACTGCCGCGCCCCTTAGCAATTGATGCCGCCAAAGCGCTGATTGACTGTGTTGAAATCCAGACTGAGACACCTTGGGTTGCCGCCCGCGATGTCGCAGTGCTGACCCTGCTTTGGGGGTGCGGTTTGCGGATATCCGAAGCACTGGGCCTCACAGGTGCGGACGCGCCTCTGCCCGATGTCCTGCGCATCGTTGGTAAAGGCGGGAAAGAACGGGTTGTTCCCGTGCTTCCCGCTGCACGGGATGCCGTTGACAACTACCTGCGCGCTTGCCCACACCTTCAAGCAGCAGACACACCATTGTTTCGCGCGATACGTGGCGGCGCGCTTAGCCCCCGTGCAATCTCGCAGGTAATGGCAAACGCTCGGATGCAGCTTGGCCTGCCCGCCACTGCGACACCGCATGCCATGCGCCACAGCTTTGCCACGCATTTACTTGATGCGGGTGGCGATTTGCGCGCGATCCAAGAATTATTGGGACATGCATCATTGTCTACGACACAGGCGTATACGGCGGTCGATACGGCAAGACTGATGGAAGTCTATAATCGCGCGCACCCAAAGGCGGCGGGGTAACGCACGCGATCTTCGAAGATAGCGACCCGGAATTTTTGAAAGTTCCGCGCTTGCGGCTACCGATCTAATTTCTCAACAAATGTTTGTGCCGCGACAGCCGGGTCCACGGCACCTCGCGCCACCTGATCACCAAGCTGCGTCAAAGCCTCTTGCGCATCAGTTGTTTGCAGTCGCGCCAACAGCCGTTGTTTCACATCTTCATGGAACCAATACCGCGCCTGTGCCGCCCGCGTCTGGTCCCAAAACTCATTGTCGCGCCGCCAGCCAACCAGCTCTTGCAACGCCACCCATGTCTCCTCCAAGCCCCGTTCTTCCAATGCCGATACCGTCATCGCCTTGGGAAACCCATCAGGATCTTGGGGGCGCTTGCGCAATAACCGCAAGGCACCTGCATAATCTGCACAGGTGCGATTTGCCGTTGCTTTGAGATCGCCATCGGCCTTGTTGACGACAATCACATCAGCCATTTCCATGATACCTCGTTTGACGCCCTGCAATTCGTCACCCCCTGCGGGGGCCAGCAGCAGCAAAAACACATCCGACATCTCCGCAACAACCGTTTCGGATTGCCCCACGCCCACGGTTTCAATCAATACCACGTCATATCCCGCGGCCTCACACAGCCGCACCGCTTCGCGGGTACGTCGCGCCACGCCGCCCAAATGGGTCTGGCTGGGGGAAGGTCGGATAAAGGCATTAGGATCACGGCTGAGTAGGTCCATGCGGGTCTTGTCACCCAAGATTGATCCGCCAGAGCGTGACGAAGACGGATCAACCGCCAGCACCGCCACTCGTTTGCCCTGCGCGGTCAGCATCATCCCAAAACTTTCAATAAACGTCGATTTGCCCACCCCTGGCGTTCCAGAAAGCCCGATACGAAGCGCTTGAGCGTCTTGCGGCAACGCCGCCAACAGACGCGCGGCATCTTCCCGGTGATCGGCACGCCCCGATTCCACCAGCGTGATTGCGCGTGCCAAGGCCCTGCGTTCGCCCGCCACCACACGTTTTCCAAGGTCATCAATATCCATATCTGCATCTTTTGCGGTGCGATCCGAAAATGTCCATCCCTTGCCCTTGGCCCGGCCTCGCCTTTCCCCGATAAAGCCTCATGTCATTTACCCTGCCCATCGACACAGTCATGCCCGAGGTTATCGCCGCCCTGCGCAACCGTGGCCGTGTCGTGCTGCAAGCCCCACCAGGGGCGGGCAAGACAACCCGCGTACCCTTGGCAATGCTGGACGCAGGTTTAACACAGCAGAGAATTATTATGCTGGAACCCCGCCGCCTTGCCGCGCGTGCTGCTGCCGAACGGATGGCGACGACCTTGGGTCAAGACGTCGGGCAAACCGTTGGGTTTCGCGTACGCGGTGCCTCTGCGATCAGCAAAGCCACCCGGATTGAGGTTGTGACCGAAGGCATCCTAACCCGGATGCTGCAACAAGACCCTGACCTGCCCAGCATCGGCGCGGTGATCTTTGATGAATTCCACGAACGATCCCTGAACGCCGATCTGGGTTTGGCACTGTGTCTTGAGGTCGCGGGCGCGTTGCGCGAAGATCTGATGTTGGTCGCGATGTCTGCAACCTTGGACGCGGCCCCGGTTGCGGCCTTGATGGATGCCCCGATTGTCACCTCAGAGGGCCGCAGTTTCCCGGTTGAACCACGATGGCTGGACCGCCCCATCGGCAAACAGCGCTTTGACACGGCTGTTGCTGATCTGGTGTTAAAGGCAGTCTCTGAAACGGAAGGCTCTGCTTTGGTATTTCTGCCCGGTGAAGGTGAAATCAGGCGGGTGGAGCGCTTATTGCAATCGCAGCTTCCCACTGAATGCACCCTCGCCCCACTGTTCGGCGCGATGGATTTCAAAGCCCAACGCGCGGCAATTGCACCCGCTACAACGGGTCGCAAGATCGTGCTGGCCACGTCCATCGCCGAAACCTCACTAACCATCGAGGGAATAAGGATTGTCGTCGATGGCGGCCAAGCCCGCCGTGCCCGGTTTGATGCAGCATCCGGCATGTCGCGGCTGGTGACCGAGCGTGTCACCCGCGCCGAGGCCACTCAACGCGCGGGGCGTGCCGGACGGGTGTCTGCGGGTGTGGCATACAAGCTCTGGACTAAAGGCGAAGAAGGCGCGCTAGCCGCCTACCCCCCCGCCGAGATTGAAGCGGGTGACCTGACCGGGTTCGCGCTGGAACTCGCGCTTTGGGGCGCGCAAGCCGCTGATCTGGCCTTTGTGACGCCGCCGCATGAAGGGCGGTTGAACGAGGCACAGGCAGTGTTGCGGATGCTGGACGCGCTGGATGATGCGGGTCGGATCACCGAACATGGACGCGGCTTGGCGCGGTTGCCGCTCCACCCCCGGCTGGCGCATATGGTCGCGCGCGGCGGTGCGGATGCGCCGATGTTGGCAGCCTTGTTGGCAGAGCGTGATCCGTTGCGCGGCGCGGGCGTCGATCTGGCGCTGCGCATGGATGCGGTGACGGGCAAACGGCAGTTGTCGAAAGCCCACGCGCCGACTCTCGCCCGCATCCGGCAAGAAGCAAAACGCCTTGGCCGTGGGCAGAACGGCGATGGGCCTAACGGCATCGGGATACTCGCCGCTTTGGCGTACCCTGATCGCATTGGTCTGCGCCGCAAGGGCGATGCGCCGCGGTTTGTGCTGTCAGGGGGCAAAGGGGCTGTGATGCCGGAAAGCGACCCGATGGCGGGGGAACGCCTGATCGTGGCCACCGATCTTGATGGCGACCCGCGTGAGGCGCGGATCAGGCAGGCGGCGCGGATATCGGAGGCCGAAGTCCGCGAAGTGTTTGCCGACCAGATCGCATGGCAGGATGTCTGCGAATGGTCCCGTCGCGAGGGCCGCGTGGTGACACGCCAACAGGAATGTCTTGGCGCATTGATCTTGGATGACCGGACATGGTCGGATGCCCCAGCAGAGGCCGTGGCCATTGCCATGCTCGACGGCGTGCGGCAGTTGGGCCTGAGCCCCAGCGCCGCCGCCGCTCGGTTTTTGTCGCGGGCGCGGTTGATGGACGCGGGCTTTCCTGATTTTTCGGAAGCCCATTTGATGGACACCCTTGAGGATTGGCTGCTGCCGCATCTGAGCGGCCTACGCAGTACCGCGGATTGGAAACGCTTTGATATGTTGCCTGCACTCGAGGCCCGGCTGGATTGGGATCAGGGCCAAGCCTTGGACCGCGCTGCACCACCGGCGTTTCAAACACCTTTGGGGCGCAATGTGCCGATTGATTACTCAGGCGCGCAGCCACAGATTTCCTTACGCCTGCAGGAAGTGTTTGGTGTCACTGAGCATCCTATGATCGGGGGGCAGCCCTTGCAGATGACACTGCTATCACCAGCGCAGCGCCCGGTGCAGGTCACCACCGACTTGCCGGGATTCTGGGCAAGTTCCTATGCAGATGTGCGCAAAGACATGCGCGGGCGCTATCCGCGCCATCCGTGGCCAGAGGACCCAACGCAGGCCGACCCGACCTTACGTGCAAAGCCGCGCGGGACGTGAGGCTGTGCATTGGTATTTGCAAAAGGGTGAATGATCAGTCGTTGTCAGTCAGCCCCGCACCAGCACCACCCAGACGTGAGGCATCGCTTTCGGGTACCAAAATACGCGCGGAGAGTGCGTTCATTTTGTCCAACATAGTATCGGGTAGTACAAACCGTCCAAGCGATGTTTTTGCAGCAGGATTGTGCAGGTCAACGGTGATGTCTAACACGTTCCCCATCACATTTACCGTTGCAGCATAAGGCAGAGCGTCGGCATAGCTTTGCGCCAACGGCAGCCACGCGCTTGCCTCGACCTGTCCGCGCGCAGGCACCGCGTTACTTTCTAACACCCGCGCAAATGCAACGGGGAAATCCATGATAGGACCTTTGGGTAAATCGTCCAAGGCTCTTGATAGGTAGTCTAAATCGCGGCCCGCATACATGTGACGCACCATAGCACGGCCAAACTCTGCGGCTTGCGCGGGCGGTGCTCCTGCCCCACGGGCCGCTTTGGTAGCCAAGCCCATCACTTCATTGGCGGACCGGGTCATGGCGCAAATACCGGCAGCCACCAATCATCCGCATTGGTGCTCAGGTCATCCGCCAAAGGTGCCCCCTGGCAAAGGGTGATGCGGGTCCAGCGGTCAGATTTCGGATCAAACTTTGACGCCCCAAAGAACGACAATTTACAGCGCAACATGTCGATGGGTAAACACGAGGTCGCGATCAGATTGTCGCGAATTTCAGCATAGGGATAGCGCGCGCCCAATTGCACCCGTGATATTGCCAGCCCGTGTTCGGGATGATCCGCCAAGAAATCGCACAAGGGCATTTTTCGCTGATCAAGTGTTGTATATAGGGCTTTGATACGGCGACCGATATCAAGCGGGCTTTCCAATTCCGCGCCCGGCTCCTCAAAGCGCAGACCTAGGCGCGGTTCCTGCTTGGCTTCTGAGACATACCAAAACTGACCACATCCATCGGCGGCTGCGTAGTCGGGCATCAGCGCCCAGGCAAAATGAGCCTCAATCTCTGACCGCAGCGCAGCGGTATCGCGCAATGGCATGCAAAACCCACCAAACGGATCTCCCATACAGTCGGTCAGCCCATCCACGAGATCACCAAACGGCTCCATGATCAGTGCAACCATAAGCTCCTGTACATCGCTGGAATGGGTCGCGACGGCGTTCATCACCGCTTCTAAAGGCTCTGCACCGCTAAGTGCATCTTTGGCCAGTAATCCCCTCGCGACCTCCCAATCGCCCCGCAACGCCACAATGCGTGCCTGATGCTCGGGGTCCGGGACATTCCATTCCTGTAAGTGATTTGCAGCGCGGTCGGCCAACGCGGAAAGCCGCGCCTTTTGATCATCACTCAACAGCTCAACCGCCCGCACGCGCGCCAGCGCCGTTTCCCGTACCAACATCCAATTGTTTAATAGCACCGGATGGTTGACCAAAAACGGCGCCATACCGAGGCCGGTTGAATTGCCAATTCCCAAGTGTCGTTTGAGGGTCGGGTCCAACGGCCCCTGCCCCACATGTTCGGCCAATTCATGGGTGAAATGCCGGATCAGCCAGACGGTCAACATCTCGGCGGCGAACGGGCCTTCGAGACCGGGACGCGCTTCGATCACATCGCGGTCGGCAATGCCGAATTTGCCGTTTCCATAAACGGCGGTGGTGCGCATGAGATACCCCACATCGCAGATCATATCGACATCGGGCTGTCGCCCATCGCGCAGGCTTTGGACGACATGCGCAAACAGGCGCACGGATTTATTGGCGCGGCTCAGGATCAGGTCACGCTCGGTAAAACGCGACGCTTCTTGATGCGGGGCTGCGGCCACGATGCGTGCGATCTCAGCCGCGTCCGGAATACCGTCATACAAAACATAGGCCGTGTCCCATGCCGTCGCGATTACCCGGTCGGTGCGCAGTTCCGGTGGCAGGTCGGTGGACACCGCAACCAGAGAATAGTCATATCCACCAAGGCGCAAGGCATACACCGCATGGCCAAACCCATCGGCATCCATGTCCCAGATGGCGCGCTCAACCTCGACCTGATCATCCGCCAACCGCCGCATCAGGCTGCGCAGAAACGACAGGCGGGTGGGAAACATCGACCCCATACGCGACAGCCGCATCACCTCGTCTGGCGAACGCATCGGCTTTTGTGGGGGTGCCGGTTGATCAAGCATGTGCAATCTCAGGAAAAAGTTTAATCAGCTCTATCTCACCCCCCAAGCGTCGCCCCGTGGCGACATAGCCCTGAGCCAGATAAAACGGCAACGCATTGCCCTTTTCAGTATCCATGGTCGTCATCGACAGACCCTTCAGCCCGATGTCGCGGACATAATCCTCGATCAAGGCCAAAGCCTGACGTCCGACGCCCGCGCCCTGCGCTTTGCTGTCCACCATGAACCGCCATAAATACCCACATCCCGGTTGTGCATTTCTAAGGTCCGCATCGTCGGCTGGCACCAGACGTGGGTCGATAAGCGAGAACAACCCGACACTGATCCCGTCTTTGACCAATCCAAATGTCTTTGAAACCTCGACACGTGCCGCCTGATCCAGCCAATACTCGTTTGTCGCGATTAGATGTTGTTGCGCGTCATTCACGCGAAGGTCTGCAAATTTATCCCTATTATCGGGCGTAATGGGAACCGCGGTTAGTGTCATGGCTTTGCACCAAAACCGGCCTCATAAAACCGATGCCAATTGCCGCCCATGATGCCATCAACCTCTGTGCCGGACATGCCTGCTGCGGCCAAGCCCTCACGGATATTGCCGAAATCGCGGTTGTCATTGAACCATTCAGGCATCGGCGGAAAGCCAGCGTTGCTGGCCGATCCTTCGCCATAATCAATACCCTTGGTCCAGCGGCCGACGCGCATCCATGTGACGATGCTGTCTGGCTGATCCTGACATAGGTCGGTGCCGATACCGAGGTTTTCAGCACCGTAGCGTGATGCAGCCTCGGCGATCATCTGGCAAAAACTGTCAAGTGTGCAATCGGACCCGCCCGCCAAATGATGCGGATAGACCGAGAACCCCAACATGCCCCCGGCCCCGGTCAACGCCTTGAGCACCTCATCAGATTTATTGCGCAGCGCAGCGTGCCACCAATGCGGGTTAGCATGGGTGATGGCGATCGGTCGTGTGGA
>JBPOFE010000061.1:0-17576 GCA_051252035.1 Sulfitobacter sp.
AGTTCGACACCAGCGTCGGAATACCGATGCCAAGGTTCACATACCAGCCGTCTTGCAGTTCTTGTGCGGCGCGTGCCGCCATTTGATTGCGATCCCACATGGCTTAACCCTCCCGCACTGTACGTTGTTCGATACGTTTTTCATGATCGCCCTGAATAATCCTATGCACATAGATACCGGGCAGGTGGATCATGTCGGGATCAAGCGACCCGCGGGGCACGATTTCTTCGACCTCGGCAATACAAATCTTACCACACATCGCGGCTGGCGGGTTAAAGTTGCGCGCGGTTTTGCGGAACACCAGATTGCCGGTGTCATCGGCCTTCCAGGCTTTCACGATCGACAGATCAGCAAAGATGCCTTCTTCCATGATGTATTCTTCACCATTGAACATCTTGCTTTCTTTGCCGTCGGCGATGACGGTGCCGACACCGGTTTTTGTATAGAAGCCGGGAATGCCGCAGCCACCTGCGCGCATGCGTTCGGCCAAGGTGCCTTGCGGGTTGAATTCCAGCTCCAACTCACCCGACAGATACTGCCGCATGAATTCGGCGTTTTCGCCGACGTATGAGCTGATCATCTTTTTGACCTGCTTGGTCTGCAACAGGATGCCGATGCCAAAATCATCGACGCCCGCGTTGTTGGACGCAAAGGTTAGGTTCTTGGTGCCTGCATCGCGGATCGCAGACAGCAACAATTCGGGAATACCGCAAAGGCCAAAGCCACCCGCCGCGATCAACATGCCGTCGGCCAAAACGCCATCCAGCGCCTCCGCGGCTGATCCATAGACTTTTTTCATGGGCGTAACGCTCCCCCTTATTGGTGCATATCTACTGTTGGCGCAATTCTTGACGCCGCAGCGCGGCAAAGTCAATTGACCAGTAAGGGAGAGGCGTGTCGGATAACGCGGACCGGAGTTACTTTATATAGAGTTACATTATATAATTCGGACCTGCGTTCCGACCGGACAGATCGCAAACAGCTCTTCAATCTTTTCATTATACAGCCCGATACAGCCGTCCGACGACCGCCGCCCGATCTTGCGGGTGTCATGGGTGCCGTGAATGATATAGGCGGGCCAGCTGAGATACATTGCATGGGTGCCAAGCGGGTTGTTGGGGCCGGGCGGCATGTATTTGTAGTCAGGAAAGCGTTCCATCATCGACGCGGTCGGTGTCCAATCGGGGCCTTCCTTCTTGCGCACAATCTTTGTGTAGCCGCGTTTTGTCAGTTCTTCCGTCGCGGGAACGGATGTCGGATAAACCCGGTAATCACCGCCATCGGCGTTCCAATAGTGCAGGGCGCGTGATGTGGTATCAGCGACGATGGCTGCTTTGCCCAGATCATCGAAATGATCCTGCCAGTGTTGGCTCATGAAACTGGTGGCGTTGCGCCGCACGCCTTGAATAGCGGATGTATCCGCGCGCAATAGGGTGGGCGTAAATAGCGTGGCACTCGCGCCCGCGATCAAACCCCGCCGTGAAATTTTCTGCTCTGCCATGATCTTGCCTTTCGCAATGTTGATTGCGAAATGGTTTGTCAGAGGCGTGGCACACGGGCAAATCACATATGTATGATGCGCACTAGTTAACGCAGAATAGGGCAGCTTAATCTTTTTAAGTTGCCGCCTTCTTTGCTGCAGGTTTCTTTGCTGCAGGTTTCTTTTTTGCGGGTGCCTTTTTCTTGGCTGCCGCTTTGCGTTTCGCGGGCGATTTCGCCAGCTTTTCCTCAATCAGTTCGACCGCACGTTCCATTGTCAGGTCGCTAGGCTCGATCTCTTTCGGGATTGTTGCGTTGACCTTTTCCCATTTCACATAAGGCCCGTATTTACCTTCCATGATATTCACTGCCCCACCCATATCAGGGTGGTCGCCCATTTCACGGATCGGTTTGGCGGCCTTGCCGCGCCCACCACGGCTGGCGACTTTTTCGGCCAGCAACTGCACAGCACGGTTCATGCCGACGGTAAATACTTCATCCAGACTTTCCAGATTGGCATTGGTGCCGCCACGCTCTGACGTGCTTTCGGCGTGCTTGAGGTAGGGGCCGTAGCGCCCGATGTTGGACCAGACCATGATGCCATCTTCAGGGTGCGGACCAATCTCACGGGGCAGGGACAAGAGCATCAATGCCCGATCCAACTCCAGTTCCTCGGCGGGCCAGTCCTTTGGCACCGACTGGCGTGGGGGTTTCTTGTTTTCTTCGGTCACGGGCCCGCGCTGCACGTAGGGGCCAAAACGGCCCTTGAACACACGTATTTCGTCACCCGCATCGGTCCCCAGTAATTTACCATCTGGTGGGATGGCAGATTTTTCTGCTTCAGGATCGGGCGGACCGAATGGCCGTGTGTAGCGGCACTCAGGGTAGTTCGAGCAGCCGATGAAAGCGCCGCCGGACCGTGCAGTGCGCATGCTGAGCCGCCCAATCTCGCAATTCGGGCACAGACGTGGGTCGCCACCATCTTCGAGCGGTGGGAACAGATGTGGCTCCAACACTTCGTTGATCTTTTCCAAAACTTCCGTGATGCGCAGATCTGCGGTTTCGGCAATCGCGGCGGAAAAATCGCGCCAAAAGCGGTTGAGCACGTCCTTATAGTTCGCATCTGCCGCCGACACTTTATCCAACTGATCCTCAAGATCAGCGGTAAAATCATAGCCGACGTATTTTCGGAAATAATTCTCGAGGAATGCGGTAACCAAACGCCCCTTATCCTCGGGGATCAACCGATTGCCTTCTTTGCGCACATATTCGCGATCTTGGATGGTGGTGACGATGCTGGCATAGGTCGACGGGCGGCCAATCCCCAATTCTTCCATACGCTTTACCAATGTTGCTTCGGTATATCGGGGCGGCGGTTGGGTGAAATGCTGCTCTGGTGTGACCGAACGCTTGTCCATCGCATCGCCTTGGGCGATCTGCGGCAGGCGCTTGTCATCGTCATCCACGACATCATCATCGCGGCCTTCTTCATAGACGCGCAGGAATCCGTCGAACAGCATCACCTGACCGCTGGCGCGCAACCCGACCTGTTCGTCCTTGCTGCCGATCTCGACCGTGGTGCGTTCCAAGCGCGCACTTTCCATCTGGCAAGCAAGCGTGCGTTTCCAGATCAAATCATAGAGTTTGGCCTGATCGCTTTCCAGTTTCAGGCTGGGCGCGTCCTTGGTCATGTCTGTGGGGCGCACGCATTCATGCGCCTCTTGGGCGTTCTTGGCTTTGTTTTTATAAATGCGCGGTTCTTTTGGCACATATTCCGCACCATAGCGTTCTTTGATCGCGTCGCGCGCCATGGTTACGGCTTCTGGAGCCATGTCGATGCCGTCGGTTCGCATATAGGTAATGTGTCCAGCTTCATATAGTCGCTGCGCTGTGCTCATAGTCTGGCGCGCACCCATGCCGAACTTGCGGCTGGCCTCTTGTTGTAAGGTTGAGGTCATGAAGGGGGCGGATGGATTGCGGCTGGCGGGTTTCGCCTCGACGCTTGTGACACTCAAGGCGCGGCTGGTGATCGCTTGGACCGCCATTTCGGCTTGTGTCGCATTGCCCAGATCAAAGCGGTCCAGCTTTTTGCCGGCAAGCGTGACAAGGCGGGCTTCAAATTCTTGACCACGGGGCGTCGACATCAAGGCCTTGACGCTCCAGTATTCGCGGTTGCGGAACGCTTCGATCTCCATCTCGCGTTCAACGATGATGCGCAGGGTCACGGATTGTACGCGGCCCGCTGATTTTGCACCGGGCAGTTTGCGCCATAATACGGGGGACAGGTTAAAGCCAACCAGATAGTCCAGCGCGCGGCGGGCCAAATATGCCTCAACAAGCGGCATGTCGACCTGACGTGGGTTTTCCATTGCCTCGGTCACGGCCTTTTTGGTGATCTGGTTGAACACCACGCGGCTGACCGGCGTATCTTTCTTGATCGATTTGCGCTTGGTCAGTGCCTCTTGCAAATGCCAACTGATCGCTTCACCTTCGCGGTCGGGGTCAGTTGCGAGGATCAGTGCGTTATCCTCTGCCAGCGCATCGGCAATCGCTTTGACATGTTTTTTGCTGTCGCTGGCGATTTCCCATTTCATGTCGAATTCGTTTTCGGTGTCGACCGATCCATCCTTGGGCGGCAGGTCACGGACATGGCCATAAGACGCCAAAACGGTGAAGTTATCGCCGAGATATTTGTTAATTGTTTTAGCCTTGGCAGGGGATTCGACAACAACAACTGGCATAAATTCAAGCACCTTAAATCAAAATAACGGGTGGTCCGTGCGCAGTCACATGTGGGAGGTGAGGGGGGATTGTCAATGCGGCTGCTGCGCAAAATGCAGTGGCAGACTATGAGAAGACCGGACAAATTCGCCAATTTGCATATTCGAAAACAGAGTTTCGACTGTCAGACAACCCGTGCCAGCAACCCACCGGGACGGCGCGCAATCTGTCCATCCAGCTCCAGATCAACCAGCACCGGGGCCACATCCGACGGGGCCGCTTGCAAGTCTCGAATGAGCTGATCCTCTGCGATGGGGGATGGTCCAAGCCGCGACAAGATTTGCAAATGCAGGGCAGCAGTCTCGCGCAAATTGCGCTTGGGTGTATCGGGCGGTGCAGGCAGAAACGGCAATTCGGGAGAGGGTGTCGTGTTTGATATCACACCCAATGCTTCGATCACGTCCGCCGCACACCGTACCAATGTGGCCCCATCACGGATCAACATATTGCAGCCTGACGCGCGTGCATCCAACGGGTGCCCCGGTACCGCAAGCACGTCGCGGCCCTGATCTAATGCATCGCGTGTGGTGATGAGGCTGCCGGATTTTGCCGCGGCCTCAACCACAATTGTCGCACGGCTGAGGCCCGATATGATCCGGTTGCGGCTGGGAAAGTGCCGCGCCATCGGCTGCAGACCCATGGGTTGTTCTGACAGGCGCAGGCCCGACTTGGCGATGTTGAGGGCAAGTTCAGTGTTCTCCGCCGGGTACATCACATCAACACCACCCGCTTGAACCGCGATGGTACCAGCCTCCAGTGCGGCCAAATGGGCGGCCGCGTCAATGCCACGCGCCAGCCCCGACACCACGACGTATCCGGCGGCGCCAAGATCGCGTGCCAGCGCTTTGGCCATGCGGGTGCCAAGCGATGAAGCATTGCGCGCGCCAACGATTGAAATCATCGGGCGCGACAAAAGCGCGGTGTCGCCGATACACCACAAAAACGGCGGGGCATCGGAAAGATCATTTAAAAGCGTGGGGTAGGGTGATTGACCCTGCATCACCAATTGCGCACCTGCGGCACGGGCGGCCTTGAGTTCGGCCCAAATCACGCCTTCGGGACAAATCTGATAGCCCGAAACGCCCGCGGCGCGCGCCACCTGCGGCAGCGCGGCCAGCGCGTTTTGCGCAGTGCCATGTTCGATCAGCAGGCGTTTATACGTCGAAATGCCGACCCGGCGCGAGCGCAACAAACGAAGGCGAGCGAACTGTTCATCTTCCTGGGTGGGTGGGATTGGGGGGTGAATGGAAGAAGGATTGTGGTCCTTGTCAGTCATCCCGCATCTCCGTCTGTTGCTGGAATCACGTATAGGGCGAACTGGTTAACGTGGAATGAATCGCCCTGTGAGGATTTCAGGCAAGTGAGGTTTGGGCGGCGGTCTCATCCAGCTTGCATATTAGGCCGCAGCACCACCCACCGTCAGCCCGCCAATCATCAGCGTCGGCTGACCGACACCCACGGGCACCCACTGGCCCTGTTTTCCGCAGTTGCCCATGCCCGGGTCCAGTGCCGGATCATTGCCAATTGCGCGGATTTGCTGGAGGGCGGTCGCACCATCACCGATCAGGGTCGCACCTTTGACCGGAGCGCCGACCACACCGTTTTGCACGCGGTAGGCTTCGGTGCAGGAAAACACGAACTTGCCATTGGTGATGTCCACCTGCCCGCCGCCAAAGCCCACGGCATAGATGCCATCCTTGAGGTCGGCCACGATGTCACCCGGGGCCATGTCACCGCCCAGCATATAGGTGTTGGTCATGCGCGGCATTGGAATATGCGCATAGGATTGCCGCCGCCCGTTGCCGGTGGATTTCACCCCCATCAGACGCGCATTCTGGCGGTCCTGCATGTAACCAACCAACACGCCGTCCTCGATCAACACATTTTTGGCGCTGGGCGTGCCTTCATCATCGACACTGATTGATCCACGCCGATCCGGGATTGTGCCATCGTCCAACACGGTCACGCCCTTCGCGGCAATCTGCTGGCCCATCAATCCGGCAAAGGTGGAACTGCCCTTGCGGTTAAAATCACCCTCAAGCCCATGGCCAATTGCCTCGTGCAGCAAAATTCCGGGCCAGCCGGGCCCAAGCACGACATCCATCACGCCCGCCGGGGCAGGAACGGCGTCTAGGTTCACCACGGCAATCCGCAGAGCCTCACGGGCTTTGTTCTGCCAATCGTCGGTTGCCAGCAAACCATCAAGCCCCACACGCCCGCCGCCGCCCGCCGTGCCACTTTCACGGCGACCATCCTGTTCAACAATCACAGATACATTCACGCGGGTCATTGGACGGATATCGCGCACGGATGTGCCTTCGGGGCGCAATATCTCAACTTCTTGTAGGCTCGCTGCAATGGTCGCACTGACCTGAATGACCCGCTTGTCTAGCCCACGCGCAAAAGCATCAATTTCGCGCAGGGTTTCTATTTTGACCGGGAATGTAGCCCCTTCAATCGGGTCCTTATCTGTATAAAGTCGTTTATTTGTGCCCTCCGGGGCGTCAGCCCATGTGCCACCGCCTGCGCCAACCGCCAACCGGGCGGTCTCTGATGCCCGCCGCAAGGCTTTTTCCGAAATTTCAGTCGAATGCGCGTATCCGGCGACCTCGCCCCGCACCGCACGCAGGCCAAATCCTTCGGAGGCGTCATAGCTCGCGGTCTTGAGGCGGCCATCGTCAAACACCAACGCCTCGGACCTCCGGCGTTCAAAAAACAATTCGCCATCGTCGGCTCCTGCGACCGCGTCGCGCAGGACATTCAGGGCGGTATCGCGGTCCAAATCAGCCTCAAATGGCGAAAACGGGGTGTTGCTCATCGGGGTTCGTCCTCAATTCATAGGTGATCTGGGCCACAAAAACATATTTCGCGTCTGTTTGACGCATTCGGGTGGCTTTATCTTGGACTCAGAATATGATTGTAAGCAGGTGGATTACAACGGCCACGCCGCTCGGTTAGGCTGTTCACATAAGATTCGCACTTTATGGTCACAAGATCAGGACGACATATGAAACATCTTCTCTCTCTTTCGGGTCTTTTGGCCAGCTTCGCAGCCCTGCCAGCAATGGCGCAGGAGGCACTTCGTATCGATGGGCTTGAGGCCATCGGCAAACCCGTTGACGGTGAAACAGGTTTTCAGCCTGCGGTGACGCGGTTGGCACATGACATTCACTTTCTCGACAACCTGATCAACGTGATCATCATTTTGATCACCGTTTTTGTGACCGCTCTGATTGTATGGGTTGCTGTCCGCTACAATAAAAAACGGAATCCTACTCCGGCGACCTTTACCCATCACACCCCGGTTGAAGTTGCATGGACCATTCTGCCGATTATTATTCTTGTGCTGATTGGGGCCTATTCCCTGCCAATCCTGTTTCGTCAGCAGGAAATCCCGGTGGCCGACGTCACGATCAAAGCAACTGGTAACCAGTGGTATTGGTCTTATGAATATGTCGACGAAGAGTTCGGTTTTGACAGCTATATGATTGGCGCACCAGCCAGCCTTTCCGCTGAGGACGAAGAAGCAGGTGCTATTGCAAATGTTTTGAACCCAGCGATGGAGGCCAAATTGGCCGCTGCGGGTTATAGCCGCGATGAATGGCTGTTGGCGACTGACACTTCAGTTGTCGTGCCTGTTGGCAAAACAATCGTGATGCAAGTGACCGGGTCTGACGTGATTCACGCATGGACCATTCCAGCTTTTGGCGTGAAGCAAGACGCCGTACCTGGGCGTCTGGCCGAATTGTGGTTCAACGCTGAAAAAGAAGGCGTGTATTTTGGTCAATGTTCTGAGCTTTGCGGTCAGGCCCATGCCTATATGCCAATCACGGTCAAGGTTGTGTCCGAGGCGGCCTATGCCGAATGGCTCGGCAAGGCCAAGGCGGAATATGCGGGCATCGAACAGCCGTTGACGGTTGCATCAAACTAAACGTGGCGGCGGGCTATTCCCGCCCTACATCCTTTGCAAACAGGGTGCAGGATGACTGACATCACGAACACACCAGCAGCAGAATACGAGGCGCAACTGGGCGATTATTTCGCCCTGCTGAAGCCGCGTGTGATGCAATTGGTCGTTTTCACCGCCCTTGTCGGTATGCTGGCGGCACCCGTTTCCGTGCATCCGGTGGTTGGCTTTGCCTCGATCCTGTTTGTTGCGATTGGGGCAGGGGCCTCTGGCGCACTGAACATGTGGTGGGATGCCGATATCGACGCGATCATGCGCCGCACGCAATCACGTCCGATCCCATCGGGCCGCGTGCAACCGGGTGAAGCCTTGGCCATTGGCGTGGCACTCTCTGGCATGGCGGTGATGATGCTGGGGCTGGCGGCAAACCTGCTGGCCGCAGGTATGTTGCTGTTTACCATTCTATTTTATGCTGTGTTTTATACCATGTGGCTCAAGCGGGCCACGCCGCAGAATATTGTGATTGGCGGGGCCGCTGGTGCCTTTCCCCCGGTCATCGGCTGGATCATTGCCACGGGCAGTTTCTCAATCGAAGCGTGGCTGATGTTTGCGCTGATCTTTATGTGGACCCCACCGCATTTCTGGGCGTTGGCGCTGTTCATGCGCTCCGATTACGACGATGCCAAAGTGCCGATGCTGACCGTGACCCATGGGCGTCCGGCCACCCGCCGTCATATCCTGATCTATACCGTGCTGCTGGCCGTGCTGGCAGTTGGGACGGCGTTCACCGCCATCGGCGGGCCGATCTATCTGACCGCCGCCGTGATCCTGAACGCGATGTTCCTGCTCGGTGCCTACCGCATCTGGAAGCGTGACGAAAATGATGCCGAGGGCGACAACTACGCCGTTGAGCGCAAATTTTTCCGGTTGTCATTGTTCTATCTGTTCCTGCATTTTGGCGCGATCCTGATCGAAGCCACCTTGCGCCCTTGGGGCTTGGGAGGCTGGTCATGAACATGCGCGTGGAACATGAGATTCACAGCCGTCGTAAGGGTCGCAATGTCGGTATTGGCCTGATGTTGGGGGCGTTCGTGCTTCTCGTGATGGTACTGACCTTTGTCAAAATTACGCAGACAGATTTTTCCAACGCGCCGTCAGCAACGCCCGCGCAGCAAGAGGTCACACAATAATGGCAATGACTGGTCCTCAGAAAACCGTCATGCAAACGGTGTCGGTCGTCGTGCTGATGGGTGGTCTGGCGTGGGCATCTGTGCCGTTCTATGATTGGTTTTGCCGGGTTACAGGCTTTGGCGGTGTGCCGGGGCAGGTCGAAACCGCATCTGACGAAATTCTGGATCAGACCATCAAAGTGCGCTTTGATGGGTCGATCAACGCAGGCCTCGCGTGGGAATTCAAACCTGTAGTACGCGAGATGGAATTGCGCATCGGTGAAACCGGACTGGCTTTCTATGAGGCTTACAATCCGACCAACAAGCCGATTGCCGGGCAGGCCAGCTATAACGTGACGCCGTATACGGCGGGCGCATTTTTCGAAAAGATCGATTGTTTCTGCTTTACCGAACAGGTGTTGGCACCGGGCGAGCGCGTCCAGATGCCGGTTAGTTTCTACGTTGACCCAGAAATCGTCAAAGACCGCGACGGGAAGTTTGTGCATACCATCACACTATCCTATACATTCTATCAAATTGATCTGCCCGAGGGCTTTGCCGCCCTCGATCAGGCCACAACAACAGACCTGAATTAACAAAGGTGAGGGACCCCGCATCATGGCCCATGCAAAAAACCACGACTATCATATTCTAGCACCATCAAGCTGGCCGCTGCTGGGCGCAATCGCAGGCTTTGCCATGCTTGTGGGTGGCGTTTTGTGGATGCACGATGTGACACCATTCCTTTTTCTGGGTGGTTTTGTTGCCGTGCTGTACGTCATGTTCGGCTGGTGGCGCGAAATGGTGCTCGAAAGTCATGTCGGCGATCACACGGGCGTTGTGCGCATCGGCCTGCGCTATGGCTTTATCTTGTTCATCATGTCCGAAGTGATGTTCTTTGTGGCGTGGTTCTGGACCTTTTTCAAACAGGCCATGTACCCGATGAACGAATACGTCGGGTCGGAGTACATCCCACCAGAGATTTATCAGGTCGATGCCTTTCATCTGCCGTTGATCAACACATTGATTCTGTTGTTGTCGGGCTGTGCCGTGACTTGGGCGCACCACGCGCTGGTACACGAAAACAACCGCAAAGACCTGGTGGCGGGTCTGGCAATTGCGATCGTGCTGGGCATCATGTTCACCGCCCTGCAGGCTTATGAATACAGTCACTTGCTGCATCAGGGCTGGGCTTTTGGCGAGGATGCGTTCTTTTCCGCGTTCTTTATGGCCACAGGATTTCACGGTTTCCACGTCATTATCGGGACGATCTTTCTTGCGGTATGTATGGTCCGCGCCATGAAAGGTGATTTCACAGCTGAACAGCATGTCGGATTTGAAACCGCTGCATGGTACTGGCATTTCGTTGACGTGGTGTGGTTGTTCCTGTTCTTCGCCGTCTATGTCTTTGGCATTCCTGCCTAAGGGCCGACAGATGTTTTTGCAGGGTTGCAATCGCGTCCCTGCGGCGTAAAACCCAAAGCGCGCGAAGCACTGCTTCGCGCGCTTTCCTATTGGGAATGGAACCTGATTTGAGCCGTGCTGTTTTCTTTGTTGTGATTGGTCTGGGCGGGGCTGCCATCTTGGTCAGCCTTGGCATCTGGCAGGTACAGCGGTTGGCATGGAAGCAAGGCGTGATCGCTGACATCAACACACGTATTGCGGCCGCTCCTGTGAATTTACCTGAGACACCAAATCCTGAAACGGACGCCTATTTACCTGTCACCGTATCTGGTGACTTTGCGGGCGAAACCCTGCGTGTGTTGATCTCGCAAAAGGTCCACGGGGCGGGGTATCGGTTGATCACAGCGTTCAAGGGGCCAGCTGGCCGCATATTGGTGGATCGCGGGTTTGTCGCAGTGGATGACAAAGGCATCGCCACACCACAAGGCGAAGTCACGGTCACGGGAAACCTACAATGGCCGCAAGAAACCGATGGTTTCACACCTGATCCTGATGTCGACAATAATATCTGGTTTGCCCGTGACGTGCCCAAGATGGCAGCGGTACTGGATACACAACCTATTTTTTTGGTGGCGCGCACGGTGTCGCGCGATGATCCCGTGGTTACACCTATGCCTGTCGTCACCGCGCGTATTCCCAATGATCACTTGCAATACGCGATTACGTGGTTTTCCCTCGCCGCGATTTGGCTTGCCATGTCCACCTATTTCCTGCGCCGCCGCGCGCCCTCTATCGAAAGCTAACCGATGCGCTATGTTTCTACCCGCGGCTCAGCCCCGGTTCTCACATTTGAAGAGGCGATGCTGACCGGGCTGGCCCGCGACGGCGGCCTTTATGTCCCCGAAACCATCCCGACGCTGAACCGCGATCAAATCGCCGCAATGGCGGGACAATCCTATGAGGATGTCGCCTTTACCGTGATGCGGCCGTTCATCGGGGACACGTTTACAGACGCCGAATTTCGCGCATTGATTGCCAACGCCTATGCCGGGTTTGGCCATACATCGCGCGCGCCTTTGGTCGAACTGGCCCCTAACCATTTCCTGCTTGAATTGTTTCACGGGCCAACACTCGCGTTCAAAGACTTCGCCATGCAATTGATTGGTCAGATGTTCCAAAAGGCACTGGGCCGCAAAGGCGACCGCGTTACCATCGTCGGGGCGACCTCGGGTGATACTGGATCAGCGGCGATTGAGGCGTTCCGCGGTTTGGACAATGTCGATGTTTTCATCCTCTATCCGCATGGCCGGGTCAGCGAGGTGCAGCGCCGCCAGATGACCACCCCATCCGAGGCAAACGTGCACGCCTTGGCCGTAGATGGCGATTTTGATGATTGCCAAGCGCGCCTTAAGGACATGTTCAACGACTTTGAATTCCGCGATGGTGTAAAACTTGCCGGGGTCAACTCAATCAATTGGGGCCGGGTTTTGGCTCAGGTGGTGTATTATTTCACTTCGGCTGTCAGCTTGGGTGCACCGGGCCGCGACGTCAGCTTTACTGTACCAACAGGCAATTTCGGTGACATCTTTGCAGGTTATATTGCCAAGCAGATGGGTCTGCCGATTGCGGATCTTGTGATTGCTACCAATCAAAACGACATTCTGGATCGCTGTCTCAAAGGACAGGGATATCACAAGGGCGGCGTGCACCCCTCCATTAGCCCGTCCATGGACATTCAGGTGTCCTCAAATTTTGAACGGGCGCTCTTTGATGCCTATGATCGCGATGGCAATGCTGTGGCGCAACTGATGAATGAGTTGGGGCAGGGCGGCTTTGATGTCTCTCAAGGCGCGATGCAGGTGCTGCAAGACACGTACAGGTCTGGTCGGGTGTCAGAGGCGGAAACATCTGCAACGATCAAACATATGCACGAAACAACGGGCGAGTTGTTATGCCCGCATTCCGCTGTTGGTGTGAAAGTTGCGAATGACCAGCGCGATCCGCGTATCCCAATGATCACGCTGGCCACAGCACATCCTGCCAAATTCCCCGACGCTGTAGAGGCTGCGACAGGTTTGCGCCCCGGCTTGCCGCCGCGCATGGCGGACCTGTTTGAGCGTGAAGAGCGCTTTACCCGCGTGGCCAACGATCTGAATGCGCTAAAGGACCATATCAAAGGGGCGCTTTCAGCATGAGCCTGAATGAACATCGCCTCTCCAACGGCTTTCGAATTGTGACCGAACATATGCCCGGGTTGGCGTCAGCCTCCATCGGGATATGGGTGACCGCGGGAGGACGGCATGAGACGCCGGCGCAAAACGGTATTGCACATTTTTTGGAACATATGGCGTTCAAGGGTACGGCCAAGCGTACGTCGCTACAGATTGCTGAGGCGATTGAAGATGTTGGGGGCTATATCAATGCCTATACCAGCCGTGAAGTGACGGCATATTACGTGCGCGTGTTGGAAAATGACGTGGCGTTGGGGTTGGATGTGATTGCTGACATCCTGCGCGATCCGATCCTTGATCCAAATGAGATCGAAGTCGAGCGCGGCGTGATCTTGCAGGAAATCGGTCAGGCACTTGATACGCCCGACGACGTAATTTTTGACTGGTTGCAGGAAGAAGCCTACCCTGATCAACCGATTGGCCGCACCATCCTTGGACCATCCGAGCGCGTGCAGAACTTTAGCCGCGAAGACCTGAAATCCTTCATCGGCGATCACTATGGCCCCGAACAGATGATCCTGTCTGCCGCAGGTGCCGTGAACCACGATGAGATTGTCAAATTGGCGGAGGCATTGTTTGGTGATATGCCCGCCAAACCGATGTTCCAGATGGATGCGGCGCGGTTTCAGGGCGGTGAAACACGACATGTCAAACCGTTGGAGCAGGCGCACTTTGCACTTGGCTTTGAATCACCTGGTTACCGTGCAGACGATATTTATGTGGCACAGATATATGCCTCCGCACTGGGTGGCGGCATGTCCTCGCGGCTGTTTCAGGAAATCCGTGAAAACCGCGGGTTATGTTACACGATCTTTGCCTCTGCCGGGGCCTATGCCGATACGGGTATGACCACGATTTACGCAGGTACCAGCGCCGAGCAATTGCCGGAACTGGCCACGATTACGGTGGACGAGATGAAGCGTGCCGCGTCTGATATGTCTCCTGCCGAAGTTGCCCGCGCCCGTGCGCAAATGAAAGCCGGGTTGCTGATGGGGCTGGAAAGCCCTTCAAACCGTGCAGAGCGACTGGCGCGACTGATCCAGATTTGGGATCGCATCCCACCTTTGCAGGAAACCATTGCTCAAATTGACGCCGTAACTACTGGTGATGTGCGTGATTTTGCGGAAACCATGGCGCTGGCTGCACCTGCAGCACTGGCGCTATATGGCCCGGTTGAGGGCGCGCCGCCATTGGCTGCGTTGCAGGAGCGGCGTGCGGCATAATGCTGTTGATCAAGCGCAAGATTAAGATCGAGACCGAGCGGCTGACCCTGCGCACGCCGATCCATTCTGATTTTCGCGCATGGACGGCTCTACGCGTACAAAGTGAGGACTATCTTAAGCGTTGGGAACCGACTTGGGCTGACGATCACCTGACGCGCAAGGCGTTTACCAACCGGGTATACTGGGCGTCGCGCTCGATCAGCAGCGGCACGGCGATGCCACTGTTTTTGATCCGTCGCGAGGATCAGTCGTTGATCGGCGCGATCACCCTCGACAATATCCGGCGCGGTCCGGCGCAATCGGCCACGCTCGGTTATTGGACGGGCGCGCCCTTTGCCCGCCGTGGATACATGCGCGAGGCCATCGAAGCGGTGGTGCATCAGGCATTTACCCGGCTTGATCTAAGCCGGGTTGAGGCCGCGTGTCTGCCCGAAAATACGCCGTCGCGCGGACTACTTGAAAAAACCGGGTTCAAATACGAAGGCGTTGCGCAAAGCTATCTGCAGATCGATGGTCGCTGGCGGACGCATGTTCTGTATGCGTCATTGCGCGGCGATCGGCGCGGTAAGACTGAGGTGGGTTAAAGCCCTAACTTCCCGGTGCCGCCGCCGATCCTGCAAGTAATCCACCGTCGATGGTCAATTCGGCCCCGGTCATATAGCTGGCTTCGTCCGAGGCCAGCAGAACTGCGAGCGCTGCGACCTCATCTGGCTGACCAAACCGTTTCATCGGCGTATCTGCAACAAGGGCCGCGGCGCGGTCCTCGCGGTCGGGACCATCGCCTAGCATGGGCTCCCACATCGGTGTCATGACAGCCGCCGGGTGGATCGAATTGCAGCGGATCGCCAACCCTTGCCCTGCACAATAAAGGGCCACGGACTTGGTGTGATTGCGGATTGCGGCCTTGGATGAGGCATAAGCGGCGGCCATTGGAATACCGACAAGTCCTGACCGTGATGAAATATTGATGATTGAGCCGGCTCCACGCGCCCGCATCGCGCCGATGGCATAGCGGCATCCCAAGAATGTGCCATCGAGGTTCACGCGGTGGACCGCATGCCAATCGTTCAGGCTTGCATTTTCCGGATCATGGGCAGGGGGAGGTCCGTCAAATGGCCCTTCAAACCCCGTTACACCCGCGTTGTTGACCACGACATCAAGGCTTGGGAATTGCGCCGCAATTGCGGCCCAATCATCCTCTGATCTCACATCAAGTTTAGCGAACTTCGCCCCGATAGCGTCGGCAGTGACTTGTCCGGTTTTGGTGTCGATGTCCGACACAATGACGTCGGCCCCCTCATCGGCAAAGGCGCGGGCAATGGCCGCACCAATGCCGCGCGCAGCCCCGGTGATGAGGGCGGTTTTATCGGATAATCTGGGCATGGTGTTTCCTTGGAGATTAAGAAATGGAATAGGGGCGTCAACCGTTCATAGGTGACGCCGCTCAAAAGCAGGTATTCGGTTTACCCGTGCCGCTTGTCCATTTTCATCACTCCGCATTTGGTTTTGGCAAATTATCCAGTGTTCCCAAGGGGGTCAAGGCGTGTCCTATCCGCCAACAAACTGCAGGGTTTGAAACCGCATACGCATTTCTCGCACCTCGGCGGCCATGCCCGCCGGATCGTTTGAGCGCAACGCCCGTACCAGCAGTGCAGCAAGCTCTGGCACGTCATTCACGCCGACGCCCCATCGCACCAATTCAGGTGTGCCAATGCGCAGTCCGTTCATGTCACCCGGCACCTCGGCAATCGGCAACCCGATACCACAAGCCAGAAACCCCGCCTTGCGCAGTTTTTTAGAAGCGGCTTGCCCACCGCCAAATTCGGCGGCTACAACGGCAAACTGATGTGAGGTGGTGAACCCTCGGTCTCTAGCAAAGACGGGGAGACCTGCGGCATCCAACTCCCTCGCAAATGCCTGCGAGACCGCGATCATCTGCGCGGCATATACCGTGCCAAAGTCGATCCAATCCAACATGGTCAGCGCCAGCGCCGCCGATTTCGCCGCATCGAAATTCGCCGTCATGCCGGGAAAGGCAATGGCATCCAACCGTTCGACAAGTTCGGCGTCATTGCTGACGATTAAGCCGCCCGCAGGTCCACCAAGGCTTTTGTAAGTGCTCATTGTCATCATATGCGCGCCCTCATGCAGCGGATTGCGCCACGCGCGCCCTGCGATGATCCCGCATTGGTGGGCCGCGTCAAACATCACTTTTGCGCCAACCTCATCAGCGATTTCCCTGATCTGTGCCACGGGATGTTCAAACAAATTCAGTGAAGAGCCGACCGTGATCAACTTGGGCTTCAGCTCATGCGCCAGCACCTTCAGTCCTTCAATGTCGATGGTATAGCCATCCGCATTGATCGGCGCTGGCACAGTATTTAGCCCAAATAAACCCGCACACCCCGCTGCATGATGCGTCACATGCCCACCAATGCTTGCAGGTGGCGCAATAATCGTGTCACCAGGTTCGCAGGTCGCCATGAAGCCATAGAGGTTTGCAATTGCGCCGGATGGCACCCGGATTTCAGCGAATTTGGCGTCAAACACCTGCGCGCAAAGCTCTGCGGCGATGACTTCGATCTCCTCGATCGCCTCGAGCCCCATTTCGTATTTGTCACCGGGATAGCCAAGCGAAGGCCGCGTACCCATGCCCGACGCCAAGATCGCCTCGGCACGTGGCGACATCACATTGGTGGCCGGGTTTAGGTTGAAACAGTCGCGTTCATGGATATCGCGGTTTTGCTTGGCCAATGCGCCGATCCGATCTGCGATCTGACCCGAGGTTTGACTGCGTGTCTGTTTGGAAATGTCACCTACAAGTGCCGCACTGACGGCGGGAACCCAGTTTCGATTTGCCAGCATGGAAGTCTCCTTTGTAGTTGGTGCATCATGGGATGACTTGTATCGCACGCGCAAATCAGATTTTCTAAATATTGGGATAGAAAATCTGGGGCTAGAAAATGCCGATAAAACCACCACGCCCGCGTGGGCCACACTTAAATGCAATGCGATGTTTTGAGGCCTCTGCGCGATTGGGCGGCTTTTCTGCGGCAGCCGATGAATTGTCGGTGACACCCGGTGCCGTGTCGCAACAGGTCAAGGCATTGGAGGATTGGGTGGGCGTGCCGTTATTTGAGCGCCGCTCGCAAGGGGTCGCGTTAACATCGCTTGGCATTCAAGTCGCAGATGAATTCATGGCCGCCTTCGACGCTTTGGGCTCAGCTTTGCACAGTTTGCGTGCAAAGGCACCGCAAACGAAGATCAACATTGCTGCGTTACCTAGCGTTGCCCAGCTTTGGCTTGGACCACGGCTTCCGATGGTGCGGGCCACCTTTCCGGACCTGTCGATATCCGTGACGGCAATGGAAAATCCGCCCAA
>JBPOFE010000062.1:0-17369 GCA_051252035.1 Sulfitobacter sp.
CAGACCACGCGAAAGTTCGAGATTGCCCGTGCCGAGAGGTTCATCAAGGGATCTGGTATGCCGGTGCGCATCCCGGTGATCGAAATGATCGAGATCGGAGCGGGGGGCGGTTCGATCGCACATGTGGATCGACTTGGCCGATTGCAGATCGGGCCTGAAAGTGCCGGGGCTGAACCCGGGCCTGCGGCCTTCGCCAAGGGCGGCACTGCCCCAACGGTGACGGATGCAGATGTGATGCAGGGGCTTATCGACCCTGATCTGTTCGCCGAGGGCCAGCTAAAAATTGATCTGCGCGCAGCAGAGAATGCACTTGCTGAAAATGTCGGAGATCCATTGGAAATCAGCGCAGTTGAAGCAGCACATGGTATCAGCGAGATCGTTGACGAAAACATGGCAGGTGCGGGGCGGATGCATGCAGTCGAATCTGGTAAGGATTTGATGACGCGGTTGATGATTGCCTTTGGTGGCAACGGCCCGCTGCACGCAACCCGCGTTGCCAGACGCGCGCAGGTGGAACGCATCCTCATACCGCGTGATCCGAGCGTCGGGTCCGCCGTTGGTTTCCTTTTTGCACCGGTGTCTTTTGAAATTGTTCGCTCCCGCTACTGCACATTGGACGCGCTTGATCTGGCGGGTCTTAGTGTCTTTTTTCAGGACATGCTCACAGAAGCGCGGAGTGTGGTGCGCGCTGGCGCTCCAAAAGGACAATTGACTGAACGCCGCGTGGCTTTCATGCGGTATCACGGGCAGGGGCATGAAATCGAGATTGCGCTGCCGGATCATGCACTTGAGGCTAGGGACGTACCGCACCTGAAACGCGCATTTGAAGAGGAATACAGCCGCCAATTCAGCCGCGCCGTACCGGGAATGACGATTGAAATACTAAACTGGGCGGTTGAAGTGTCCTCTGAACCACGCGCGCTGCGACCCGTTTCGGAACCTGCAAAAGTGCAGCGTGCAACCCCCACGGGGCGCCGAAATATTCTTTGTGATGTCACGGGCCAGTGGCGCGAAGCAGAGCTTCATACGCGCGCTGCACTTTGTGCTGGTGATCAGATCACAGGCCCTGCTTTGATCATTGAGCCGCAGACCACCACATTTGTCAGCGCTGATTTTTCGGCGCGCGTGGACGCAAGCGGAAACATTTGGCTTAATCGCGAAAGGGAAAGTGACGATGTGTAAATCCAACACCCGATTGCAGGTCATGTGGAACCGACTTTTGGCCGTTGTTGAAGAGCAGGGCCAGGCTCTGATCCGAGCAGCGTTCAGTCCTATAGTGCGGGAATGTGGTGATATATCGGCGGGAATTTTTGATCTAAAAGGCCGGATGCTGGCGCAGGCCGTCACGGGTACGCCGGGTCATATCAACACCATGGCCGAGGCGGTAAAAACCCTGCGCAACCGCTTTGAAATACAGGATATGAAGCCGGGTGATGTCTTCTTGACCAATGACCCTTGGATTGCCTCGGGGCATCTGAATGATTTTCTTTTGATGATGCCAGTTTTTCATGACGGAGCTGTTGTTGGTTTTACCTCCTGCACATCGCATCTCGTTGATCTGGGTGGGCTCGGTATGGGGCCTGAGGGTGCGGACATTTATGATGAAGGCTTGCTGATCCCGCCATGCAAACTGATGGATCATGGCGTCCTCAACGCGCTGCTGATGGAAATTATCAAAGCCAATTCTCGCGAACCGATTGCCAACGAGGGCGACATTTACGCGTTGATTGCGTGCTGTGAAACCGGGGCCGCGCGGCTTGCCGGAATGATGGAAGAATTTGGCATCAGTGATCTGGACGAGCTGGCCGATTACATCATTGATACCTCGTATCGCGGTACGATTGATGCCATTGCCGATCTGCCCAAAGGTACTTGGCATAGTGTTCTCAAGGTGGATGGATATGAAAAGGAGATTGATCTGCATGCGGCGCTGACAATTGCAGATGACCATATACTGCTTGATTTCAGCGGAACATCCGGCCTTTCGAGCAAAGGCATCAACGTGCCGCTCAACTATGCCACCGCGTATTCAGTGTTTGCTTTGCGCTGCATTATTGGACCGGATATTCCCAACAACGCAGGCTCGCTCTCAGCGTTTCGAGTTACTGCGCCGAGTGATTGCATTCTGAACGCTCAGGCCCCAGCGCCCGTGGCAATGCGCCATACCTTGGGGCAAATGACGCCTGATCTTGTCTATGGATGCCTGTCGCAGGCCTTGCCTGACAAGGTTCCTGCCGAGGGCGCATCGTGCATGTATGACCTGCCGCTGCGCAATGTGGCTGAGACTGCGTTGGATGGCGGAGATAAATTTGCTCTGGAGCTTGTCTTTAATGGTGGAACAGGGGCACGACCGGGTCTTGATGGCTTGTCTGCAACGGCGTTCCCATCGGGCGTCTGGGGCTCTCAGGTTGAGACCACAGAAGCCGTCGCGCCGATTTTGTTCACGCGGCGTGAATTGAGGCAAGACAGCGGCGGCCCCGGCAGGCACCGTGGTGGCCTTGGCCAGCATATTGAAGTGTGTTCTTCGAATAATGAAGATTTCATGGTGTTCCTATCTGTTGAGCGAGTGCTCAACCCTGCTCAGGGACGCCATGGTGGCATGGCGGGTGCCGCAGGACGCATCCGGATTGGTCATGAGGGGGCCGACCTGCCCAGCAAAGGGGAGTTTCGGGTGAGCGCAGGCAAGACGCTGGTTTTCGAAACACCCGGCGGAGGCGGGTTTGGCCCCGCTCAAGAACGCAGCAAAGCCGCCATTCAACGCGACCGAGACGAAGGGTTGATCAGCGGACAGGCCGCGCGTGACATTTACGGAGCCGAACCATGATCAAGCCGCTTCCCCATATCGCTGCGATGTCACCCTATGCGCTGGCCAAGTTGAATGCGCCTGTGGACAAGCGCCTTGTGTCGCTGTCGCAAAACGAAAGCCTGCAAGCACCAAGCCCACGCGCCATCAAAGCCGCAGCGGAGGCTGTGGAAGGGGCACAATTATACCCTGATCCTGATTGGAGCGCGCTGCGGTCCGCCTTGGCCAAACGTTACCAAATCCCGGCGGAGGGGATATTATGCGGCAACGGCTCAATGGAATTGATCGCCGGGTTGACGCAGGGTTTTGCTGGTCCTTTGAACGCAGTACTGGCGCCGGCGCATGCCTATCCGTTTTTTCGTACAGCGGCACAACTCGCGCTAGCACGCTTTGACACGGCGCCGGAGAACAATGGGCAGGTGTCTGTGGACGCGCTTATTGCGGCTGTGCGACCTGATACGCGCATCGTGTTTGTTGCCAATCCGGGCAATCCAACCGGGACACGGGTGTCGCGCGGCGAACTTGTCAGGCTCCGCAATGGTTTGCGCAGTGATATCCTGCTGGTGATCGACGAAGCCTATGGCGAGTTTGCCGATCATCTGAACGAACCCATGTTTGATCAGGTCGGGCGCGGCGATACTGTGGTGCTGCGTACTTTTTCCAAAGCCTATGGGCTTGCAGGGCTGCGTGTGGGCTGGGGGCTGTTCCCTGACCATATCGCCACAGCCCTGCGCAAAGTCATGAATCCCAACAACATCTCGGTTGCTGGGCAGGCCGCTGCGTGTGCGGCAACTTTGGATCATGAATATATGCGCGCAACATGTCTGACCACGTCCAAACGGCGTGATCAATTTATTACTCAGCTGCGCAGTGTGGGCTTTGAAGTGGCCGACAGTTTCACCAACTTCGCCCTTATCCGCTTTGCAAATGCCGAGGCAGCGGACCGGGCGGACGCGATGCTGCGCGCCGAAGGTGTTTTTCTACGCGCCCAAGGCGGCGCAGGATTACCCGATTGTCTGCGGATTACGATCGGCTCGAAAGAAGACATGAACACCGCGGCATCCCTTCTGACGCATTGGGCAAAGGACGAAAAGACATGACACATTCGCGAGGACGCGCCCGCTTTGGGATTTTGGTGCCCTTCACAAATACCAACCTAGAACCCGATATGGTCCTCTTACGACCCCAGGGTGTCTCGCTTCATTTTACGCGGCTTGGTGGTTACGATCAGGATGAGATCCCGGATTCTGATCAGATGCACGGGTTGGGGGCGGCTGATCTGGGCGAACCGCTGCGCCTTTTGCAAGGCGTGCGCCCGGATGTGATCTTTTATGGCTGCACCTCTGCCACGCTCACCCACGGGCCGTCATTCGACCGCAACCTCACCCGCCAAATCAAGCAGGACAGCGGCGCAGAAACTGTGACAGCCGCTGGCGCTTTGGTGCATGCCTTGCAAAGCCTCGGCATCAAACGCATTGGTTTCGCCTCGCCTTATGTACCTGCGATCAATGACATGGCCATCGCGTTCCTTTCAGAAGTTGGAATTGACACCGTAAACCGCTCTGAGGTTGGAACAGCGCTTGATAATTACGGTCAGGGTGAACTGGACCCGCACGCGGTATTTGAACTGGGGCTTGCCGCTGATCATCCTGATGCCGAAGCTGTTGTGCTGTCTTGCACTGATATGCGTAGTGTCGAGTGTATTGCCAAGCTCGAAGCGAAACTGGGCAAACCGGTGATTACCTCAAATCAGGCGATGGTTTTTCAAGCGATGCAACTCGCCGGACTTACTGAGGCCGTGCCGGGTTATGGCCGTTTACTGGCAGGAGAGCAGCGATGACTTTCGGGGGGATAACGACGATCACAGGTGCAACAGAAGGCGGACAACATGTCTGAGACCCCACGCATTATTCTACACAACGACAACACAGACGAACTGGCGCAACAGCTGCTTGCGGGTTTTCCGAATGTCGATTTCAGCGTGTGTAACAGTTATGAGGCTCTGCCTTCGCTGATCGAGAGATATCGCCCCGACATCGTTTATTCTGTACGCTTCGCAGGCACGCCGGGCTTCCCTCGCGAGGCTCTGTTTGGGCCGCATGGTCCAGCGTGGATCGCCAATGGTGGCGCGGGGACCGATCACTTTGGGCAATGGGACAGCTCCAAAACAACTGTGACCAACGCAGCAGGTGTGGCCGCTGACATGATGGCTGAGTATGTTTTTGGAGGGTTGCTGCATTTCACATTGGATGTGATGGGCCTGCAAAATGACAAGGCCGAAAGAGCATGGAACAGCCGTATTGTTACACCACTTTTGGGTAAGACACTGCTCATTATTGGGTTGGGCCACACGGGGCGGGCGATTGCATGCCGCGCCAAGGCTTTTGGCATGCGCGTTTTGGGAACCCGAGCCAATCCCAAAGTGATGGAACATGTCGACGAGGTTCACCCGGCGGAAGATCTGACTGGCCTTTTGCCACGCGCGGATTTTGTTGCAATCGCGACGCCTCTTACCCCCGCGACGCGCAATCTCATCGGAAAGGATGAAATTGCGGCAATGAAATCTGGTGTGCTCATTGTTGATGTCTCACGCGGCGGTGTCGTGGATCAATCCGCGCTTTGTGCCGCGCTAAAAACAGGGCAAGTGGCCGGGGCAGCATTGGATGTGTTCGAAACAGAACCCTTACCCGCGGACAGCGAGTTATGGGAACTCGACAATTTGATCATCTCGCCCCATTGCTCATCTGTCTATGCTGGCTGGGAGAACGCTTCGTTTGATCTGTTCTTACAAAACCTTGCGCGTTGGACAAAAGGTGAGGAATTGATCAACATCGTGAACCCGCGCCGTGGATATTAGACAAGACACCTCAGCATATGTCGGCCATGCAGTGCTATTCGGTCATCAAGTGCTTCTAGACGCGTGGCAGCAAAGTCCCGCATCTCCACAGTCCGGCCCCTTCTAAAGCGGCCTGATCTTCAGCTGAGTGATCCTATTTCCATCACGCGCCATCACTTCAAACCGATAGCCATGGAACGAAAACACCTGACCCGGTGTTGGGATCATTTGCGCCTCATGAATCACCAGACCCGCGACGGTGTTCGCCTCGTCATCAGGCAGGGACCATTCCGTCGCTCGGTTCATGTCGCGGATGGTCATGGCACCGTCCACGATCAGGTGGCCATCTTCGGCGGGTTTGACGGGGTGTTCGGCGTCGGGGTCAAATTCATCCGTGATCTCACCAACGATTTCTTCCAAGATGTCCTCAAGCGTGATCAGGCCTTGTAGCGATCCGTATTCATCGACAACCAAAGCAAAATGGGTGCGGCGGCGCAGGAATTGCCGCATTTGTTCGTCCAGTGTTGAGGTTTCCGGCACGAAATACGGCTTCATCACCACGGCGGCGATATCGAATTTCTTGAGCGCGATGGCTCCACCTTCGGGGCCGCCGATCAGCTTGTACATGGCACGCAAGAGATCCTTAGCGTGAATCACGCCAATGATGTTTTCAGGATCGTCGCGATAGACGGGCAGGCGGGTGTGGTTCGAGGCCAGACATTGTTCCAAAATTTCCGCAGGATCCGTGGCCGCGTCAATCATCTCAATCCCGGAACGGTGCAACATGATTTCCTCAACCGCACGTTCGCGCAGGTCCAGCGCGCCAAGAATGCGGTCGCGGTCCTCTTTTTCAACCACACCTTCGGAATGGCCAAGCTGCAGCGCACCTGCAATTTCCTCGCGCACGGCCAGAATGTTGCTGTCGGGGTCAATGGCCACACCAAACAGGCCAAGAATGCCACGCACCAAAAGCCGCACTGCGCTCACAAATGGAGAGAAAATCAACACCACAAGCGCGATGGGACGCGACACAAGCGAGGCGGCGCGTTCAGAATTGGTGATCGCGTAGGTCTTGGGCAGCACCTCGGCAAAGATCAACACCAGCAAGGTCATCACCAGCGTGGCCAGCGCCACGCCGCTTTCGCCAAACATCCGGGTGAACATCGCGGTGGCCAAGGATGCGGCGAGGATGTTCACAAGGTTATTGCCCAGCAACACCGAGCCGATCAGGCGTTCGTTGTCTTCTGTGATCTTGAGCGCCCGTGTGGCCCCGCGCGAACCCTTATCGGCCTGCGCGCGCAATTTGCCGCGCGACGCGGCGGTCAGGGCGGTTTCGGAGCCGGAAAAGAACCCCGACAGGATCAATAAGAACAAAATGATGCCAGAGCTGACCCAGAAAGCGCCGTCAAACATTGCAGTGCCGGTTTCCATTTGTGAAAGTATCCATGTGACGTAAGTTGTGTCGGTTATGGGCATCAGGCGCAGGTCATTCAAGGGTCGAGGCAGGGGGCACCCACATGAAACATCACGATTTAGGCGCATTGAATGGTCCGGTTCTGCTGTTTGGCGGGCCATATTCGAATGTTCAGGCGCTGAGTGCGTTGATTTCTGCGGCGTCCACGCGCGGCATTGGTGCGGGGCATATGATCTGTACCGGTGACGTGGTGGCCTATTGCGGTGCCCCGGTTCAGACGGTGCAGCGGCTGCGCGATCTGGGATGTGCCGTGGTGGCGGGCAACTGTGAGGTGCAACTGGCCAGTGGTGCGCCAGATTGTGGAT
Source organism: Sulfitobacter sp. (assembly GCA_051252035.1). GTDB lineage: Bacteria > Pseudomonadota > Alphaproteobacteria > Rhodobacterales > Rhodobacteraceae > Sulfitobacter. Next base: position 7,419 of record JBPOFE010000062.1, read on the forward strand.
GTGGGTTTGAGGAAGGATCAGCCTGCGATTTGTTGAGCGTGGGATGGTACGGGGTCGCGTCCTCGGTGCTTGGTGCCGCGGATAAGGCCTGGATGCATGCATTGCCAGATGTACTTACCTTTACCCATCAAGGCGCGCGATACGGCGTCCTTCATGGCGGTGTGACCGATATCTCGCGGTTCATCTGGAACAATTCGGACGCGTCGGTGTTTGCTGAGGAATGGCAGGCGTTGGAGGATCACGTCGGCCCGGTGGATCACATCATCGCCGGGCATTGCGGCATCCCGTTTATCCGCAAGACGGATCAGGGGCGCTGGATCAACGCGGGCGTGATCGGCATGCCGCCGCATGATGGACGTCAACAAACCCGCTTTGCGGTGTTGGACGGCGGCGAGGTACAGATACATCGGCTTGATTACGATGTGACAGGCGCGATGCAGGATATGGCGGCGGCAGGGATGCCAGAGGTGTATCGGCGCGGATTGCAGACGGGTTATTGGCCGTCCGAAGATATTTTGCCGCCGGATTTGCGGTTGCCATCCTTGGCCAGCGGATGATGCTCCAACACCAGTTCTGACAGGCGTTCTTCCAAAACATGCGTGTAAATCTCGGTCGTGGCCACATCTGCATGTCCCAGCATGGTCTGGATCGCCCGCAGGTCGGCGCCATGTGCCAGCAGATGCGTTGCAAAAGCGTGGCGCAGGGTATGCGGCGTGACTTTGGACGGGTCCACACCGCCCGCGACCGCAAATTCCTTGATCAACAGATAAAACCGATGCCGGGTCAGGTGGCCCGAGGCACCGCGCGACGGAAACAGGAAGCGTGAGAGGGGTTGTTTGTTGGCTTGCGCGGCGTCGTCTTGCTTGTCACGTACCAACAGCCAATCGGCCAGTGCCGCGCGGGCAGGGGGCGACAGTGGCACCATGCGTTCCTTGCCACCTTTACCCATGATCAACAAAAGACGTGGATCGCCCCGCGTGGCACTGATCGGCAAACCGACAAGTTCACTGACCCGCATTCCCGTCGCATAAAGCAATTCCATCAAGCAGGTGTTGCGGGTTTGATCCGCTTGGCTTCGGCCAGAGGCTCGTGCGGCCTCCAAAAGCTGATCCACTTCAGCCTCAGACAGTATTTTTGGCAACCGTTTGTCCTGACCCGGTCCCGCAATCTGGATCGCGGGATTGTCGGTGCGCAGCCCTTCTTCAAAGGCAAATCGATAGAGCTGTTTGATCGCTGACAAACGCCGTGCGCGGGTGGATTTGGCAAATCCTTGCGCGTCGCAATGCACAAGATAAGCCTCCACATCCGCCTTTGCAGCGCCTGCAAAATCACGGGCGCGCCGGGCCAAAAAGGCATCAAAGTCCTTAAGATCACGGCCATAGGCCAGTTGCGTGTTGGTAGCGGCCCCAAGTTCAGCCGCCTGCGCCTCAAGAAAGCTGGAAATCCAGTGAAATGTGGGGGTCTGCATGGGTTAACGCACCAACAACAGGGTTTGCAGGGCGACACGGCGCGCTGTGTCCTCAAGCCCAAGTGCCCGCAACGTCGCAATGGCATCGCGCAGGGCCTTGGCATCGCCGTTGCTGCCATCATGCAGCAGATCAAGCAGGACCAGAATGCTCTCACCCAGGCGCTTTTGCTTGGCATTGGCAATCAGATCGGCGCGCGGTGTCGCGGTGGTGAAGCCTTCGAACACGGCCAAGGCCATTACATCACTTGGGGCTTTATCGGGCATTTCGCCAATTGCGATCGCCGTCAGCAGGGATTTCTGCGGCGCGTTGACGGCAGTGAATTCATATGCCGGCGACAACAGGCCCACTTCGATGGCCACATTTGCGGCATGTCCTTTCAGCGGCACCTGCGCCAGCCGTTCAGCGAACAGTGTTGCAAAAGAAACCTCCAACCCGGCATCCTGCATGGCAGCCCAAACCTTTGGTAAAGTCTTGGTCACGGCCTCGGCGCTGCCTGTGCTGAGTGCTGTCTCAAAACGTTGCAAGGCAGACACCCGGTCCCAGATACCACCGGATGCGGCGGGTTTGCGGTCCGTATAAAGGCCCAGCAATCGGTTGTCGGGGAGGGCCCCGGCGCGGGTCAGGCGCTCTGCTGCTTCAAGCTGAGATTTCCATCCGGCAATATCGCGCAGGTCTGCCACGGCATAGGCGCGGGCCAAGTTACCAGTGGGCAGCGGCTCTCCAATGGTTTCGAACAACCTGAAGCTCAACGGATCCATCTTGCGCGGTGCGCGCAGCGGCGGCTCGCCTTCATAGACATCGGGGTTCAGGAAACGGTCCATCAAGTCCAGCTTTTCGTCGCTCATCAATCCCAGCGCCTGCGCTGAGCCAAAGGTCAGGGCGGCGTTGTCCCATTTTCCGGCCCGTGCAGCACAAAATATCCGTGTGCCGTAATCGCGGGTCAGATGCGGTGCGCTTGTTAACGTGGCGCATGCGCGGTCTTCGGTGCCACTAAGCAAACTAATTTGCATCCAGAGATCGAAATGTTCCGGCGATGTGGTCACACCCGCTTGTTCAATCAAAGATAACGCGGGATCGAGCGCGCCCAACACCATCAGCTTTTCGACCCGCGTTAATGCAAGCGCGTCACCTGCCGCCACGCCACCCTGCGGTGCCTGCGCTTCAGCCAACAAAATGGTATAAAGCAGCGATTGCGCTGCAGGCAGTGTTGGCTCCGGCAAGTCTTCAATTTTTGATATCAAGCGATCTGCGTCGCTGCCGGCCCAGATGTCGATTGGCAATCCGGTCACGGAAGTTGGCACCAGCCCGATCTCGCGTGGGCTGCCTTCACCAAGCGGCATCACGGTCACAATCGGCGCCGTACCACTTTTTGCCACGGCGGGTTCGGATAAATCCTGTGGCGATTGCGTCCCTGGGCGGATACGGCCGGGTTTGGTGGGGGATTGCGTGCCAAGCCAATCAATCACCGAAAGTGGCACCTCATCGCTGGGTTTTGGTTGGTTTTGAGCCAGTACGGGAGTGGCCAGAAAGGCCGCCATGCCAACCCCCATACTCAACCTGCGCATCACGTTGATCATCATGCTATTGCGCTATCAGTGTAACGGGTTGGCGGGTTTCCACCTGTGCTGGTGAAAAATCGACTCCGAAAAAAGGGCCAAGATACGCATAGCCAACAAGCCCTATAAAGCCGACAATCAATAAGAAAATCAGCAGCTTGATTAGTTTGCCCATGAAGTATGACCGTTCGTTTTTTGTTTGATTTGCCTATTCTATATATGGCCTTTTCCCCAAGATCACGTCATTCAGATAAAAATGAGCGGAATTGAGCAAACACAAGCCGACGCGGCCAAGTCACCCCCTCGCTACGTCTTGAAAAAGACGGTTGCCTTGGTGGGTATGATGGGGGCTGGCAAAACCGCCGTGGGCCGCGCTGTTGCGGCCAAACTTGGCGTGCCGTTTTTGGACAGCGATGCCGAAATCGAAACCGCGGCGAACCTCAGCGTGCCGGAAATATTTGCCCGTGATGGTGAAGCGTTTTTTAGAAAGCGTGAAACCGAAGTGATTTTGCGTCTTTTGGACGAAGAACGTGGCATTTTATCGACGGGGGGTGGTGCGTTTCTGGCGCAAGCGAACCGAGACAATATCGCGGCGCGTGGTGTGTCGCTGTGGCTGAATGCCGATCTGGGCCTGCTTTGGAACCGAGTGCGGCACAAAGATACGCGACCTTTGTTGCGGACTAAAGACCCCAAAGCAACACTTGAAGCGCTTTATAACGCGCGGGTGCCGATCTATAAAAAATCAGATTTATCAGTCATTTGTGCGCCAAAGTTATCGATAGACGCGATGGCAGGGCGGGTCATCGAAACTTTGCTGACCCGGCCCGATGTGTTGGAGAAGTTGGATGCGTGAGACTGTGAACGTCAATCTGCCGGGCCGCGAGTATGATGTGGTTATTGGCCCTGATCTACTGGCCGAAGCGGGTGCTTATCTGACACCTCTATTGGCACGCAAAAAAGTGACGGTAATTTCTGATGCCAACGTCGCGGCGTTACATCTGGAAACGCTGCGGCGCGGCTTGGCGCAAGCCGGGATTGCCATGGAAGCGATGACATTGCCACCCGGCGAGGCGACCAAAAGCTGGGAACAGGTGCAGGCCTGCTGTGATTACCTGCTTGATGAAAAGGTCGAACGCAACGACATTGTCATCGCATTCGGCGGCGGAGTGGTTGGTGATCTGGTTGGGTTTGCCGCCGCGATCCTGCGGCGCGGTGTGCGGTTTGTGCAGATACCGACGTCCTTGCTGGCGCAGGTGGACAGTTCGGTGGGGGGCAAAACCGGGATCAACACACGCCATGGTAAGAACCTGATCGGGTCGTTCCATCAGCCATCGCTGGTACTGGCCGATACGGCGGTGCTGGGCACGCTGACCCCACGCGATTTTCTGGCGGGCTATGGCGAAGTTGTGAAGTACGGCATGCTGGGCGATGCCGCGTTCTTTGACTGGCTTGAGGCCAAAGGCCCGGCGCTGGCGGCGGGCGATGGGGCCGCACGGGTCGAGGCGGTGCGGCGGTCGGTCCAGATGAAGGCCGATATCGTGATGCGCGATGAGACAGAGCAGGGCGATCGCGCGCTGTTGAACCTTGGTCATACGTTCTGTCACGCGCTGGAGGCCGCCACCGGGTATTCGGATCGGTTGCTGCATGGTGAAGGCGTCGCCATCGGCTGTGCGCTGGCGTTTGAATTGTCGGCGCGGCTGGGCCTGTGCAGTCAGGAAGACCCCAGCCGGGTGCGCGCGCATCTAAAGGCCATGGGCATGAAAACCGACATTGCGGATATTGACGGCGATCTGCCAGACGCGGCAGGTCTGCTTGATCTTATGGGGCAGGATAAAAAGGTCGTTGATGGCCAGCTGCGGTTCATTCTTGCCCGTGGTATTGGTGATGCATTCGTGACGGGCGAGGTGCCGCGTGATGTGGTGCTGGATGTGCTCAAGGACGCTTTGGCGGCGCGCTAGAGGTTATTTCCGACGCATGACCATGGCGAATTTGTCTTCAGACGAAAAACCAATCGCCTCATAAAATCCTTTGGCGCCACGCTTTTGTCCGGTCATCAACATGATCTTATAGGCGCCCGCATCCCACGCCGCCGCAATTGCTGCGTCCATCGCCCGACGCCCAAACCCTTGTTTTTGAAAGGCGCGCGCGGTGATCACGTTTTCGATTAGCGCATAGGGGCGCGCATTCCAAAGCACATTGGGCAAAAGGTGCAGCGTCACCATTGATACCAAGCCCTGATCTAGAAACACCCCAAATATCGAGGTGCCGGGGTGATCTATGACCGATGCAAAAACGCCCGCATCATCTGCGGGCGGTCCTACCGTGAGTTCATTGTATAAAAGCAGTGCGGCGTCTGCGTCTGCGCATTCTAATACGCGCACAGATGCAGCAATTGGCATCAGAACGGGATTTCATCATCCAGATCACGCGACGATCCACCGCCGCCAGACGAGGACGGACCGCTGTCGTATCCACCACCTTGATCATAACCACCCTGCGGGCCGGAATCGTATCCACCACCACCACCACCGCCGCCAGAACCGCCACTGTCACGGCCATCGAGCATGGTTAACGTGCCATTGAAGCCCTGCAACACTACTTCGGTGCTATAACGATCCGCACCCGATTGATCCTGCCATTTGCGGGTCTGCAACTGGCCTTCGAGATAAACTTTGGAGCCTTTTTTCAGATACTGCTCTGCAATCCGCACCAGACCTTCGTTGAAAATCGCAACGCGGTGCCATTCGGTCCGCTCTTTACGCTCGCCTGTGTTTTTGTCTTTCCAGTTCTCGGATGTTGCCACGGTCAGGTTGCATACCTTGCCACCATTCTGAAAGGACCGCACCTCTGGGTCACGCCCCAGATTGCCGATAAGGATCACTTTGTTAACTGAGCCGGCCATGTCGCCCCCCTTGGTATTGTCGATTGTAGCCCGTGCGAATCCGCAACGGTCCGATTCAAGTTGTTATATCGGTGCAATCCTGCATGAACCATGGTTAACACGAGGTTTCCGCCCAAATTGCCGCATCCGCCACCGGAATCAAAGGCTGGCAACGGCGACAGCTTTTGATATAGTCGCCGCAATCTAAATCGGGCGGGGGCGTGTTTGACATGCGCAGATCAGGAATTGTGGCCTTTGCAGCGGCCATCAGTATGGTTTTGGGGACAGCAGTACCTGTTTCTGCCGATATATTTTCGTCAAAAAATCGCCGTGACCTGTTCAAGTCTCAGAAAAACATTCTCGATAATCGCGCTTCTAAACAATATTCAGCCTCTGTCCGGCTCAAACCGCCAACGGTTGTGACACCAACCAAATGGGATGAACAAACCCCTGAATATCGCGGCAAGTACAAAGGTGTGTATCTGGCACTGGCCCGCGACGCCGCCAATCGGCACGGCATTCCCGTCGATCTGTTTTTGCGTTTGATCCAACAAGAAAGCGGCTGGAATGCGGGTGCATTGTCTCACAAAGGCGCGATGGGCCTGGCGCAGCTGATGCCAGCGACCGCACGTAAGCTGCGGGTTGATCCACGCAATCCGACGGAAAATCTGGAAGGCGGCGCACGGTATCTTAAACAGCAATACCGGACCTTTGGCACATGGCGACTGGCCTTGGCAGCCTACAATGCAGGCCCCGGTGCAGTGAAGAAATACGGCGGTATCCCGCCCTATAAAGAAACCCGGAATTACGTAAAGATCATCGCGGGCGGCTAGAACACCACAACCAGTTGATTAAAAAAAGGGCGGATCATCATGCGATCCGCCCCTTTTTTGTTGTAAAATATCGCGGTTATTCTGCCGCGACATTGACCTCAATCACGGGTTCCATTTCAGCGAATTTTTCCTCGGACAGATGGCATTTCACCTGATGCCCATCCGCCATGGTCCGCATGGGCGGCACTTCTTTTTCGCAAAGCCCACCGGGCACCTGCTCTTTCCAGCGGCACCGGGTCTGGAACGGGCAACCGGAGGGTGGGTTCATCGCGGATGGGATGTCGCCCTCAAGCACGATGTGCTTTTTCTTGACCTTGGTATCGGCAATCGGCACCGCCGACAGCAGTGCCTCAGTATATGGGTGGTAGGGCGGGCTGAACACTTGATCGGTGCTGCCCAACTCAACCACATGGCCCAGATACATCACCATCACCCTGTCGCTGAGATAGCGCACGATGGACAGGTCGTGAGAGATGAACAGCAGCGTGGTTTTTTGTTCGCGCTGGATTTCCATCAACAGATCGGTCACGGCGGCCTGCACTGACACGTCCAGCGCCGATACCGGTTCATCCGCCACGACGATCCGCGCGTCACCTGCAAAGGCGCGAGCGATGCCGACACGTTGTTTCTGACCGCCCGACAACTGTCGCGGCATCCGTGTGGCAAATTCGCGCGGTAGTTTTACCAGATCAAGCAGTTCCAGCATCCGCTGCCAACGCTCTTTCTCGTTCTTGCCGATTTTGAAAATCTCAAGTGCGCGGACGATTTGGCGGCCCACGGTCATCGACGGGTTCAACGTATCAAACGGGTTTTGGAAAACCATCTGAATGTCTGCGACATTCTGGGTGGTGCGGTCTTCGATCGGCACGGAGCCAATGTCCTGCCCATCAAGATAGATATGTCCTTCAGTGGCGGTCTCAAGTCCCATCAGCACCTTGGCAAAGGTTGATTTGCCGCAACCGGATTCGCCCACAATGGCCAGAGTTTCAGACTCGCGCGCTTCAAAACTGAGTGTCTCATTCGCTTTGACAACCTTGGTGTCACCCCCACCAAACATCGCATTGGCCGCAACTTGATAGTATTTTTTGAGGTTGTCCATTTTCAGAACGACCTCGCCGACAGCACCTTTGGTTTTAACGTCGGCCAGTTCCAGCGGCGCTTGCCAGTCAATTTCCTGAAACTTCACACAGCGGGTATGATGACGGTCATTGCCGGGCACAGGCTCCATCGGGATAGATCCCTGATCACAGCGCCCAGCCTCAAAGTAGTCGCAGCGCGGACCAAAGTTACATCCCGGTGGCCGCTCGTGGGGCAGGGGGAAGTTGCCGGGAATGGCAATTAGGGGTCGCGCGTTTTTGTCCGCACCCGGCAGAGGGATCGAACGGAACAGCGCTTGGGTATAGGGATGCTGCATTTCATCGAACACTTCTTCGATGGTGCCACGCTCCACCGCCTCGCCGGAATACATCACACAGACCCGGTCACAGGTCTCAAGGATCAGACCAAGGTTGTGTGAGATGAACAGCATCGAGGTGCCGTATTTGGTGCCAAGTTCTTTGACCAATTCGACCACAGCCGCCTCAACGGTCACATCCAAAGCGGTGGTGGGTTCATCGAGGATTAGCAAGGATGGTTCTGACATCAGCGCCATCGCAATCACGATGCGCTGCTGTTGACCACCGGACAATTGGTGTGGATAGGCATTCAGGATACGTTTGGGGTCGGGCAGTTTCACATCCGTGACCACCTGCAGCGCCCGTTCCATGGCGTCTTTTTCCGACATGCCTGCGTGGATCATCGGCACTTCGGCCAATTGCTTGCCAATCTTCATTGCCGGATTCAGCGACGCCATGGGCTCTTGGTAAATCATCGCAATCTCAGAGCCACGAATGTCGCGTAGCTCCTCGTCCGACATTTCACCCAGATCGCGGCCTTTGAACTTGATCGACCCGCCGACGACGCGGCCGTTCTTGCCCAGATCCTGCATGACGCCCAGCGCGACGGTGGACTTGCCGCAACCCGATTCACCCACAAGGCCGACCGCCTCACCGGGTTTGACCGCGACGGAAAAATCCATCACCGCCGGAATTTCGCGCAAACGTGTGAAAAACGAAATCGACAGTTTGTCAATTTCCAGAATTGGCCCGTCATAATCTGTCTTAGGCATCTTAGTCTCCCTTTGGAGCGACCCGGAGCAGGGTTTCCCCTATCTCCTCTTTTTGGTCTTACAATATTCCCGGGGGTCCGGGGGCAACGCCCCCGGAACACTCTCTCAATTAATCGCGCAGGCTTTCTTCACGCAAACCATCCGCCAGCAGGTTCAGCCCCAAAACAAGGCTGAGCAACGCCACCGCAGGTGCAAGTGCCGCATGCGGATAAAGCGACAGCAAACGTCGGCCAGAGTTGATCGTGCTGCCCCAATCCGGACTTTCCGATTCCAGCCCCAGACCGAAGAAGCCCAATGTCCCGAGCAGGATCGTGGTATAGCCAATCCGCAGACAGAAATCGACAATCAGCGGTCCGCGTGCGTTGGGCAGGATTTCCCAGAGCATGATGTACCACGGTCCCTCACCACGGGTTTGCGCCGCCGCCACATAGTCGCGTGTTTTGATATCCAGCGCGAGGCCGCGCACGATACGAAACACTGTGGGCGAGTTCACAAAGACCACCGACACGAAGACCACCAGAATACCGGCATCAATATCAAAGAGGTCAATCATCGCCGGCAGCCCCCAGATATTATAGTTTGTCGCATCCACAATCAGACCATTCGTGCTGATCAAGGACAGGTAAAGCCACGCCATCACACCCAGCACCACAATCAGTAGCGGCGTGCGGAAGCTCGGCTGCGTATAATAGCGCGAGTTCAGCAAAATCGCGACAAACACCAGCGGGAACACAAACAGGAACGCCGCCATATAGTTGGGAATACCTGTCAGCACGATCTCTGGTGTGACCAACAGATAGAACAGCAAGATCACTGGGAAGGCCAAGATCAGGTTTGCTAGAAACGACAGGATCGTATCAAGGCGCCCGCCGTAATATCCCGCAGGCAGGCCCAGCGTGATGCCGACCATAAAGGCAAACAAAGTGGCAAGGGGTGCGATCTGCACCACAACCCAAGAGCCTTTGATCAGACGGCTGAACACGTCGCGGGCAAGGTTGTCACCCCCGAGCAGGAACCACTGAAAATCGCCTTCTTCGGCGCGGGC
>JBPOFE010000063.1:0-17156 GCA_051252035.1 Sulfitobacter sp.
CCTGTGCCGGGCGGGCATTTCTTTGTGGATCAGTATCCGGAGGCGACGGCCAAGGCGTTGCTGGAGTTTTTGGTAGAAAATGGCGCGGTTGACGGGGCTCGAACCCGCGACCCCCGGCGTGACAGGCCGGTACTCTAACCAGCTGAGCTACAACCGCGCGATGGGGGCGGCATAGGTCACCCCACCAGAGGCGTCAATAGGATTTGTCAGATGGCCTAGTGGCACTCGCGCCCACTGCACAGTCTCGTTGTGTTTCCGAAATCTCACTTTTATGCGGCGTTTTATGTTAAGATTTGTCATCGCACCCAATTACGGGTGCCGGGACTGAAGGAAAATCAATATGTTTGCCAGAGTAACACATTATCAGATCAAACCGGATTCCGTGGAAAAAGCTAAAGCACTGACGGAACAATTAAAGCCAAAAATTATGGCCTTGCCGGGCATTCACTCGTTCATCAACATGATTGGCGATGACGGCAAAGGCTGCGTTGTATCGCTTGTCGAAAGCCGCGAAATGTCAGATGGGAATGCTCAAGCTGTGCAAGCCTTGTGGTCAAACTTCACAGACCACCTCGCCTCGGCACCCACTGCCGAGGGCTATGACGTTTTTGTCAACTGGTCGAAATAGGCCCACCCCAAAAGCAAAAAAGGCCCGCCAAAGCGGACCTTTTTCAAGCAGTGATGGCGCGGTTGACGGGGCTCGAACCCGCGACCTCCGGCGTGACAGGCCGGCACTCTAACCAACTGAGCTACAACCGCCCACTGCGCGTCCGGACATGTCCAGACGTTGGGACGTATTAGGGTGCATGCTGTGCGGCGTCAAGCATCATACGGCGGTGAAGTTGGGTTTTTTCTGCCTTTGACATTGCTGTGGCTTTGGGCGGCCAAATGAGCGCTGGGCAGAGCACGTCAATATCTTCGCTGCTGAGAAATTTTGCTTCGCCATTTTGCAGATAGAAATAAATGACATCCCCATCTGTCGCTTAAGTGCGCGCTGCTGTCAGATATTGGGAAATAGATTCTATGATCTGGAATCATCTGAACAAACTGAACCGATTGCCACATCGGATACATATTATATTTCAATGAACTATGGTGGGTCGTGAGAGGCTCGAACTCCCGACATCTTCGGTGTAAACGAAGCGCTCTACCAACTGAGCTAACGACCCGCTGCGGGTCTCTTAGCGCAAGGCGGGGGCGGGCTTCAAGCCCCTAATGTCAATCTATTTTGCCGACCGCCCTCAAGATGAAACACAACGCCCTGCCCGCCCGGCACATCGCGCAACGCAGCGTCCGCCAAGCCCAGCACAATCAGGCGCAGCATGCGCGAGGTGATACCATGGGTGATCACAATGGTGGGGCTTGTAAGGTCATCCAAGAATGCAGTGCAACGCGTGCGCAGAGCCTTGAACCCTTCCCCACCCGGTGCGCGTTCATAAAGATCAAAGGTGTCGCGGGCATCCGGCTCCTGCGCCATCAGGTCGGCGCGAGCGCACCCAGCCCAGTCGCCCACACCGATTTCTCGCAGTCGGGTGTCGGTGTCGATGCCCTCCACCAATCCTTGCAGGGCGATGGACGCCGTGTGAAACGCGCGACCCTGAGGGCTGGTCAATGCCACGAACCCGGTCAAGTCGCGGGTTTTCAGAATGCTGTGTTGTGCCGCCGCCTGTGCTTTACCACTGGCTGTTAAGCTCGAATCAAATCTGCCCTGCAGGCGGTTCTGCGCGTTCCACTCGGTTTCGCCATGCCGCAGAACATAGAGCGGTGGATAAGAGGTCACACCCCCGCCTCAAGGACCGTTTCGACGCCATCCTCAAGCAAATAGACGCAGCCCTGTTGATTGGACAATGTCCCAGCTTGTTTTGGCTCAATCTCGCACACAATCGCCCGCAAGACCTGACCGAGCAATCCGTGAGCCACGATGACAGTCGGGCCTGTCAGATCGTACAAAACCGCCCTGATCCGTGCTTCGAATGCCGCCAGACCTTCGCCGCCCTCTGCTGCTTCGTAAATCTCAAGCGCAGATGGCCCAGTGACCGCCCATTCGGGGTGTGCCGCCATGATGTCGGATCGCAACATGCCCTGCCACGCGCCCGCATCAATCTCCATCAACCGCGGATCCGTTTGATAAGCCGCATGACCTAAAGCGATATCAGCCGTTTGCCGCGCCCGCCCCAGCGGCGACACCAATATATCCGGGTTTTGCGCGAGTATCGGGGGTAAAATCGCCGCCTGTCTGCGCGCCTCTGAAATGCCTTGAGAGGTTAGCGGCGAATCCAATTGGCCTTGCAAGCGGTAGACCTTGTTCCACTCAGTCTGACCATGCCGCAAAAACCAGATTTTCGGATAGGGATGTGGCATGTTTCAAGCAATCCATTGCTGCACGAGAGTTGGGGATTGATAAGACACTTGAACTCCTAACCCAGACTGCCTGCACCGCAGGAGGGCGTCAGTCAGACCCTCGGAATCCGTCAGACCATTCTCAGGTACCACGGCGAAATATGGTGGGTGATAAGAGATTTGAACTCCTGACATCTTCGATGTGAACGAAGCGCTCTACCACTGAGCTAATCACCCGTCGCCGTGCGGATTAGTCAATTGCGCCGCATCGCGCAAGTGCCTAGCGCCCCAATGGGGTGTTGGCTTGAGTGAAGGCTGCAATTTAAGGCGTGATAGCTCTGCTTCAGATGTCTTTTTCAGACGTTGTCTCAGCCGTTTTGAGGGGGCTGGTCTGGCGGACTTTGACAACCAGAACGCGACCATTAGGCAACTTCTTTTCCTTGCGGATCTTAACGCGGCCCAGGGGAGGCAGGATCAGTTCACGCTTGTCAGCCAATGCTTCCCCCAACACAGCGAGCATTGTATCCACGATGGGCTTTGCATCTTTTTTCTTCATGCCAGAGCGGGTGACGACGGTGTCGATCAGCTCTTTCTTACGCATCACCGGGCCAAGGATAACGGCTTGTGGGGTCTCAACAACGGTGGGTGCTGCGGCTTTAGTGGCTAAGGGTTTGTTGCCGTCCAAGGCGGACACTGGCGCTCGCGGTGCAGCAGCTTCTTTGGATTTTGATGCGACGGGTTTCGCGGCCGCCTTCTTGCCTCCGGAGGATTTCGAAGCCGTGCTTTTGGTTGTCTTTGCCTTTGTCGGGCTTTTCGTCGTCGAACTCATAGCGACCTCACACGTTTAATTGTTTCTTATTTGGAAACAGCCTAGGGCGAACACCTGCAAATTGCTAGTCTGCGGCGGGATCAGTTTTTCAAATACGTGTATTTTGGCGACAGGCGTTGATCCAAAACCACCTTTGGCGATCAATTTGATTTGCGCAAAATTACCCTCATTTACCGCACAAAACGAAAAAAGCGCCCCTTTTGGGACGCTTTTATTTTACGAGAAAGAATGGCGCTGCTAATGCGCAGTGGCACCATCGCCACTTGCTGCCTTGGCCGCTTGGCGTGCTGCCGCTGCTGCATCTTCGGCTTCCTGATCCCATTCGATGGCTTCAGGTGCGCGCACCAAGGCGTGTTTCAGCACCTCGGATACATGGCTTACCGGAATGATGGTCAAGCCTTCCTTCACATTGTCAGGAATTTCCGGCAGGTCCTTTTCATTCTCTTGCGGGATCAACACAGTGGTGATGCCACCGCGCAATGCCGCGAGCAGTTTTTCTTTCAACCCACCAATGGCCGAGGCGTTACCGCGCAAGGTAACCTCGCCCGTCATCGCGATATCCTTACGCACAGGGATCTGTGTCAGCACTGACACAATCGCCGTGACCATCGCCAAACCAGCGGATGGACCATCTTTGGGCGTGGCCCCGTCCGGCACGTGAACGTGAATGTCCAATGTGTCAAACTTGGGCGGCTTCACACCGATCTTTGGGCTGATCGACCGCACATAGCTTGAGGCCGCATCAATGCTCTCCTTCATCACGTCGCCCAGCTTGCCCGTGGTTTTCATCCGGCCCTTACCCGGCAGGCGCAGCGCTTCGATCTGCAACAGTTCTCCCCCAACGGAGGTATAAGCAAGGCCTGTCACAACACCGATCTGATCTTCCTTTTCTGCCAAGCCATAGCGGAATTTGCGCACACCCAGAAAATCATCAAGGTTATCGCCCGTTACAGTGATACTGTCGGCTTCTTTCTTGATGATTTTGGTCAGCGATTTACGCGCCACTTTAGCAATCTCGCGCTCAAGGTTCCGCACGCCTGCCTCTCGGGTGTAATAGCGGATCATCCCGGTCAAGGCGCTGTCTTCAATGGCGAATTCCTTGCCCTTCAGCCCATGATTTTTGATCTGCTTTTCCACCAGATGCTGTTTCGCAATCTCGCGTTTTTCGTCCTCTGTGTAGCCAGAGAGCGGAATAATCTCCATCCGGTCCAGCAATGGCCCCGGCATGTTATAGCTGTTCGATGTGGTCAGGAACATCACGTTGGAAAGGTCATATTCGACCTCTAGATAGTGATCCACAAAGGTGGAGTTCTGTTCCGGGTCCAGCACCTCAAGCATGGCGGAGGCAGGGTCACCACGGAAATCCTGACCCATCTTGTCGATTTCATCGAGCAAGATCAGAGGATTGGTGGTCTTGGCCTTTTTCAACGCTTGGATAATCTTACCGGGCATCGAGCCGATATAAGTCCGGCGGTGTCCACGAATTTCGGATTCGTCACGTACACCACCAAGCGAAATGCGGATAAATTCGCGCCCCGTCGCCTTTGCCACAGATTTACCAAGCGATGTCTTGCCCACGCCGGGGGGGCCGACCAAACACATGATCGGGCCTTTCATCTTGGTTGAGCGTTGTTGCACCGCCAGATATTCAACGATCCGCTCTTTGACCTTCTCCAAGCCATAGTGGTCGTCATCCAGCACCTTTTGCGCTTTGCTGAGGTCCTTTTTCACGCGGGATTTCTTGCCCCACGGGATCGACAACATCCAATCGAGATAATTGCGCACAACCGTGGCTTCAGCTGACATCGGGCTCATGTTCTTGAGCTTCTTGACCTCGGCTTCGGCCTTTTCTTTGGCCTCTTTGCTTAACTTGGTTTCGGCGATTTTTTCTTCCAGCTCAACAACTTCGTTCTTGCCGTCTTCGCCATCGCCCAACTCACTCTGAATGGCTTTCATCTGCTCGTTCAGATAATATTCGCGCTGTGTCTTCTCCATCTGAGATTTGACACGGGTTTTGATCTTTTTCTCGACCTGCAGTACGGACATTTCGCCCTGCATCAGCCCATAAACTTTCTCCAACCGCTCAGACACGCTTAGGGTCTCAAGCAGATCTTGTTTCTGCTCAACTTCAATGCCCAGATGCCCAGCAACCAAATCGGCCAGACGCGCTGGCTCAACGGTTTCACCTACCGCGGTAAGCGCCTCATCTGGCACGTTTTTCTTGACTTTGGCATAGCGTTCAAATTCATCCGCCACCGAGCGCAGCAAGGCTTGCGTCGTGGTCGCATCGCCAGGCATTTCAGTCAGATATTCGGCACGCGCCTCAAAGAAGTTATCATTTTCAAGGTATTCGGTGATCCGCACCCGCGCTTGGCCTTCGACCAAGACTTTGACCGTACCGTCGGGCAGTTTCAGCAATTGCAGAACATTGGCCAGAACGCCCGCCTTAAAGATGCCAGAGGCCTCGGGTTCATCCTCACCGGGGTCAATCTGGCTCGACAGCAGAATCTGCTTGTCGTCTGCCATCACTTCTTCCAACGCGCGCACAGATTTCTCGCGGCCCACAAAAAGTGGCACAATCATATGCGGAAATACGACGATGTCGCGCAGCGGCAATACCGGGTACGACGCGTTCAGGGGTTCTTGCATGCTCAATTCCTTATTTTGGCAAACCATCATGGTCCCTATCTAGGCAACCTGATGTTTCCTGTTCTGGGTTAGGTATCTGTGCACCCTGCCCGCCTGTTTCAATCCCTTAATGTCTGGGACTCGTGGTTATCATCGCGTGTGAAATGCGCAAGAGCAACCTCAGTTTGCACGCAATTCAACGAAATTAGGCGCTGAAACGGACAGGTCTTACAGCGGATCAATATCACCCTGTGCACGGCCCGCATGGAACTCTGCCCGCCATGTGGCAAATGTTCCCGCGCCAATCGCCTCGCGCATACCCTGCATAATATCCTGATAATAGCGCAGGTTATGCCAAGTCAGCAGCATAGAGCTGATAATTTCCTGGCTGCGAAAGACATGATGCAGATAGGCACGGGAATAGTTTGAGCAGGCCGGACAGCTACAGTTTTCGTCCAGCGGACGCGGATCATCCATATGGCGGGCATTTTTGATGTTCAAAACCCCGTGACGGGTGAACACCTGTCCGGTGCGCCCCGACCGTGATGGCAGCACGCAATCCATCATGTCGATGCCGCGCGCCACGGCCCCGACGATGTCATCGGGCTTGCCCACACCCATCAAATAGCGTGGCTGGTCCTCGGGCAGCTGATCTGGTGCGTAGTCAAGGCAGTCAAACATTGCCGCCTGCCCTTCCCCCACGGCCAAGCCGCCGACCGCGTAGCCATCAAAGCCGATCTCGCGCAACGCCTCAGCGCTTTCGCGGCGAAGGTCTTGTTCCAGCCCACCCTGCTGAATCCCGAAAAGCGCATGACCGGGCCGATCGCCGAACGCCTCCTTGGACCGCGCCGCCCACCGCATCGACAATTTCATACTTTCCGCAATGCGCGAGCGATCCGCTGGCAGCGCAGGACATTCATCAAAACACATCACAATGTCTGACCCAAGCAGGGCCTGAATTTCCATCGACCGTTCCGGCGTAATCTCGTGCTTGGATCCGTCGATATGGCTTTTGAAAGTCACGCCACGTTCCGTCAGCTTGCGCAAATCGGCCAGTGACATCACTTGAAATCCGCCAGAATCGGTCAAAATCGGCTTGTCCCAGTTCATAAACTTGTGCAGCCCGCCAAGCGCCGCAATCCGCTCCGCCGTGGGGCGCAGCATCAGGTGATAGGTATTTCCGAGCAAAATATCCGCCCCTGTCGCCGCCACACTTTCCGGCATCATCGCCTTGACGGTGGCCGCCGTGCCCACAGGCATAAACGCGGGCGTGCGGATGTCGCCGCGTGTGGTGTGTATGACACCGCTGCGCGCTTTGCCGTCTTGGGCCAGCTTTTCAAACGAGATGCGGGTATGGGCTTGTGTCATCGGAACGGTCCTTTGGAATGGTCCAAAGGCGATAGACCAGTGCAGTAAAACTTGCAATCAACCCCGAAAACCACCACATAATGCCCAACAAACATAAACTTAGGGACAAATCCGTTGGACATCGAACAACTCCTCCTCGACGCGCTGCAAAACAATCTGATCTGGCTGTTGCTGGCGCTTCTCGTCGTCATACTGATCTTTAAGTCGGTCAAGATTGTCCCACAATCAGAACAGCATGTGATTGAGCGCTTTGGGCGTCTGCGCGCTGTGCTTGGGCCGGGCATCAATATGATCACGCCGTTCATTGACCGGGTCGCGCATAAAATCTCGATCCTTGAGCGGCAGTTGCCCACCGCCTCGCAGGACGCGATTACGCGCGACAACGTGTTAGTGCAGGTCGATACATCGGTCTTCTACCGCATCACCGAACCGGAAAAGACCGTTTACCGTATTCGCGATGTGGATTCAGCAATCTCTACCACTGTGGCAGGGATTGTGCGGGCCGAGATCGGTAAGATGGATCTGGACGAAGTACAGGCCAACCGTAGCCAGCTGATTACCACGATCAAAGCTCATGTTGAGGACGCAGTGGATGATTGGGGCATCGAAGTGACCCGCGCGGAAATTCTGGACGTCAATCTTGATCAAGCCACCCGCAACGCGATGATGCAACAGTTGAACGCTGAACGCGCGCGCCGCGCGCAGGTAACGGAGGCCGAAGGGTCAAAACGTGCCGTTGAATTGGCCGCCGACGCCGAACTTTATGCGTCCGAGCAAACCGCCAAAGCACGCCGTGTACTGGCCGATGCTGAAGCCTATGCGACGCAGGTTGTTGCGGTTGCGATTAACGAAAATGGCCTTGAGGCCGCGCAGTATCAGATCGCCTTGAAACAGGTTGAAGCGCTCAACGTGATGGGCAACGGGTCTGGCAATCAGACCATTTTGGTGCCCGCTCAGGCGCTTGAGGCCTTTGGCGACGCGTTCAAGTTGTTGAAGGGGCAAAAGTGATGGAGACATATCTGACACTCTGGTGGGTCTGGATTTGTGCCGCCCTCGCCTTGGGCGTGATCGAATTGCTGGCCCCCGGGTTTATTTTCCTGGGGTTTGCCATCGGGGCGCTGGCCATGGCGGTTGTAGTCTTTGTTTTGCCCGCCACCAATGTTCCCGCGCTACTGGCCATGTTTGCCATCCTGTCGCTGATCGCGTGGGTCTTGCTGCGAGTACTATTTCGCCGCCAATCCAGCGGCGCACGGATTGTGAGCCGGGATATTAATGAAAACTAAACGGCTCTGCTAAACACTCCAAACCTTAGGTTGTGGGGAATGGCAGGCATATTCTCCCATAGATCAATTTCTCTCATCAGCTCATTTTGACTGCATCTACGCCCTTGCAATCACATATTGAGTAAAACAATGAGAAAATACATCGCCGAAGCCATCGGTACATTCGTCCTAGTTTTCTTTGGTGTCGGGTCAGCCGTTCTAGCGGGCGGCGGCGTTGGCATCGCAGATTCCATTTCCATCACCGGGATCAGTTTCGCCTTTGGCATCTCGGTGATCGCGATGGCCTATTCCATCGGACAAATCTCCGGTGCGCACTTAAACCCTGCGGTTTCTATGGGTGCTTTTGTGGCGGGTCGTTTGTCACTAAATGATTTCATTGGCTACGCGATATTCCAAACCGTCGGTGCGATCATCGCCACCGGGCTGATCTACATCATGGCCAGCAATTCGGCAGGCGGATATGACATCGCCGCCAACGGTTTGGGCCAAAA
Source organism: Sulfitobacter sp. (assembly GCA_051252035.1). Lineage (GTDB taxonomy): Bacteria > Pseudomonadota > Alphaproteobacteria > Rhodobacterales > Rhodobacteraceae > Sulfitobacter. The sequence continues at coordinate 8,940 of JBPOFE010000063.1, forward strand.
TGGCTGGGGCGACGGATATGGTGGTGAATTTTTCATGATCTCTGCCTTCATCTTTGAAGTTGTGGCAACGGCGGTGTTCTTGACCGTGATCCTTGGCGTCGCTTCGCACAACGGCGCACCAATGCTTGCGGGTCTGGTTATCGGACTGACACTGACCATGATCCATCTGGTCGGCATCACCGTGACAGGCACCTCCGTGAACCCTGCGCGGTCCATTGGACCCGCCTTGTTTGTCGGTGGCACCGCATTCAGCCAACTCTGGCTCTTTATCGTAGCCCCGCTGATTGGCGGTGCCATCGGTGGGCTGCTACACAAAGCACGGATCACCGCCACCGAAAGCTGACGTTTCGTGATCTTTTGCAAAAACAAGGGCCTGCGCTCATGCGTGGGCCTTTTTGTTTTGCAATCAATAGACCCCCTTGAGCCGCCAAACCCTGCCTGATACGCCATGCGCTCACCTCATTGGAGATCGCGACATGGACAAGCTGACATTCGGATGGGAAGAATGGATCGCCCTGCCCGATCTTGGATTGCCCGCAATCAAGGTCAAGGTCGACACTGGCGCGCGCACATCCGCCCTACATGCCGACGATATTGAGGTGTTTGGTCCCACATCAAAACCCAAAGTGCGCTTTACAGTGTATCCCATAGCGGGCCGTTCGGACATTTCGATCACCTGTTCCGCGCCGATCATCGACCGCCGCGAAGTCACATCCTCAAACGGCGAATCTGAACAACGGTTTGTGATTTCAACCAAGATGGAAGTCGCGGGCCAAAGCTGGCCCATCGACGTCACCCTGACCAACCGCGCTGGCATGAACAGCCGCATGTTGCTGGGCCGACAGGCGCTGAATGAGCATATCAACATTTCCGCGACTGAACGGCGTTTGCAACCTGACCTCAGCTATGACGTCTATCACACCGCCGCTGTGCGCAAGACCGCGCCACAGCGTGCCTTGCGCATCGCCGTGATGTCGCGCGAGGATAATTATTCGACCCGGCGTCTGGTCGAAGTAGGAGAAGCGCGCGGTCACACGGTTGAAGTGATCGACACCACCCGGTGTTACATGGCGATCAACCAACTGGCCCCCGAAGTGCATTACGATGGCAAGCGACTACCGCGCTATGACGCGATCATCCCACGCATTGGTGCCTCTGTGACACCCTATGGCTGCGCGGTGATCCGCCAGTTTGAAACCATCGGAACTTATTGCGTCAACAGCAGCGCAGGTATCACCGCCAGCCGCGATAAGCTGCATGCGCATCAGGTGCTGGCGGCCAAACGCATTGGCATGCCCACCACCGCATTTGCCGCCTCGCCCAAGGATACCAGCAACTTGATGGCGCTGGTCGGTACCGCTCCTTTGATCGTGAAATTGCTGGAATCCACCCAGGGCAAAGGTGTGGTGTTGGCGGAAACCAAAAAAGCGGCTGAATCAGTGATTGACGCCTTTCGCGGCCTCAAAGCCAACTTTTTGGTGCAGGACTTTGTAAAGGAGGCCGCGGGCGAAGACATCCGCTGTCTCGTCGTGGCGGGTAAGGTGGTGGCGTCGATGAAACGCACCGGAGCGGAAGGTGATTTTCGCTCAAACCTGCACCGCGGCGGATCGGCCAAGGTGGTGCGCATATCCAAGATCGAGCGCGAAACAGCCGTACGCGCGGCACGCGCCTTTGGCCTTGGCATGGCGGGTGTTGATTTGCTGCGATCCGACGCTGGGCCAAAGGTGCTCGAAGTCAATTCATCCCCCGGCTTTGAAGGCATCGAAAAAGCCAGCGGCAAAGACATCGTGGGCAAGCTTTATGATGAGATTGAAGCGCGGGTAAAACCGCAACCCGTGCGGCGGCGCAAATCCGATGGATAACAAGGCTTATCCCTTGCAAGGACCGCAGGCAGGGTTAATGTCAGTTTAGATTGATCCTTATTTCAGGAACCCTGCCATGCGCCCATTTGCCCTTGCCGCCGCTTTGATTACCCCGGTTTTCGCCTATGCTGATTGTGCCACCGACGCAGAGATTGCGGCGTTCGTTGCTTCTGCCGTAGCGCATGAACCGGCAAAGGCGCTGAATGTGGATGGCACAATGGAAGACGCGCTGTGCACGCAAGCAGCGCTTGCCAAGGCGCTGGAACCGACGATGGGTCCGGTCATTGGCTATAAGGCCGGATTGACCAGCAAACCGGCGCAGGAACGCTTTGGCGTGACCGAGCCGGTTCAGGGGCTGCTTTTTGAAAAGATGATGCTGCCAAGCGGTGCTTCTATCCCGGTCAAATTCGGCGCGATCCCTATGGTTGAGGCTGATCTGGTGCTGGTGGTCGGCGACGACGCGATAAACGAGGCCCAGACACCCGGCGATGTGATCTCAAACATCAGCGCAGTGCATCCTTTTATCGAATTGCCGGACATGACACTGGCCCAGGGAGAACCGATCAATGCAGTAACCCTGACCGCCATTGGTGTAGCGCCAAAATTGGGTGTGCTGGGTGATGCAATCATGGTTGACGACCCTGCCGCAATGTCCACTGCCCTTGAAAATATGATCGTATCCTTGCGCGATGGGTCTGGTGATGTGATCGTTACCGCCCCGGGCAAAGCGGTGCTGGGCAACCCGGCCAATTCGGTGCTTTGGCTCATGTCCAAGGGCATCACCCTGCAAAAAGGCGATCTGATCAGTGTCGGGTCCTTTGGCCCGCTGACGCCGTCGGCAAAGATGAAGGGTGGTGCCAGCGTCACCTACACCGGGCTGCCCGGCGACCCCGAAGTAACGGTTACGTTTACGCAGTAGCAGCGTCGCTAAATGGACCCGTTACCATCACAATGATGGCGAAATTCGCAGCTATTCCGGCCCCGATAACGGAACCGGGACCCTCTCATGCAGGCGACACAGCAAAAAGCTATCCGGCTTGTCACGTTGATCGTGTTCATCGCGGCGGCTTGGATTTATGTGCAGCGCACAATCGCTGTGCCGCTGACATTCTATGAAACAGCCGCTGACGTGCAAACCACGCCCACGGTGATTTTAACGGCCAGAGCATTGGCAGCCTTCACAACCAAATACCCAAGAGAAGGCTATTTTGCCGCTTTCGCCGCCCATCCCGATGGGCATTTCGGATGGGTCAGCGGCAGACATTCATTGGATGACGCCCGCCGCGAAGCATTGGAGCGGTGCAACCGGGGCCGCAGCGGTTGTGTCATTCAATCCATGATAGTCCCAGATAAATTCGATACACATTTGATCGGCAATACCGTAGCGCAGCGCGCAGTTGCTAAAAATATCGCCCGTTATTTGCCCGTGAAAGGATCGCTTTGGTACGCATTAAGCCCCGATGGCGCATGGGCGGTGCAATCTGGCAAGGATGGCGGGTTGATCGCGCCATGGCGGGTCTGGCGGCGCTGTCAGGCCTATCTGAAAGACAGCAAACGCCCGGTGTATTATTCCCAAAACGGGTGCCGTTTGTTTTACGGCCCGGCCTATTCCGTTAAGAAGTGATATCTGCCGCATAAGGTTAGGCACCCTCTGGACGCTGCCCGCCGCAATCCCTATATAAATGCTCAGGATATAAAGACGAGGCTCCCATGACCGATCAGACGCAACCGCTTGAAGGCACGCCGCTTATCGCGCCTTCATCTACCGATCATCCGCTCTATGAGGCGGTGGTTGAGGCATGCCGCACGGTCTATGATCCCGAAATCCCGGTGAATATCTATGAACTTGGGTTGATTTACACGATTGATATCAATGACGAAAACGAGGTTGATATCAAGATGTCGCTGACCGCCCCCGGCTGTCCCGTGGCGGGTGAAATGCCCGGCTGGGTCGCTGACGCGGTCGAACCCTTGGCCGGGGTTAAACAGGTTGACGTAGCACTGGTTTGGGAGCCGCCTTGGGGCATGGACATGATGTCAGACGAGGCACGGCTTGAGCTAGGGTTCATGTAGGCGCGCCGGTGCCATTCGCCGTTAAAATGCCCCCTGATTTTTACGGTTCTTTCGCATCACTTTTACGTACAGCATATCAGGCTTTCGGCCTCCACTAATGCCTGACCAAGTTTTCAGCGCGCCACCCGCATCTTCGGACGGTCCGTTTTGGTTCTGCTTGCACGGCTTCCCCCTACCTGCGACATTGGGCAAAACGAGGGGCGACACATGACCGAATGGGCGGTTTTTACCGGAGATATCGTGAAATCTTCTGACATGACGTCTGACGAATTGACGCGTGTTTTCAAAGAATTGCGCGAAGCCGCGCGAGACATCCGCTCGTGGCAAGGGACGCCCGCGCATTTCACCCGGTTTCGCGGAGATGGTTGGCAGATGGCTGTCGCCCCCGGCTTGGTTTTGCGCAGCTTGACTGCGGTGCGTGCCTCCGTGCGCAGCGCTGGCAAAGGGTTTGATACACGCATTGGCATCGGCTTGGGCAATGGTGTGATTGAGGGCGACGACCTAGCGGGCGCCGAGGGCACAGCATTTGTGCGCTCTGGACATGCGTTGGATCAGATCAAACGCGGCGCGCTTTTGTCAGCGCCGGACGCGCCATTGCCCTTGCGTGTGGCCTTGCCTCTGGTGGATCACATGATCAAAGGCTGGACCCAACGTCAGGCGGAAATCGCCTATCTGATGCTACCACCAACCGAGCCCACCCAAGCCGACGTCGCGCAGAGGCTCGGCCTGACCCAGCAAGCCGTACAACAGCATATCGACAGCAGCGGCCTCACGAGACTATTGGAGGCATGCGCTGTTATAGAAAATTAAAACAAGTAAATTTGCTTGTTTTTCTCAATAACAAGCTTTTTTACCTGTAATAAGGCAAAACAACCGATCTTAACTGACCTACCGTCGCTAACACCAAACCGCATCGGACCATGATATGCCCGACATGTTCATTCAAACCGCCATCGCCCTGCTCACGGCGCATGTGCTGGCGGATTTTGTGTTTCAAACCAAATGGATGGTAGACAACAAACGTAGTCCAGCGGTTCTGGTGCTGCATGCTGGCATCGTATTTGTCTGCACCACATTGGCACTGGGCGGCAATCCGGCGCTGGCATTGATCATCGCTTTGATCCATTTAGCGATTGATGCGGTGAAAACCTATGCTCTGCCCGCAGACACGCTTTGGGCCTATCTGGTCGATCAGGCGGCGCATGTGCTCACGATTGCAATCGCTGCATGGTGGGTGCCCGATGCGGTTGCCATGGGGTATTGGGCCGACCACATCGACACCTTGCTACCCATCGCCCTGTTCATAACCGGACTTATCGTAGCCACCCGCGCGGGGTTTCCTGCCATTGGTTACCTAATGGCGGGGTTTCAGGTCAAGAACGACTTGGAGGGCCTTGAAAATGCGGGTAAAATGATTGGATTACTGGAGCGGACATTGATCTATCTGATGGTGATGATCGGCGAACCCACAGGCATCGGTTTCCTGATTGCCGCCAAATCCATCCTGCGCTTTGACACCGTATCAAAGGATCGCGCGGTCAGCGAATATGTGATCATTGGTACGCTGGCGTCCTTTGGTTGGGCGCTGGTGATCGCATTCATCACGCAAGTCGTGATGAATTCACTGTGAACCGCTTGAGAAGTCACCGCCCTGCGCTTATCTTGGGCGCATAGGAGTACACAGCATGTTCGGCATTCCCGGCAAACAAGCCGTCACGATCACACCAAAGGCAGCAAGCCAGATTGCGAAGCTGATGCAATCCGCGGGCCATGCCGGCCTGCGCATTGGTGTCAAAAAAGGCGGCTGTGCGGGCATGGAATACACCATGGAATATGTTGAGGATACCGATCCCAACGACGAAGTTGTCGAACAAGATGGCGCGCGGGTGATGATCGCCCCCATGGCGCAGATGTTTCTGTTTGGCACCGAGATTGACTATGAAACCACATTGCTGGAATCCGGATTTAAATTCCGCAACCCCAATGTGACCGAAGCCTGTGGCTGCGGCGAGTCGATCAAATTTGACGACGCTTTGGCGGCCAAGTGAGCCTTGCAGAGGCCGATATCGCATTTGCCAAGGAATTATTCAGCGCCCTACCGGATATCACCACCCGCAAGATGTTTGGCGGCATGAGCATCTATTCGGATGGCGTGATATTTGCATTGATCCGGTCAGATGCGCAGATTTTCATCAAATCGCAAAATGACGAATTCAGCGCAAAACTCGCGGATATGGGGTCTGAAATTTGGTCTTATACCCGCAAGAACGGAACAGAGACCGCCATGCCCTATTGGACATTACCGGACGCCGCCATTGACGATCCTGACCTTGCCACATCACTGGGCCGCGAGGCACTTGACCTGCTGCGCTAGGGATCAACGCAAATGCACATAGGTCTCGTTATAGCGCCGCGACAGGTGATCCCCCGCCAGCACCACCTCATCTGTTCCCATCGGGGCCACATTGGTCTCATAGGTCGGATTGAAAAACAGCGGCACCGAAATACGTTCGGCATTGCCCCCCACCACCCGATGTGGCGTGGCTTGTATTTCCCCATCACTCCAAAACGCGATCATCTCACCAAAGTTGATCGCAAATTCGCCGGGGGCTGCACTGACCGGTATCCATCCGCCGCCACGCCTGCGCACCTCCAACCCCGGTGATCCATCCGTCGCCAGCAAAGTCAGACATCCATAATCGGTATGGGTCGCAATGCCAAAATCCTTGGCCCCCGCCCATGCCGGACGTTTGGGATAATAATTACCCCTGAGCAGCGCCATAGGCGTGTCAAAGGCATGATCGAAACTGTCCCATGGACGGCCCAAACTTGCCGCAACCCCGCGCAACACTTCCAGTGCGACCGCACAGGCATCGGTGTAATAGGCACTGATCACCGTCTCAAAATTATCAGGTTTTGCAGGCCACTGATTGGCTGCGTAAAACGGCGATTGCAGGCGCGGATCGCCCTTGGGCAACGCCACTCCGCTGTCAAAGAACTGCTTATAATCGGCATTGGCCTTGGGATCGACCTGTTCAGACCCCGCAGCCCCCCAGCCCCGGTTCGACCCGGTTTTGGACATTTCGCAGGGAAGCTTTTCCGCCTCTGACAGTTTAAAAAAAACGCGATAGGTTTCAATCACCTGCTTCACACGCTCAGACGTCAGTGCCGTGTTATAGATCGTCGCAAAACCAATGTCCGCCGCCGCCCAGTGCATCGCGGCCAGCGCCATCTCATCCCCGGTGCTCAATGCCTCGAGATTAATCCGTGGTATCATCTTTGCTTTCTCCCGGCAGATCACCATTCAGGGGCCATGCCTAGCGCAGTGCTTGCCCGAGGACCAGCCTGCCGCTACACCCGTTCAGGACATGAGGAGAATGACATGCGCAGAAGAATTGCTGCCGGAAACTGGAAGATGAACGGCACCTCCGCGGCGCTGGCCGAACTCGAAACACTGGCTGATCTGATACCCCAAGGCGGCCCCGACGTGGTGATCTGCCCGCCTGCGCCATTGCTCTACCGTGCCACTGAGGTCGCCAAAAAACACAGCATCCACATCGGCGCCCAAGATTGCCACATGCAGGATGCAGGTGCGTTCACCGGCGATATTTCCGCGGCGATGATCGCGGATACCGGTGCCGGGTTCGTTATCGTCGGCCATTCAGAGCGCCGCGATGCCCACGAGGAAACCAACAGCGACGTGCGCGCCAAAGTGAAATGTGCGTGGGCCGCTGGTCTCACCGCGATCCTGTGCATCGGCGAAAGCGGCGATGACCGCGCGGCCAACAACACGCTTGATATCATCGGTGGCCAGCTGTCCGGTTCCTTGCCTGATGCGGCAAGCGCCAGCAACGTCGTGATTGCCTATGAACCGATCTGGGCAATTGGCACAGGCGTGGTCCCCAGCCTTGAGCAAATCATCGAGGTGCATGATTTTATCCGCGCCCGCCTGATCGCGCGCTTTGGCGATGATATCGGCGACGCAATCCCACTGCTTTATGGTGGCTCGGTCAAACCCGACAACGCAGAAACCATTTTCAGGGCCGAAAACGTCGATGGCGCGCTGGTCGGCGGTGCCTCCCTCAAAGCCAGCGACTTTGCCCCGATCATCGCCGCACTCGCCGCTTCTTAACATTCACCCTTTTACAAATACCGATGCACTACGCATGCAAAAGGGCGGCACGTCGATCTGACATGCCGCCCTTTTCTATTTCCATTCAGAGTATCGCTACTTCGTAATGATTTCTGGTCCCATCATCATCGTCGGTAGCCATGTCGAGAT
>JBPOFE010000064.1:0-17035 GCA_051252035.1 Sulfitobacter sp.
CCATGCCGCACCACTTGAGGTACTTGCCGCGTGGGTTACGCGACAATGCATGTATTGCGCATTTGAGCCTGTCCGTTAACTGGCAGCCGCGCGCGCGATCTCAGTCTGGGACAACCCGTATTTCGTAGCAAACCGCGCCCGAGCCGACACCAGCCGTGGATCATCCGGAGCCATGCCCAAGGTGCGGATAAACTCAATCCGTTGCTGTGATTTCAGTGCCTCCCGGTCGATGTCCGTGCCCATCATCCGGTCGATGATCTGACCACCCGGACTGACATGGAACCATTTGCTGAAATCGCGGAAATGGTGCTGATTGTGCAGCGTCGATACATGCCGCTCTATTCGCGTTTTAGGCAGGTTCAGATGCGCTGTCATATGGAACCATTCGTATCCCATAAAGGTCAGAACACCCCCACACGGCACGATCGCAACCGCTATCCAGAACGCGGCATCAACACCCAGCAATGTCATCACGCCCCAAACAAGGCAGAAGTTGAACGCCAGCATCGGCAGCGCCACCCAGACCGGGACAAAGAACAGCCCGTGATTGGTGGGGAAATCATGATGTCCATAATGCGCCCGATAGAGCAAATTAAATGCCCATTGCCGGCGCGGTGGTTTCAGATGAAACACATAGCGGTGCAGATTATATTCATTGAGCATCTGTGCGCCCACGCCCAGCGGCACCAGCAGCCAGACCCAGCCGGGCGCCGCGATGGTCATCCCAACAAACGCCACAGCGCAAGCCACGCCCATCAGCGCGACACCGATATGTGAAAACATGATCTTGAGCCGTGTCATGTGAGCATCTTATGTCCTCATACCCTGCTTTGTCGCCATTGACGTTGGGTTGCGCCGCAGCTTTAAGTCAGCCTTGCTGCTCACCGTCGGTGTGGCGCAGGCACAAGGACCAGCAATTTGTCACGCACCGTCACATTTGCCCTCTATTTTCTGGCGGTGTTTTTTCAGGCGGGCGCTTACGGGCTGACGTTCATGTTGCCACGCCTGTTCGACACATTTGGGGCCAGTGAAAAAACCGTTGGTGCAATGTTGTTTGTCACTGCAATCACTACATTGTTCACGGTCTATTATTCGGGACATTTGTCAGACGCACTGGGTCGGCTGACATCTCTGGGTGTCGCCTGTCTCGCGATTGCGACGTCCTTGTTCCTATATGGCTCGGTTGGGTCAGTTGGTGTGATGCTTGTTCTGGCGAGCGCTTTGTTGGGGTTTGGCTGGGGGCTAACCTATTCATTGGGTCCAATTGTGCTGACCCGGCTTGTGCGCGCCGATGAACGGGTGCGGTATTTCACCTTAATGTCGGTCTTTGTGATGGCGGGTTTCGGGCTGTCGCCTGTGCTTGCTGCGGCGCTTGAGGCCAGGAGTTTTACCGTATCTGACGCGTTTTATATCACGTCCATGCTTTGTGTGATCAGTGCCGTTCTATTCTTCATGCTCAAAAAACCTGTCCAGCAACACGCGCTGATCCCCGGTCCCGAAGCATCCTCTCGCATCACGCTACCGCTTCTTGGGCGCATCCTTGCCTCACCCGCCCGTACGCCCATAATCATGGTCTTCTTGGGGGCCAGTGTGTTTGCCGGACTTAACAACTTTCAATCGGTCTTTGCGGATGCAAGAGGGCTGAACTACGCAAATTTCTTTTTAACCTATACGATCACAGTGGTCGTATTCCGCCTGATCCTTGCTAAATTCAAAGGTGGTAAAACGCCCTATCTGACCATCGCGCTGCTGCAATATATCATGTGCGGCAGCATCATATTGTTTATGATCAGCGGCGCTTCGGTGATTTTATATCTCACGGTCGCGGTTCTGTTCGGGCTGGGGTATGGCGTGTCATATCCAATCCTTGTCGCCATGGCCGCAGGTGACGCCGAGGACGACATCGGGCCGCAAACGCTGCAACTCTTTGCACTGACCTATTTCGTGGGGATATTCGGCTTTCCTTTGATTGCAGGCTGGATGTTGACGGAAATTGGCGTGACGGCGCTGCTGATCTTGATCGCTGCCCTTGCCGCAGTTGAGGCCAGCCTCGCTTTGCGCCGCGCATTGCAGACATCTTGACGTCTGCGCACATCCTGTCAGAACGCCCTTATGACAACTGCAACTTTAACCATCGACCTCTCTGCCCTCGCCGCTAACTGGCAGGCACTTGACCGCCTGAGCGATGTTGAAACTGCCGCCGTGGTCAAGGCCGATGCATATGGGCTGGGCATTGCCAAGGCTGGGCCCGCATTGGCCAAAGCTGGAGCGCGGCAGTTCTTTGTTGCCATGGCTGAAGAAGGCGTCGCCCTGCGCCGTGCCCTCGGCCCTGGCCCCGCGATCAGCGTGTTTTCGGGTCACATGCCCGGTGATGCCGATCTGATCCGCAGTGCCGACCTCACGCCGATGATCAATTCGGTTGATCAATTGCTGGTCCATGTCGAGGCTCTGCCGGGGCATCCTTTTGGTTTGCAACTCGACACCGGAATGAACCGTCTGGGGATGGAGCCTGCCGAATGGTCGGCCCTGCGAGACATTGCCTTGGCACAGCGTCCGACCTTGATCATGTCACATCTGGCCTGCGCCGATGAACCCGGTCATGCGATGAACGCACGGCAACGGGCGGCGTTTGAGGATATGACTGCAGGCGTCGATGTGCCGCGATCACTGGCGGCAACGGGTGGCATTCTGCTGGGACCGGAGTACCATTTTGACCTGACCCGCCCCGGTGTCGGGCTGTACGGCGGATTGCCGTTCATAGATGCAACGCCCGTGATCACCTTGGACGTGCCCGTCATACAGATCCGCGATGTCGTGGCGGGCGAAACCGTGGGTTACGGCAATAGTTATACTGCAGAATGGGACACGCGCGTCGCGACAATCGCCGCAGGCTATGCCGATGGGTTGATCCGCGCGATGGGGGCAGATGCGACATTGAGCCACGAAGGCGTCAAAGTGCCTGTTATTGGCCGGGTGTCGATGGACCTGATCACCGTTGACATCAGCAGCCTGCACACCACACCGGAACATTTGCAACTGATCGGATTGCACCAGTCGGTGGATACCGTTGCCGATTTCGCTGGCACCATCGGTTATGAAATCCTCACGTCCTTGGGCGCTCGGTATGACCGGGTGTATCTGACGTCGTGAACGCCACCCAAATGATCAAATATCTCAATCTGGCGCTGCTGGTCTTGTACCCGGTCGCATGGGCCGCACCACTGATGCGCGCAGGGTTATTACCACTGTTTTCGCTTGATGAAATATCGGTGCTGACGGGTCTGCAGTCACTTTGGGCCTCTGATATTTTTCTGGCGCTCATCGTCACAGTGTTTGCGCTTTTTGCGCCCTACTTAAAAACCATCGGTCTGGCACTGCTGCATTTTGGCCTGCTCAGCCGCCGTGTGCTGCCCGTGCTGCACATTTTGGGCAAACTGGCGATGGCGGATATTTTCTTGATCGCACTCTATATCACGCTGACCAAAGGCATCGGTGTGGGTCGAATAGAGGTCGCATGGGGCCTGTATTTGTTTACAGCCTGCATTCTGCTGTCGCTCTTCATCAGTTGGCACAGTGAACAATACCGCGATTCGGATGCCTATTAGGCCAAACTCCGAAACAACTCGGCAGTTTCTGTAACATTTCGGGCCGTTTTCCCCTTACGGCACCAAAAAATGAATTTTATCGTGGATAATGACGCCAATAGGCATAAACTTGCCGATAACGATCTTTCCGTGGGGGGAATGTCACTGTGTCGCAGCTTCGCGCGTTCGCGTATTTAATTCAGTTTTTGTTTCAACGTTTGTCGTTGTTGCTGTTTGTGATTGCCGCGTTGGCGTTGCTTGGGGCCAGTATGATGGCGGCCATCGGCCAATGGTCTTGGATCAGCCTATCTTTGCAATATCAGGGTGTTCCCATCGACAACGCAGGCATGTACGCGCAAATCGCGCTGACTGTTTTGACAGTGTCGATCTGTTTCTTTCTGCCCTCCAACCGCCGGATCATGCAGCTTGAAAACTCGCATCGTCGATTCTCGATTGGGATGAATGATGTGGCGCAGGCCTATGCCGCCGTGCATGCTGCTGACCGCGCTGCGACATTTCAACTGAGTTCAGAATTTGACGCCGTGCGCGAACGTCTGGCCTATCTGCGCGATCATCCTGATCTCAGTACGCTTGAACCAAGCCTGCTCGAAGTAGCTGCTCAGATGAGCCATATTTCAAAGGAATTGGCGACGGTCTATTCCGACGACAAGATCAAGCGCGCCCGTGATTTCCTGCAACAGCGCCAAGAAGAGGTGGAGCTGTTTAACACGCGGCTGGATCAGGCAAAGGGCATTTCCACCGAGCTTAAGCATTGGCTGCATGAGATTGAGTTAGAAGAAAGCGTCGCCGCAGCACAGTTGGACCGTTTACGCGAGGAAATGCGGGAAATCCTGCCGGAACTGGGCATGGAAACTGTGGTCCGTACCAATCCAACAGTGCTGGACAACACCGTGATTGAGATGCCGCCAAAAGCCGCGGAGTGATCTGCGATACCCAATCGCGCTTTCATCCAGTTATCTGCTATTTTACGTATTTCCCATAAACCCACCCTACAGAGTCTGTCTGCGTGCGCACACGTAACCAGTTGCCTTGCACGGACAACACAAGCACCTGATCACCGGGATAGATTCGGCGTAAAATACCATGTGATGTTCCCGGCCCACTGCGCAGATTCAAATATCCGTCGCTGGTTTGGACAACCGTACGGATACCGCCGCTAAAGTTATCGATGCGCTTTAGAAAGTTACCTGAGATCCAGCCCGTACCGCCGCCCTGCAATCCGATGCGCACCCAGCGACCTTTTTGTTCGATGCTTTCGACCTGATCCCCCGGATAGACACGCCGCAATATGTCATAGGTGGTTCCCGGCCCAGATCGGACGTTCAGAAACCCGTCCGATATATTTTTAACGATAAACGGGTCTGCCCAGCCCGCCGAGGCCGCGAGAACAAGCGCTGTGATAGCAGTGGCTAATTTGCTCATGTTTGATCCTTTCGAATGACCTTCCGCGTGTCGAATTTCTTTGACCTTGTACATCAATCTCTACAAAAGGCTGCATGGCCAAGGCAACCACGACATTCTCCTGCAATTCCTGCGGCGCCAGCTTTAACAAGTGGTCAGGCCGCTGTGATGGCTGCGGCGAATGGAACACGATCCAACAAGACAAGGGCATCTCATCCGGTCCGCCCAGCAAATCTTTGGGCACCAAACGGGGTGCTGCGATGCAGCTGAGTGATCTATCAACCGAAGAAGCGCCACCACCGCGCAGTCAATCAGGCATCACGGAACTTGACCGCGTGTTGGGCGGTGGTCTGGTTGCGGCTTCAGCCATTCTGGTGGGCGGTGATCCGGGCATCGGCAAATCGACATTGCTTTTGCAGGCGGCAGCACATTTTGCCAAATCTGGATTAAAAACCATCTACGTCAGTGGCGAAGAAGCCAGCGCACAGGTGCGCATGCGCGCGCAGCGGCTTGGGCTGGCAGATGCGCCAGTGAAACTGGCTGCTGAAACCAACCTCCGCGATATTCTGACCACATTAGAGGCGGAAAAACCGCAACTTGCCATCATCGATTCAATCCAAACCATGTGGGCGGACAATGTCGAATCTGCACCGGGTTCGGTCAGTCAGGTGCGCGCGGCGGCCCATGAACTCACCAGCTTTGCCAAACGCAAAGGTACGTCAGTTATTCTGGTCGGTCACGTGACCAAAGATGGTCAGATCGCTGGCCCCCGTGTGGTTGAACACATGGTCGATACGGTGCTCTATTTCGAAGGCGAACGCGGGCATCAGTTCCGCATCCTGCGCTCCGTCAAAAACCGTTTCGGCCCCGCCGATGAGATTGGCGTGTTTGAAATGACCGGGGCGGGGTTGTCCGAAGTCACCAACCCCTCTGCCCTGTTCCTGTCTGAGCGCGGTCAACCCAGCGCCGGGTCCGTAGTGTTCGCGGGCATTGAAGGCACCCGGCCGGTTTTGTGCGAATTGCAAGCGCTTGTCGCCCCCTCGCCCCATTCCCAAGCCCGCCGTACCGTTGTGGGGTGGGATTCGGGCCGCCTTGCCATGATCCTCGCGGTGCTAGAAGCGCGCTGTGGCATCCCCTTTGCCGGGCTTGACGTCTATCTCAACGTCGCAGGCGGCATGAAAATATCCGAACCTGCCGCCGACCTTGCGGTTGCAGCGGCACTGCTATCTGCACGCGAGGATGTAGCACTGCCTGCTGAAACTGTGGTTTTTGGGGAAATCAGCCTATCAGGTGCCCTGCGCCCGGCCTCCCAGACCGAAAATAGGTTGAAAGAGGCGCAAAAACTTGGTTTTACCAGCGCCATTGCACCCGTTGGTGGGAAATCCGTGGGTGTGAACGGCATAACGCTCAATCAAATGAGCGATCTGACCGGGTTTGTAGGCGAAATATTCGGGGCGGGCTGACCGCCCTCATACATAAAGGCAGGACGCGCATGGAAGGTTTTACCATTATCGACGGGGTGGTGGCATTGGTCATCGTACTGTCCGCCCTGTTGGCCTATGGCCGTGGGCTGGTGCGCGAACTGATGGCGATTGTCGGCTGGATCGCCGCCGCCATTCTGGCCTTTCTGTTTGCCCCGCAAGTTGAACCGCTGGTGCGTGAAATTCCAGTTGTCGGTGAATTCCTTGCCGACAGCTGCGAATTATCGATCATCGGCGCCTTTGCTATCGTGTTTGCCGTCGCGCTTATCGTTGTGTCCCTGTTCACCCCGCTTTTCTCATCGCTGGTGCAACGCTCAATCTTTGGCGGCGCCGATCAGGGACTCGGCTTTGTCTTTGGCGTCGTGCGCGGCATTCTGTTGGTGGCGATTGCGTTCTTTGTCTATGACACGGTGATCACTGGCCAGAAATTCACCATCGTCGATGACAGCCGCTCAGCGCAGGTCTTTGGCCGCTTTACCGGACAGATCGAAGAGAAAAATCCAGAAGAGGCCTTGGGCTGGATCACAACACGTTACGAGGCTTTGGTTGGCACCTGCGGTGAGTAAAGCAAGCACTCACATTGCAAACTCTTGCGTGTGAGAGCAGCCTTGCGGGGTGACAGCCGCAACTAATCGGCCTACACAGGGCCAATTGCATATTGTCGGATTCGGAGCTGCCTCCCCGTGACCCAAGACACGCCAAAATCCCCTGCCAAGATCATGCCCCCCGCCCACCCATTTGATACGTCCTATCTGCGCGACAATGACAGTGACGATAAGTTAAAAGAAGAATGCGGCGTCTTTGGCGTCGTTGGTTTGGCGGACGCAGCAAATTTTGTAGCTCTTGGCCTGCACGCCCTACAACACCGAGGTCAAGAAGCGGGCGGCATCGTCAGCTATGACCCTGCTGCCGGGTTTCAATCTGCGCGCCGCTTTGGCTATGTCCGCGATAATTTCACCTCGCAAAAGGTGATGGAGACATTGCCGGGTGAACTGGCCATCGGCCACGTACGCTATTCCACGTCAGGGTCCAAAGGGCCAACGGCGATCCGCGATGTGCAACCGTTCTTTGGCGAATTTGCCATGGGCGGTGCCGCGATTGCGCATAACGGCAATATCACCAACGCCAATGCCCTGCGCCGCGAGTTGATCGAACGGGGCAGCATTTTTCAGTCCTCCTCAGACAGCGAATGTATTATTCACCTGATGGCCCGGTCGTTGCAGCGCAATATCCCCGAACGCATGGAAGATGCTCTGCGCCGGGTTGAGGGCGCATTTTCTGTCGTCGCCATGACTCGCACCAAACTGATCGGTGTGCGCGATCCATTGGGTGTGCGCCCCTTGGTTTTGGGTAAGGTTGGCGATGGCTGGGCACTTTCATCCGAGACCTGCGCGCTGGATATCATTGGTGCCGAATTTGTCCGAGAGATTGAGCCGGGCGAAATGGTGGTAATCACCAACATGGGTGTCGAATCGCATTTCCCATTCCGCCCTATGCCGTCAAAGTTCTGCATCTTTGAACATGTCTATTTCAGCCGCCCTGACAGTATCCTAGGGGGCCGCAGCGTCTATGAAACCCGCGAAGCAATTGGGCGCGAATTGGCCAAGGAAAGCCCCGTTGAGGCCGATCTGGTCTGCCCTGTGCCGGATTCCGGCACGCCAGCGGCGATTGGTTTCAGCCTGCAATCCGGTATTCCCTATGCGATGGGCATCATCCGCAATCAGTACATGGGCCGTACCTTCATTGAGCCAACCGAACAGATCCGCAACATGGGGGTGCGCCTTAAGCTGAATGTTAACCGCGCGCTGATCCGGGGCAAACGGGTTATTCTGGTCGATGACAGCGTGGTGCGCGGCACTACCAGCCGCAAGATCAAAGAAATGATTTTGGACGCCGGGGCCGCTGAAGTGCATTTCCGCATCGCGTCACCCCCCACTGCTTGGCCTTGTTTTTATGGCGTCGACACCCCGCAGCGCGAAAAACTGTTGGCGGCGACCATGTCAGAAGATGAAATGCGTGATCATTTACAGGTCGACAGCCTCAAATTCATCTCAATGGATGGTCTCTACCGCGCCGTGGGTGAGGCCAATGGCCGCAATGCAAAATGCCCGCAATATTGCGATGCATGTTTCTCGGGTGAATACCCCGTGGTCCCAGCAGATCAGGTCACCCAAGGATTTGAAATGAAACCGGCGGCTGAGTAATCTCACTGCCAGTTTTTGTCAGTACGTGCTGGCATACCTTGTTTATGGAAAATGCACCTGCCCCGCTTCTCGCTCGGATCACAGACTGGCCGGAAAACGCTCAACAGACGTTAATGGATTGTCGCGCCTTGTTTCAGGACATCGCGCGCAAGGCCGAGGTCGGCACGCTGGATGAGAGCCTAAAATGGGGTCAACCATCATGGCGGCCGATTAGACCGCGCACCGGGTCCACCCTGCGCATGGATTGGAACCCAAGTTTTCCCAACCGGCTGTCCCTGTATGTCGACTGTAAAACCGATCTGGCCGCGCGTATGCAGGATTTATATCCTGATCTGCCCGAGAATGATGGCCAGCGACATTTGGCAATTGCGCTTGATAAACCGTTGCCTGAACAGGCCATCGCGCATCTGGCGGACATGACCTTTACCTACCACCGCGCCAAGGCCAAATCGGCCCGCTAGGCCAATCTCTGCCGAGGCTCAGGCAGGCTTTGGCCGATGCCATTTTCGCCCTCTTTCGCAGACGCAGAAGCGTTGTTAGCTGCACTGCAGCATAAACAACCCCTGAGTCGCGCATCCCAATGCGCCAGAAAGTACCAAGATGTCCTCGAAAGACGTAGAAGAGAACCTGCCAACACCTGAAAACGTGGCAAAAATCGCAACCCAAACCGCAACGTTGAGCCGTATCGCCCTGATCGGCGTATTTGGCAGCGAAGCGAACCTGAACGCGCTTGTCCGTGAAAATAATGGCGACTTTGCCCGCGTGGCTGTTGGCGATAGGTTCAATGGCGGGGTTGTCGCCGCGATCGGGAAAGACCGTCTGGTTCTCAATCGCAATGGCAAATCAAAAGTGATGAAACTCCCCCAAGGCTAACCTGCCCTCTTGACGCCCTTACGTCTGCGGTGCAAAGCCAACACATGACAAAAACAGCATTGATCACAGGCGCTTCACGCGGTCTTGGCGCGGCGCTGGCCGAGGCACTGGCCCCCACGCATCACATCATCGCCGTGGCACGTACCACAGGCGCGCTTGAGGAATTGGACGACCGGATCAAGGCCGCAGGCGGTTCTGCAACCTTGGCCCCGATGGATGTCACCAATGTGGATGCGATGGCGACGTTGTGCCGTGGTATCCATGACCGTTGGGGCGCGCTTGATCTGTGGTTACACGCTGCCATCCATGCCGCCCCGTTGGCCCCTGTCGATCACGTGGATGCCAAGGATATGGCCAAATCAGTTGCGGGCAACATCACCGCGACGGCAACTTTGATCAATTTTTTGGCGCCACTTTTGGGGCAAACCGGGCAAGCGGTATTCTTTGATGATCCACGTGTTGGGCAAAAGTTCTTTGGCAGTTACGGCGCCACCAAAGCCGCGCAAATGGCGCTGGCCCAGTCATGGCAGAGCGAAACCGCCAAAATCGGCCCCAAAGTGCATATCATGACACCCGAACCGATGCCCACCGCCACCCGTGCGCGGTTTTTCCCCGGTGAAGATCGCACAGACCTTGCTGATCCTCATACCCAGGCATCTGCGGTATTGGCGCAACTTTAAGCGTCACCCTTTCTTAAATACCTCTGCTAAGGCAGCGCACGCTTGCCGCCCGCAGCCCCCTCGCTTATCAAGACGAAAAGGGGCATTTCATGCGTATTCTGATCACCAACGACGACGGTATTAACGCACCGGGCCTGTCGGTCCTGCACGAAATTGCAAGTGATCTTGCCGGACCTGATGGCGAGGTCTGGACCTGCGCACCGGCCTTTGAGCAATCGGGCGTCGGCCATTGCATCAGCTACACCCATCCAATGATGATCAACCAGCTTGGCGCACGCGTATTCGCCGCCGAAGGATCGCCCGCCGATTGCGTGTTGGCCGCAATCCATGACGCGATGACCGCAGCGCCGCCTGATCTGGTGCTGTCTGGTGTCAATCGCGGTAATAATTCAGCTGAAAACACGCTCTATTCCGGCACCATTGGGGCGGCGATGGAGGCGGCTTTGCAAGGTCTGCCCGCCATCGCCCTGTCGCAATACTATGGTGTCGGCAACCGTGATCTGGACAACCCGTTTGAGGCCGCCGTCGCCCATGGCGCGGATGTTGTACGCCGCATCTTGGCTAATACGCCTGACGGACAAACGGGCTACCGCCTGTTTTATAATGTAAATTTTCCTCCCGTCGCGGCAGCAGACGTCAAAGGCACCCGTGTCGCCCCGCAAGGCATGCGTCCCGGCACAGGGTTTTCGACAGAACCGCACCAATCCCCATCGGGCCGCCGTTTCCTATGGATCAGGGGTGGTGATCAGACCGTGCGCACCGAAGAGGGCACCGACGCTGCCGTCAACTTGGATGGCTATATCTCGGTCACACCGATGCGTGCTGATTTGACCGATCACACGGCACTTGCCGCGCATGCGAGCATCAACACATGAACGATGAACCCGCAGATAGCGAAGCGGAACGCAAAATGCAGTTCCTCTATGCGCTGCGGTCCAAGGGGGTGACGGACGCGCGGGTGCTATCGGCAATGGAATCCGTTGACCGTGGCCCGTTCATTCGCGGGTTGTTTTCTGAGCGCGCCTACGAGGACATGCCGCTGCCGATCGCCTGCGGACAGACAATCAGCCAGCCATCAGTTGTTGGGTTGATGACACAGGCACTTGAGATCACACCGCGCGACAAGGTGTTGGAGATCGGCACCGGATCGGGCTATCAGGCGGCAATCCTCAGCAAACTGGCGCGGCGGGTCTATACCATCGACCGCCACCGCCGCTTGGTACGTGAAGCACGCGAGATTTTCGATAGTCTGGATCTGACCAACATCACCGCGATCACCGCCGATGGGTCATACGGATTGGCCGAACAGGCCCCGTTTGACCGCATCATCGTGACAGCTGCCGCCGAAGACCCACCCGGCCCCTTGCTGTCACAGCTTAAGGAAGGTGGCATCATGGTGCTGCCTGTCGGCCAATCAGATACCGTTCAACACCTGATCAGAGTGCGGAAAACCGCCGATGGCCTCGATTATGACGAAATGCGGGCCGTACGCTTTGTTCCCTTGCTAGAAGGGTTGGGCAAAGACACATAATTACGTTATGGTACGCAAAACCCCGGATGACACGGGGAAACGATGTTGATGAGGACAAGCAGATGCGCCACTTCCCCACCCGCCGCCGCACGCGGCTGACCCTGCTGGCCGGGGCCAGCGCTATTTTGCTTGCTGGTTGCGACGGCCAACCGCTGGATTTCGATCTGCGCGGGATTAACGGCGGATTTTCCACTGCCGAAGCTGCGACAGGACCATTGGCAAATCGACCACGCCCCGACAATCGCGGTGTGATTTCCTATCCCAACTATCAAGTTGCTGTCGCACGCCGGGGTGACACCTTGGCTGATGTCGCCGCACGTGTCGGGGCCGATACCGCCGCCTTGGCCCGCTACAACGGGATTGAACCAGACGTGCCGCTGCGCAAGGACGAGATTATCGCCCTGCCCAACCGTGTGGCTGAACCCTCGCCCGCGACAGGGGCCGCAGGCACGGGACCAATCCAACCTGTTGATATTTCATCTATTGCTGGTGGTGCCATCGACCGCGCGCCCGCGACACCCGGCGTTCAGACAGCCGCATTGCCACCCGCCAGCCCATCGGGTGCACAGACTGGTAAGGAGCCTGTACGCCACCGGGTTGAGCGTGGCGAAACTGCCTATACCGTGGCCCGGCTTTATGGTGTGCCCGTGAAATCACTCGCTGAATGGAACGGTCTTGGCCCCGACTTTGCGATCCGCGCGGGACAGTTCCTGCTGATCCCAGTGCCGCAGCAAAACCCTCCAAAGCGCAGGGCCTCTACCTCTGCCGCAACGACGTTGCCGGGTGCAGGCAGCCCAACGCCGACACCCCCTTCGGCGGCGACACCGCTGCCAGATGATGCAACTGCCAAACCACTGCCAGCAGCGACCAAACCTGCCAAACCCGTGGCAGATGTGGGCAAGACCACCCAACCTGCAAAGGCAACAAAGATGCAGACGCCTGTGCAGGGCAGTATCATTCGCAGCTATTCCAAAGGCAAAAACGAAGGCATCAACATCAAGGCATCGGCTGGCGCGCCTGTTAAGGCCGCCGACACCGGGACCGTCGCTGCAATCACCAAAAGCGCCGAGGGCGTGCCAATTGTCGTGGTGCGGCATGCCGGCAATTTGTTGACGGTTTATGCCAACGTCACAGACGTCAGTGTCAAAAAAGGCGACAGTGTTCGCCGGGGTCAACAGATCGCAAAACTGCGTGGTGGCGATGATGCTTATGTGCATTTTGAGGTCCGCAAAGGCTTTGACAGCGTCGACCCCGCGCCATTCATCAATTAACACTTCTCTAGATCCGAACCGCTACCTGTGGTTCGGACCTGACCATAATTACCTCTAAATTGCCCCGCATTTGCCTCAAATGACTGGGTTTCGCCGTATCCCCGCCCCGTTGCCGAAATAGAAACAATCCGACGCAATTGATGCGATTGGATTGAAGCAATGCCTGTTCATTACGGTTATTCCAACACCATATTCGGCACCCAAAGCACGGTGAACGGGTCCGCTCATAACTATGCATTCAACCCCGGCTCTGGTTCAACATGGCGCTATACCGGGCCAGACACCTACTTTGTGGTTGATGAAAATACCGGGGCCACCAACTTTAATGGCGATCCAACCAACGAACAGGTCAGTTCTCAGGAACAGATCGGCGGCACATGGCAACAGAGCACAACAATTGGCGGCATCGATCGCCAAATCATCTATGATTACACCTTCACAGTAACCGATGGCACAACAACATGGCGTGTCAGTGTTATCGACGTAGATCTAAACAATGACGACGATCTAAATGATGCTGGCGAAGACGGCTATTTCCTGATTTTTCCCGATGGCATGCCGCCTGCGGACACCAACCTCACGGCGGGCGGCATTGTCGATAACAGTGACGCGATTCTACATAGCAATTTAGGCGGCAGCGTCGTTTGCTTTGCCCAAGGTACGTTGATCGAAACGAATGGTACGAGCCAAAATGTCGAAACGCTGAATGTGGGTGACATGGTGATGACCCGCGATGCCGGCCTCTGCCCTATCGCTTGGATCGGCAAAACGACCGTGGCCGCCCGCGATGATCTCGCCCCGATTGTGATTACCAAAGGAACATTGGGCAATGACCGCGATTTGATCGTATCCCCGCAGCATGCAATTTTGCTAGATGACTGGCGGGCCGAACTGTTGTTTGGGCAGGAAGAAGTGTTGGTACGGGCCGTAGATTTGCTGAATCACGATGGCGTTTACCGCAAACCTGGTGGGCTTGTGACCTATTATCATATCTTGTTTGACGCGCATCAGCTGGTCCGCTCAGAAGGTGTGTGGACCGAAAGCCTGTATCCCGGCGACATGACATTGCAGACCATCAATAAAGCGGCTCGGGATGAAATTATCACTTTGTTTCCTGACCTTGATGGCTATGGCCCCAAGGCAGCGCCCTGCATCCGCGCATTTGAGGCGGCATTGTTGGCCGCCTAAATCCGAACGCCTTTGCGCCCCGCAAGATCAACAAAATATTGCCATGCCACACGGCCTGACCGCGCCCCACGGGTGGCTTGCCATTCGATGGCTTCAGCGTGCAACACATCATTATCAATCTTGACGCTATGCGCATCGCAATAGCCCCGGATCATCGCCAGATATTGATCCTGATCGCAGGGATGGAAGCCAAGCCACAGACCAAAGCGATCTGATAGTGACACCTTTTCTTCCACGGCCTCGGCGGGATTAATCGCTGAGCCGCGTTCATTTTCGATCATGTCGCGCGGCATCAGGTGGCGACGATTTGAGGTAGCATAAAGCACCACATTCTCGGGTCGCCCTTCAATACCGCCATCCAACACTGCCTTAAGCGATTTGTAATGCGCATCATCATGGCCAAAGCTCAGGTCGTCGCAGTAAAGGATAAACCGCTGCGGCGCCCCGCGCAGCAGATTCAACAACCGCCCCACCGAGGGCAGGTCTTCGCGCTGCAACTCAACGATTTTCAACGCTTCATGTGTTGCTTGAATATCTGCATGTATCGCTTTGACAAGACTGGATTTCCCCATGCCTCGCGCACCCCACAACAGGGCATTGTTCGCGGGCAACCCAGCGGCAAACTGGCGGGTGTTGGCCAGCAAGGTATCCCGCGCACGGTCGATGCCGATGAGCAAGCTCAGATCGACCCGAGACACCTTTGATACTGCCTCCAATCGGTCCGGTTCTGTGTGCCAGACGAAAGCTGATGCGGCGTCATAGTCAGGCGCGGCCAAGGGCGCTGGGGCCATCCGCTCCAGCGCGCATGCGATGCGGTCCATTGGGTCTTCTATCACTTGTCATCCTCTGGATGCCCGTCATCCTCAAACTCAGCGATCAGATCATCCTCGTCGTCATAATATCCTTCGGCGCGCAGTCTGGCTTCACGCTTGGTTTCAACTCGAGAGACAAGGAAAATCGAAACCTCGTACAGCCCATAGACCACCACAAACAGGATCAGTTGGGTAATCACATCAGGTGGTGTGACCAGCGCGGCCAAAAGCAAGATGCCAACCACAGCGTATTTGCGAACATTGCGCAAACCTTCAGCACTGACCAATCCAGCCTTCCCCATCAGGGTCAAAAGCACCGGAAGTTGAAAGCACAACCCGAATGCCACGATCATTTTTAATGTAATATCAAGGCTTTCGTTGACCTTGCCGTTAAAGACAATGTCGATTCCGTTGCTGGGCGCCACTGCGTTTTCACCCGCGACAATGGCAGCTAAGAACGATGGCACATCGGCAAAACCCAGAAAAAACGCCATCGCCAGCGGCACCACGATGTAATGCGCAAATGCTGCCCCCAGCAAAAACAAGATCGGTGACGCCAGAAGAAAAGGCAGAAACGCAGACTTCTCGTTTTTGTACAATCCAGGTGCCACAAATCGCCACAACTGGGTGGCAATCACCGGAAAGCTGATTGCCAATCCACCCACCATTGAGATTCGGATCAACGTAAAGAAATATTCCTGCGGGGCAGTATATTGCATCACCGGGTTTGCATCGCCCAGATTGCGCATGGTTTTTTCAATGGGAACCAGAAGAAAGTCCAAAATCGCTGAGCCAAAGCTGAAACAAATGATCATCCCAACGATGAACGCAAGTACCGACCGGATCAGCCGCGTGCGCAACTCTGCCAGATGCTCAATCAGCGGCGCGGCGCTGTCATCAATGTCGTCACTGGCGCTCATGTGCTACTCTTTTTGACCGCTGGTTTCTTGGCTGGAGATTTCTTAGCGGCGGGTTTCTTTGCCGCTGGTTTCTTTGCGACTGGCTTTTTCGATGGCGTTTTCTTAGGTGCCGCTTTTTTCACGGCTGGCTTTTCTGGCGTAGTGGGTTTTAGCGCCGCCTCCGCCGCATCCGCTTTAGCCAAGGCTTCCGCGGCTTCACGTTGCTTACGCTCTGCCGCCGCCCGCGCTGTGCCCGCTTGAATTTTCTTCACGTCTTCAGCACGTTGCGCGGCCAACTTGCCCGTTTCGCTTTCAGGATCAATGTCCGTCAGCGATTTGGCCGCTGATTTGACGCCATCCATGGCCGAGCCCAGCGGATTGGTTGCCGCTTTTAGCGATTTATTAACGCTGGATGAGATTTCACGCATGCCGCTGTCGTCAGCAGCGTCATTCATCGCTGAGCTAAATTCGCGCGCCATACCTTTGGCTTTGCCGACAAACTGACCCACCCTGCGAAACAGGATTGGCAGGTCTTTTGGACCCACCACAATCAATGCAACAACGCCAATGACCAGTAACTCGGTCCAGCCCAGATCAAACATGGTTATTTACACCTGATCCTTGTCGGCTTTCAGGTCAGTCTTTGGATGTGTGCCCGCATCCGTATGCTCAGGCAGGTCGGCGTCGTGAATGTCAGAAACATTTGTGATTTCTTTCTCACCCTCATTAATGCCCTTTTTAAAGCTGGTAATGCCCTTACCGACTTCACCCATCAGCGACGAGATTTTACCGCGTCCGAACAGGACCAACACCACAACTGCGATCAACAGCAGGCCCGGCAGGCCAATATTATTTAACATCATTTTTCTCCCAACCTATCAGGCCATAAGTAAAATGGCCCACTCGGCTCTGTTCTTACGCAGGTTTGACGCTCTGCAAAAGTAGCAATGATGCATTTGCACGGCCTTGCGGACGCCAGAACAGATTATTTTCTGCATTGCTGCATCCAACTGACAGGTTTATGTCAGTTGGACATCGTTAGGCACCTTAAAGACATCAAAAGGAGCTTACCCATGTCAAAAAACCCTGT
>JBPOFE010000065.1:0-17032 GCA_051252035.1 Sulfitobacter sp.
ATGTGTTTGCCAGCGGCGCTGATGTTACCCTTGATCTGGCAATCGGGGTCATTTGCCACACGCCCCGTAATCCGGGTCAATCGGTAGCGCGCAGGTGATTGGATCGTAAAGCCATGCACACCCCGCTCCGCGACATAGGCGGCTTTTTCATCCAGATCATAGTCCATCGCGTACTTGCGATAGGCAAAGGCCAAACCTTCTTGAACCAGCGTCTTTCCGATATCCGTACCACCGACAAAGCACCGCGCGACGACCCGGCCATAGCGGTCTTTGTCCAACGGTTCGCAGCGCGCGGTGGCCCCCTGAAACCGATCCCGCACCTGTCTGGTGATCCAATCGCCACAGGCCCAGTTTTCGCCGCGCAAAGTGGTGCAAGGCTGGTCGGTCTCGGGCGCATCAATGCCGTGAATGCGGATGCGGGTGCGTCCCACATCCAGCGTATCACCGTCGATCACCCGCACTTTGCCAGTGATATCAGCCAATGCAGGAAGTGGGCCGACGAGCAGCGCAACAATCAGAGCAAAGCGTGAACAAATCCTTAACATTTGGTGTGTATGGCGGAGCAGCCCCCCACCATCAACATACTTTGCTAAGAAAGATTAACGAAACTCAGCCGCGATCAACGCTGCGCCACTTGCCAGTTTGGATGGTTCCAAGGTTCGTCATTGGCACGCGGCAACGGGTCCAGCCCCAACAGGTGATCTGACACCTTTTCACCCACCATAATCGACGGCGCATTGAGGTTGCCATTGGTGATGCGGGGGAAGATTGAGCTATCTGCCACGCGCAGGCCATCAACACCAATTACCCGTGCTTCTGGGTCGACAACTGCGTTCCTGTCGTCCGCCGCGCCCATCCGGCAGGTGCCACAGGGGTGATAGGCGCTTTCGGCATGTTCGGCGATCACAGCGTTAAGTTCCGCATCGGTCTGGGCCTCCGCACCGGGTTGGATTTCATGCTTCACAAAAGGTTTAAACGCCTCTTGCGCAAAAATCTCGCGGGTCAGACGGATGCAGGTGCGGAAGTCCTCCCAGTCACTTTCATGCGACATATAGTTGAACCTTATCAGCGGATCCGCATTTGGATCGGATGAGGCCAGCGAGATATTGCCGCGCGACACTGACCGCATTGGGCCGGTATGGGCCTGAAACCCATGCCCCTCTGCAGCCACTTTGCCATCATAACGCACAGCGATGGGCAGGAAATGGTATTGGATATCCGGATAGGGAACACCGGGCTTGGATCGGATGAAGGCGGCGGATTCAAACTGGTTCGAGGCACCCATGCCGGTTTTGGTAAAGAGCCATTGTGCGCCGATCACCGCCTTGGACAGCAGGTTCCAATGTTTATAGAGCGTGATCGGCTGACTTGCCGCCATCTGAATATACATCTCAAGATGATCTTGTAGGTTCTGCCCCACGCCGGGGCGGTCCGCTACCACGTCGATCCCATGTTCGGTCAGATGCTTGGCTGGGCCGATGCCCGACAGCATCAACAGCTTGGGCGAGTTGATCGAGGACGCGGCAAGCACAACTTCGCGGTCGGCTTTGATCACTTCGACCTTGCCACCGCGCAGCACTTCGACCCCCACCGCGCGGCCGTCTTCGATCACGACCTTTTGCGCCAGCGCACGGATCACCTCGACATTTCCGGTCTTTTGCGCGGGCCGCAAATAGGCATTCGCCGCCGACCAGCGCCGTCCGTTCCAAACGGTCTGTTCCATCGGGCCAAAGCCTTCTTGCTTTTGACCGTTGTAGTCGTCGGTTACCTCGTAACCTGCTTGGGCACCCGCCTGCACAAAGGCATCAAAAAGCGGGTTGTCGCGGGGTCCACGGCTGACATGGAGAGGCCCATCCGTACCGCGCCACCTGGGATCGCCGCCATGGCCGTTGTCGTGCCATGTTTCCATGCGTTTGTAATACGGCAGTACATCAGCAAAGGACCAACCACGCGCGCCGGCCTCCTCCCAGTGGTCAAAATCCTGCGCGTGGCCACGCACGTAGACCATGCCGTTGATCGACGATGACCCGCCGATGACTTTGCCACGCGGACAGACCAGACGACGGTTGTTGAGGTGCTTTTCCGGCTCAGATTTATAGCCCCAGTCATACCGTTTCATGTTCATCGGATAGCTCAGCGCGGCGGGCATCTGGATGAACGGCCCGGCGTCGGTGCCGCCATGTTCAATCACAATGACCTTGCGCCCCGCCATCGCCAAACGATAGGCCATCGCGCAACCCGCACTGCCTGCGCCTACGATTACAAATTCTGCCTGCATGTTAGAACGGTGCCTCAACATCATCCATCCGCACAAACACGGATTTCACCTGGCTATAATGATTGATCGCCGCCTTGG
Source organism: Sulfitobacter sp. (assembly GCA_051252035.1). GTDB lineage: Bacteria > Pseudomonadota > Alphaproteobacteria > Rhodobacterales > Rhodobacteraceae > Sulfitobacter. The sequence goes on from JBPOFE010000065.1 coordinate 2,357, forward strand.
AGTTTTCGCGGCCCACGCCGGAGTTTTTCGATCCGCCAAAGGGGGCCTCGACAGGTGCGTCGTTATAGGTGTTGATGTAACAGGTGCCAGCCTCAAACCGGGCCGCGACCCGGTGTGCGCGAGTCAGATCGTTGGTGAACACGCCTGCCGCCAGACCAAATTCGGTGTCATTGGCGCGGGCAATGACGTCATCTTCATCCTCGAAATCCAACACGGCCATCACCGGGCCAAATATTTCTTCGCGGGCAATCACCATATCATCGGTGACATCGGCAAAGACGGTGGGTTGCATATAGAAGCCGTCGCGGTCTATGCGCTTGCCGCCGGTGACCAGACGCGCGCCTTCGGCGAGGCCTTTTTCGACATAACCCAGCGCGATGTTCATTTGGTTCTCGGAGACCATCGGCCCAAAGCTTGTGGCCTCAAGCATCGGATCGCCGATCACGGCATTGGCCAAGCGCTCGGACAGGCGGGTGAGGAATTGTTCCTTGATGGCTTTGTGTACGAATACGCGGGTGCCGTTGGAACAGACCTGACCAGAGCTATAGAAATTGCCAAGGATCGCGCCGCTGACGGCGTTTTCGATATTGGCATCGTCGAACACGATCATCGGGGATTTGCCACCGAGTTCCATGGTGACATGTTTGATGCCCGCAGCCGCCGCTGCGTAGACTTTGCGGCCCGTGGGCACCGAGCCCGTCAGCGACACTTTATCAACGCGCGGGTCCGTCACCAATGCGCCGCCAACCTCGCCCATGCCTTGCACGACATTGTAAATACCTGCGGGCAGGCCCGCCTCGATCATGATTTCGGCAACTTTCAACGCGCAAAGTGGCGTGGTCTCAGACGGTTTAAAAATCATCGCATTGCCGCAGGCCAGCGCGGGCGCGCCTTTCCAGCAAGCGATTTGCGTGGGGTAATTCCACGCGCCGATGCCGACACACAGGCCCAGTGCCTCGCGGCGGGTATAGACCCAGTTTTCGCCAAGTTGGATATGTTCACCCGTCAGCGTTGCCGCCATGCCGCCAAAATATTCCAGCGCGTCAGCCCCCGATGTGGCATCGACGACGCTGGTTTCCTGATAGGGTTTGCCGGTGTCGTAGGTTTCCAGCACGCTGAGATCATGGTTACGCTCGCGCATGATCTCGGAAGCGCGGCGCAGGATGCGGCCGCGTTCAGTCCCGGTCATTGCGGCCCAAGCGGCCTGGGCGGTTTTGGCGGAGGTGATCGCCTGTTCAATGATCGCTGGGGTCGCGGCATAGACAGTTGCGATTTTTTCGCCGGTGGCGGGATAGATCACGTCGATGGGCGTGCCGTTGGTGTCTTCGACATATTCACCGTTGATAAAATGGCTGGCGGGCGGTTGCGTGTCATAAGGCATTGGAGTGGCTTTCTGGTCGGGAGGATTTGCATATTTTTAGAACAATGAAACGAGGAGGGTTATTCGCCCCTTGGGAAGCGTTTGTTTTCTTCGAGTACATTGAGGTCCATATGATTGCGCATGTAGGCCTCAGAGGCATCGCGCAGCGGCTGGTAATCCCATGGGTAATAGCCGCCCTCGCGCAGCGCTTCATAGACCACCCAGCGGCGGGCCTGAGATTTACGCACATCGGCATCGAATTCCTCAAGGTCCCAACGGCCTGCAGCTTCGACGCGAAATTTCTCTAGCGTCTTGGCGTGGGCGGGATCATCGGCCAGATTGGTTAATTCGTGGGGATCAGCGTCCAGATCAAAAAGCTGTTCGGGATCAATCGCACAATTGGTGTATTTCCAGCGTCCGTGCCGCAGTGCCACCATCGGGGAATAGGACGCCTCGGCGGCGTATTCGATGGCGACGGGTTCGGTGCGTTCCACGCCCTGCCCCATGGATACCAGCGATTGCCCGGTGGTCCATTCCATCACCTCGCCCATGCTGACGCCCGCGAGGTCACACAAGGTCGGGCAGATGTCGATATTGCTGACCGGCGTAGTGTGCAGGCCCGGCTCCATTTGAGGTGCTGCAATCATCATCGGGACGCGGGAGGACCCCTCATAGAACGACATTTTGAACCAGAGCCCGCGTTCGCCCAGCATGTCGCCGTGATCGGAGACAAAGACGATGATCGCCTCTTGGCGAGTGTCTTCAAGCGTCTGCAAAATCTCGCCGATCTTGTCGTCAAGATAGCTGATGTTGGCAAAATAGGCGCGGCGGGATTTTTCGATATTCTCCGCGGTGATGTTAAAGTTACGCCAGTCGTTGGCGTCAAAGATACGTTTGGAATGGGAATCGTGGTCCTCATAATCCATTGCCGCGATGTCAGGCTGCAAATATTGGCAATCTTTATACAAATCCCAATATTTCTTGCGCGCGACGTAAGGGTCATGCGGGTGGGTAAAGCTGGCGGTTAAGCACCATGGGCGATCATCCAAACCGCGCGACAGATCATAGATCTTGCGCGTCGCCTCGTAAGCCACAGCGTCATCATATTCCATCTGATTGGAAATCTCGGCCACACCCGCGCCCGTCACCGACCCCATGTTGTGATACCACCAATCAATCCGCTCACCGGGTTTGCGATAATCCGGTGTCCAGCCGAAATCAGCCGGGTAAATATCGGTGGTCAGGCGCTCTTCAAACCCGTGCAACTGATCGGGACCGACAAAGTGCATCTTGCCCGAAAGACAGGTGTGATAGCCCGCCCGACGTAGGTGATGCGCATAGGTCGGGATGGAAGAGGCGAATTCAGCCGCATTGTCATAAACCCCTGTGGCCGATGGCAATTGCCCTGACATAAACGCCGCCCGGCCCGGCGCGCAAAGCGGCGATGCGGTATAGGCGTTTTTGAACCGTGTCGAGCGCGCCGCCAGCTTTTTCAGGTTCGGCGCATGCAGCCACTCTGCCGGGCCATCGGGAAACAAGGTGCCGTTCAACTGATCCACCATCAGGATCAGGATATTTGGTTTGGTCATTTTGGGTCTTTCAACAAAAGATCAAGGGTCGAAAGGGCGCTGGCCCGCGCCGCATTGGCAGTGCCTCGCTCAGAGAGTGCCGCCCGCAGATAGAGGCCGTCGATCAGCGCCGCCAGTGTTTCGGCATCTGCCGTAGGATGATCGCTGAGACCGCGCAGGGCGTGGGTCAGGTTGGACCGCAGGCGGCGCTGGTACAGCCGCAGCAAGCGCCGCGTCCCCGCATTTGTCCGCGAGGCCGCATAAAGCGTCATCCATGCGTTGACGGTATCGGGGTCAAAGCAGGTTTCATCAAAGCTCGCGATAATGATCGCTTGGGCACGGGCGCGTTGGCCACGTGCCTGCGCCAGCCGCGCACGCACTTCCGCCCCATATTCGATCAATATATGCCGCATGGCGGCCAAAAAAATCTGATCTTTGCCGCCAAAATAATGATGCGCGAGCGCCGTAGACATGCCAGCGCGCTTGGCGATCTGGCCAACCGTGACATCCAAAGAATGCGCCGCGCCGATCTCTGCAATCGTGGCCTTGACCAGTGCAGAGCGGCGGATGGGTTCCATTCCTACTTTGGGCATGAGGGATTCGGGTCCTTTGACGTTATCGCCACAAGGATAATGCGTGTTTTATTGACCCGTCAATCAAGAAAAATAGATCACACCTTGGTTGCATGACTTAAGGGGGTGATCTGGCGTTTGAGCATTGCCTCGCGCCACGTGATGAAGGTCACAGATCCGAGGATCACAAAGCCACCAATGACAACCCAAACATCAACCGCCTCGTCAAACATCAATGCGCCAAGCGCGGTGGCCCAGATCAACTGCAAAAACGTCACGGGCTGGGTCACGGTTACGGGGGCGGCGGCAAAGGCCAGCGTCATGGTAAAATGGCCAATTGTCGCAAAAAGCGCGACCGCTGCAAGAAGGAACAGCTCTGCCCCTGTGGGTGCGATCCAGACCGGCAAGGCAAAAGGTGCAAGCCCGAGGGTGACAAAAATCGACAGCATCGCAACGACGACGGACGGTTTCACCTCATCCGCGAGTATCTTAGCCGACAGATATGATCCCGCAAACAACACAGCGGCAACAAGCATCGCCAGATGACCGATGCTGACCTCGCGAAAGCCGGGCCGCAGGATGATCGCAGCCCCCAACAACCCCAAACACACTGCCACAATGCGGCGCGCTGCCAATCGTTCACCCAAAAACACCGCCGCCCCGATGGTAACGTAAATCGGCGCGAGATAGTTCATCGCCGTGACCTCGGCGATGGGAATGCGCGTCATGGCAAAAAACCAAAGGATCACGGCCATTGCGTGGCTCAACCCACGCAGACCAAAAAGCGACACTTGCCGTCGTGTTAAATGCGCGGCCTTAAGCGCGCCAAGCGCAGGCAGCAAAAAAACCAGTCCCATGATATAGCGCAGAAATGCAGCCTCTGCCGAAGGGAGGCGCGGCCCCATGTATTTCACCAGCGCCGTGACACAAATGAAACACAGGCCTGTCACCAGCATCCAGAATATGCCCGTCACGGGACGATGAGGCAGTGCAGTTGTCATGACCATGTTGTTTCGCAGACCGTCCCGAAGGGCAAGGTCACATCACCTAAACTGTCACATCAATAAAAGTTTGATCGCAATCGCCCACATGGTTAGCGCGATGATCGCATCCAGCACCTGCCAAGAACGCGGTTTGGCAAACAGCGGGCTGAGCAATCGCGCACCATAGCCGAGCGCAAAAAAGAACACGAAACTGGCGGTCACCGCACCCGTGCCAAAGGCCATCCGGTCCGGGTACTGCGCCGAGATCGAGCCGAGCAACACAACCGTATCGAGATAGACATGCGGGTTCAGCCAAGTCAGCGCCAGCAGCGTCAGGATCGCCCGGCGCAGGCTTTGGGTCGCGTTCCCTTCGGCCTCAAGCGCCACACCGCCGCGCCACGCGGATTGAGCATTTTGAAAGCCGTACCAGATCAGGAACCCTGCCCCACCATAGCGCATCGCGGTCTCAAACCATGGCACTGCCTCTGCCAGCGCCCCAAATCCGGCCACTCCTGCGGCAATCAACAGCGCGTCAGATACCGCACAGGTCAGACAAACCCAGAATACATATTCACGCCGCAACCCTTGGCGCAGCACAAATGCGTTTTGCGCACCTATTGCCAGAATGAGGGTCAGGCTCAGCACGAAACCGGGTAAAAATGACGTCATCACAGGGGGCGTTAAACATCCTTTGGGTACATGTGCATGTCGTAAAGGCTGCACCGGGATTACTCAAACAGAAATACGATCAAGGACATGGCTGCATCTGTTTGAGTTTTCTAAATTTTTTGGACCTGATGCCGCGCTTGTGGCGATCTGGATGTAACAAATCAGACACATTCAAGTGATCCGGATTGCGCGCACTGGCGTACTTCCCTCACAGTGCCTATGTGCAAGTTCTGAGAAAAAGGAAAACGTCATGTTTGACAAACAACAGAAGCTGGAAATCAGCCAACAAGACCTTGCCGTCATAGAAGCGGCGCTGCACACGCAGTCGAAAATTCTAACCGTTCAAGCCAGTGCCGGTGGCCGCACCGCGCGTCAAAAGCTGAACGAGGTCAAAAGCGTGCTGGCCATTGTCGCACAACACCGCGGTGTGGATACCAAACCCTGCCGCAAGCCCTCTGGCGCGTGGTTGGGCATGTCGCGCATTTTTGGCTAGATACGCGACCAATTGGCACTGAAAACCACAACGTCCCTTTGGGGGCGTTTTTTATTGTCCGCCCTATTCTTGTGTTTTCACAATTCTGCGCGCAGGCTTGGCGTATGTCTCGGCAAGGCCAACAATAATGCATGCAACGCATACCACCCGCTCTACTGCGTTGGGCCACGCCGCTACCTATTTCGACAGTGGCCAGATTGAGGTTGATCTTGCCGCGCTTGTGGCAATCCCCAGCGAAAGCCAGAACCCTGCCAGCGCCGCCGCATTGCCCGGATATCTGAACGCGGCACTGGCGCCGCGATTGTCGGCGGCCGGATTTACCTTTGATGTCTACGACGACGTGGAAGGTGGTCCGTTTCTTATTGCGCGGCGGGTTGAGGGTGCGGACCTGCCGACTGTCCTGCACTATGGCCACGGCGATGTGGTGCATGGCCAAGCGGAGGCATGGCGTGATGGTTTGGAGCCTTTCGCGCTGGCCCGCGAGGGTGATCGGTTTTATGGCCGCGGCACGGCGGACAACAAAGGTCAGCACCTGATCAACATCGCTGCCGCAGAGGCAGTGATTGCGGCGCGAGGATCGCTTGGGTTCAATGCCACATGGATCATTGAGATGGGTGAGGAAACCGGGTCAGCCGGATTGGCAACGTTTTTTCAAGACCACCGCTCCGCCCTCAAGGCGGACGTGTTGATCGCGTCCGACGGCCCGCGCCTGCAACCCGGTACGCCGACGATATTCTTGGGCGCACGGGGTGCGTTGAACTTCAGGCTTGAGGTCAACCTGCGCGACGGCGCGCATCATTCGGGCAATTGGGGCGGGTTGCTGGCGGATCCGGCAATGATTCTCGCCCATGCGCTGGCCACGATCACCGATGCGCGCGGCCAGATCGCAGTACCGGAATGGCAGCCCACCAGCCTGACCGATGATGTGCGCGCCGCGATCCGCGACCTGCCCATCGCCAGCGAGGATGGGCCAAAGATTGACGCAGATTGGGGCGAAGCAACGCTCACCCCCGCCGAACGCGCCTTTGGCTGGAATTCATTTGCCATACTCGCAATGCAAAACGGCGTACCGGATGCGCCTGTCAACGCTATTTCGGGCGACGCCAGCGCCACCTGTCAGCTGCGGTTCGTGGTTGGCACAGACGCGCACGACATCCTGCCCGCCCTGCGCCGCCATCTTGATCGTCACGGATTCGCTCAGGTGCAGATCATCCCCGACGGCAGCACAATTTCAAATGCCACCCGCCAGCCGCGCGATCATCCTTGGGTGCAGCTTGTGGAACGCTCTGTGACAAAGACAACGGGCAAAGTACCGCATGTCCTGCCCAACCTCGCCGGGTCGCTGCCCAACGAGTGTTTCACGGACATTCTGGGCCTGCCGACAATCTGGATACCGCATTCCTATCGCGGCTGTTGCCAACACGCGCCGAATGAACACTTGCTGGCCCCGATTGCGCGCGAAGGACTGCAGATCATGACAGGTCTGTTCTGTGACATCGGCGCGCAGGGATCACCTTGATTACGCAGTAACAAAACCCGGTACTGAACGCGCCTTAGAGCTGCTCCATCACCGCGTCTGAGGCTTCAAAGTTCGTCGTCACCCGCTGCACGTCATCATCATCTTCCAGTGCATCCACCAACTTCATCAGCTTTTGCATGCTTTCCAGATCCATCTCGGTGGTGGTGGTCGGACGCCACGACAGCTTGGTGGATTCAGATTCGCCCAATTCCGCTTCGAGTGCAGTCGCCACCTCGTTCAAATCCGTATCGGCACACCAGATCACATGGCCCTCTTCGGTGCTTTCCACATCTTCGGCACCCGCCTCAATCGCGGCCATCATGACGGTATCAGCATCGCCGACTTCAACCGGATAGGTCACTTCACCTTTGCGGTCGAACATAAAGCCGACGCTGCCAGTTTCACCCAGATTGCCGCCGTTTTTTGTGAACGTCGAACGTACCGTCGACGCGGTGCGGTTGCGGTTGTCGGTCATCGCCTCAACAATCACCGCGACGCCATTGGGACCATAGCCCTCATAGCGGATTTCTTCGTAATCTTCGCCCTCGCCTGCGGTTGATTTTTTGATCGCGCGGTCAATCACATCTTTTGGCACGGATTGTGATTTGGCCTCTTTCACTGCCAGCCGCAGACGTGGGTTTTTATCAGGGTCCGGTTCGCCCATGCGCGCCGCAACTGTGATCTCCTTCGAAAGCTTGGAAAACAGCTTGGAGCGTTGCGCATCCGCACGTCCTTTGCGGTGTTGAATATTTGCCCATTTCGAGTGGCCGGCCATGGTGAACCCCATATCTGAAAATTCAAGTTGGCACTCTATAGGCCAGCAGGACGGCCATGTGCAATCCGCCCTTCATGCTGAATGACCCTCGCGGCCTATAAAACGACGTTTTCAGCGCACCCGAATCTCAGCCGAATTGTGATACAATGACCCAAGGTAAGCCAAGGAGTCCTGCCATGATGATCATTCCCGCCATCGAACTTCAGAAGGGCCGCTGCGTCAGCCTGCACCGTGGGCGTTTGGACGAGCCGCAGATTTGGCACGTCGATCCGGTGACAACAGCGCAGACCTGGGCGCAGGCCGGGGCACAAATGCTGCATGTGACTGACTTTGATGCTGTACAGGGCGACCCTGATGTGAACCGCGATCTGGTCACCGACATCATCAAAAAGGCAGACATGCCCGTGCAATTTGGCGGTGGTCTGCAGACCATGGATGCCATTCGCCGCTGGATCGACGCAGGTGCCGCGCGCATCGTGCTCAGCTCAGCCGCTGTGCAAAACCCGACCCTTGTCAAAGAAGCGGCGCAAACCTGGCCTGACCGCATTGTGCTGGCCGTGGATGTGTATCAAGGCATGGTCATGGCGGGCGGTTGGCGCACCCAATCGGTTTTCGAGCCCGGCCCGTTCATCCGCAACTTCAAGGACGATCCCTTGGCCAGCGTCATCGTCACCGACATTGATGCCGCCATAGAAGACGCCGATGCATCGCTGTCACTGATCACTCAATTGGCGACCGAGGCAACAACCCCCGTCATCGCGCGGGGCACGATACGTGGTCTGGATGACATCAGCCGTCTGAAATATGTGCCGCATGTTGCAGGCACGATTGTTAGCCGCATTTTGTTCGACAGATCTCTGTCATTGGCTGAAGCATTGGCCGTTGGTGGCGCTACAACCGAGGAGACCGCACCCTTCGTTTAAGGCCTGCGGCTTTGGCTGGTCAATCGCCGCACTCTGCGCCATAAATCGGGCATGACAACAGATCAGATTATCCTTTTCTCGCTCTTTGGTGCCGTCTTTGGGCTGCTGCTCTGGGGTCGTTTTCGCTATGATCTTGTGGCTTTTTCGGCGCTGATGATCGGTGTCGTGGTTGGCGTGGTTCCAACCAAAGACGCCTTTAGCGGCTTTGGCCATCCGGCCACTTTGGTGGTCGCCTTGGTCTTGGTTGTCTCGGCGGGCTTGGTGCGCTCTGGCGCGGTGTTGCTGATCACCCGCACGTTGGTGGATGCCTCACGCAGCTTGGGCGCACATATCACCCTGATGGGAGCCGTTGGCGGTGTGCTGTCGGCATTTATGAACAACGTCGCGGCCCTGGCCCTGCTCATGCCAGTTGATATTCAAACCGCGCGCAAGGCGGGCCGCCAGCCGGGTCTGTCGCTGATGCCGCTGAGCTTTGCCACCATCCTTGGCGGCATGGTCACGCTGATTGGCACCCCGCCCAATATCATCATCGCCGCCATCCGGCAGGAATCGCTGGGAGAGCCGTTCAGGATGTTTGATTTCGCCCCGGTTGGCGGTGTTGCTGCGATTGCGGGCCTGATCTTTGTCGCATTGATCGGCTGGCGACTGATCCCGGCGCGCGATGATGCCACCCTTGGGGCTGAGGACATATCCCAATATATCGCGGAACTGACAGTCCCTGAGGACAGCAAACAGATAGGCAAACGCCTTGCTGAACTTCAAGAGGCCGCAGACAAATCTGACGTGGCCATCCTTGGCCTGATGCGCGATGGCAAACGGCGGTATGGGCAGGCGCGCAATGTGGCCTTGCAGGCCGGTGATGCGCTGGTGTTGGAAGCCACACCCGATGCCTTGGACGAATTTCGCAGCACGCTGGATCTGGCACTGGCAGACGCCGACCGCGAAGAACGCCTTAAGGCAGGCGGTGAAGGTGTTGAAATCATTGAGGTTGTGGTGCCCGAGGGGTCACGTCTTGATGGCCGCACCGCGCGCACCGTTGGCATGGCATGGCGGCAACGTACGATATTGTTGGGCATCTCTCGGCAGGGCCGCAAGATCACTTCGCAACTGCGCAGTACGGAGCTTAAGGCTGGCGACATCTTGCTCTTGCTGGTGCCGCGCGACATGTCAGGGCATGTGACCGATTGGCTGGGTGTGCTGCCCTTGGCGGACCGTGGTTTGGCGGTCACGGAAAATTCAAAAGTCTGGTTGGCGATTGGCCTGTTCGGCGCAGCGGTGGCAGCGGCGTCGGTCGGCCTGATTTATCTGCCCATCGCATTGGGGCTGGTGGTCGTGGCTTATGTGCTGGTCAAGATCGTGCCACTGTCTGAGCTTTACAGCCACATCGAATGGCCCGTTGTGGTGCTGCTGGGGTCGATGATCCCGCTGGGGGCTGCACTCGAAACCTCTGGTGGGACCGAACTTATCTCAGGCGCGCTGCTGTCTCTGACCCAAGGGATGGCTCCGTGGATCGTGCTGACCGTGCTCATGGTGGTGACGATGACCTTGTCTGATGTCCTCAACAACACGGCGACCACCATTGTCGCGGCCCCGGTTGGTATCCAGATGGCCCAGACGCTTGGTGTGTCGCCCGACCCGTTTTTGATGGCCGTCGCGGTTGCCGCCTCAAGCGCGTTCCTGACGCCGATTGGGCATAAGAACAATACGCTGATTCTTGGCCCCGGCGGCTATTCCTTTGGCGATTACTGGCGCATGGGCCTGCCGCTTGAAATCATTGTGGTGGCTGTGTCAATCCCGGCCATTCTCGTGTTCTGGCCGCTCTGACATGGATCTGTGGACCCAAATCGCCTACGGCACGCTGATCATGTCGATCTGTTCCGCGCTGCATCTGGGAATGATCATCGGCTCTTTTCCGTGGCTGACCCGTGTCGCCCAAGCGCAAAAGAAGCATTTTGGCAGGCATCGCGCCAGTGTCTTGATCGGCTTGGGTTTCATGGTCGTGGTTCTAGGACACACGGTTCAGGTCTGGCTTTGGGCCTTTGCCTATCTTTGGCTTGAGGCACTGGACGGGTTGGAACCTGCGATCTATTTCGCCCTGTCGAACTACACGACACTTGGCTACGGCGATCTGGTTCTGGGCGAAGACCTGCGTGTGTTCGGCGCGTTTGCATCCGTTAACGGCATGCTGATTTTCGGGGTCAGCACCGCGTTCCTTGTCGGTCTTATTGGGCGGGTGCTGCCCAAAGGGCTGCAGTAGAACCGCAAGCGCCCGCCTACCAAATCATCGGAATGACCACAGACGCCAGCACCGACATCGACAGGTTCAGCGGAATACCGATGCGCATGAAGTCGGTGAAACGATAACCGCCGGGGCCGTAGACCAGCGTGTTTGTCTGATAGCCGATGGGTGTTGCAAAGGCGCAGGAGGCGGCGATCATCACCGCAACCACAAGCGGTCGCGCATCCATGCCAAGGGCCGCAGCAAGGCTGATCGCGATAGGTGTCATGATCACGGCAACCGCGTTGTTTGAAACGATTTCGGTGAGGATCGTGGTCAGCAGAAAGACGCAGAATATTACGACTGCAGGCGGCAAGGTGCCTAGTGTCGGCGCGATGTTATCGACCAGAAGCGAGATCGCACCGGAGTTTTGCAACCCCGCCCCCACCGCCAACATCGAAAAGATCAGCGCCAGCAAGCGGCCATCGACAAAGGAAAATGCCTCTTCCGCGTCGATGCAACCCGTGACCAGCACGAGTGCCACAGCCACCACGGCCAAAAGTAAGATCGGCGCCACATTCAGCGCCGCCAAAATCACGATGCCTGCCAATGCAGCAATCGCAATCGGGGCGTGACCTCGGCGATACGCGCGCGCCGACGGATGGCTGACGTCAACCATATCCATATCACTGGCCAGCCGCGCGATATCCGCTGCGGCCCCTTCAAGCAGCAGCGTATCGCCGACTTTGACGATCAGATCATCCAACTGTCGCCCGATGTTCTGGTTGCGACGGTGTACCGCCAGCGGATAAACACCATAACGCCGCCGTAGCCGCATCGAGCCAAGCGAGCGCCCCACCATCCGGCACCCCGGCGTGATCAGCACTTCAACGGTGGTGGTTTCCACGGCTGACAATTGATCAACGCGCTTGAGTTCCTTGTTGGCCTGAAGGCTCAACAATTCGGTCATTTCGGTACGCAGGACGACACGGTCACCGATCTGCAAGGCAACGTCCTTGAGGTTACGCCGCAAGGATTGATCGCCGCGCACCACGTCGACCAACCGCACACCCTCGCGTTTGAACAACTGCACGTCCAGCACCTCGCGCCCGATCAGGTTCGATTCCGGCGGGATCACGGCTTCGGTGAAAAATTTCATTTTTGATCGATCCGATAGCATATTCGCCATGCTGTCGCGGTCCGGCAACAGCTTGCGCGCGAACAGCGTCATATAGATCAGGCCCCATGCACAGACCACCAGACCGATTGGCATAATCTCAAAGATACCAAAGGGTTCCATGCCTTGGCTGCGCGCCACACCATCAACCAACAGGTTGGTAGACGTCCCGATCAAGGTGAGCGACCCACCCATGATTGCCGCATAGCTGAGCGGGATCAGTAATTTCGATGCCTTGGTTCCCAAGGTCTGGCTCAACTGTACAACAACCGGGATCATCACGACGACGACGGGTGTGTTGTTCATGATCGCCGACGCGCCCATGACGGACAGGATTACCCCGACAACGGCGGTTTTCGGATTTGTCCGGGCATAGCGTTCGGCAAGCCGGGTCAATACATCCAGCGCACCTGTGCGCACCAATGCACCCATAACAATGAACATCGCCGCGATGGTCCAGGGCGCAGAGTTCGAAAGCACCGCCTGTGCATCGTCATAAGGCAACACACCAATCGCCAGCAGAGTTGCGGCACCTGCCAAGGCAACGACTTCGGTTGGTAGAGATTCCCGCAAAAACAGGATGAACATCACCACCACCACGGCCAATGTCACGACCGCACTCTCTGTCTGGGACATATTGAAAAAGAACATGGATACGACCCGCCGACAGGAAATGTTAGCGGTCAGTTTCGCCTATTGCCGGGATCGCCGCAAGCGCGACTTTGGGGCGGGGTTGTACCAGATACATGCCGACAAACATCGCCGCAAGTGCGATCCAAATCGTCGACGCATAGTCTTCGCCCAAGATCAGATTGGCCCAGATCAAGCCAAATCCCGTGACCATATAGCTGACCTGCACCGCAAACACCGCCCCTGCCCGACCGACCAACCAGACATAGGCCGCATAGACACACACGTGAACCACCGAAGCCGCAATCAATGCCCATTGCGCGGTTGGTATCGGCCAAATCGGTGCGATGAACTGTCCGCTGCCAAATGTCAGCGGTGTCATGATCACCACACCAACCAGCGACGCCCCAAGCATCACTTGGAACGGATCAAGCCCTTCGGTCCCCCACTTGTTCACATAATTGCCCTCAAACGCGTAAAACAACGCCGTGACCAGATAAATTGCTGCCCAACCCACCGGGATATCCTGACCTAAATCAACCGCAGGGGCGACGATCAGCAGCACGCCGATCAAGCCAAAAATCAGCCCAATCAACCGCCGCCAGCGGAAATGATCATTGCCCAGCGCCAATGCGATTACGAAGGCAAACATCGGCACCGTGCTGATCAACAACGACATGATGCCCGCAGGTAGAAACACCGCTGCTTGGTACGAGAGGGAATTGGGAAAAACAGTGCCAATAAGTGCCAAGATCAGATAAAGGCGCAGTGCGCGTGGGGTGATCGGCAACGCCACGCGACGCAGCGCACAAATTCCTCCCATCAGCACAGCACCAATCAGCATTTGCCAGAACACCAATCCGAAATGGCCGTATCCGGTGCTAACTGAAATTTTAGTAAAAGGCTGCGTGATGCCCCAGCCCGCGCCCATGACCACTAGAAACGCAGAAAAAAACAGCACCTCACGAGGTGTCATGGCGCACTTGCCTGTAGCAAACCACCTTCACGGATTGGCACGATCCGGGTGGCGCGACCGCTGCGGTCATCGGTCTCGATATAGACACCTGACAAGGTCGCCTCGCCGTTTGCGGGCGTGAAACGTTCCTTTGGCATACCGGTAATGAACCGACGCAGGGGTTCAGTTTTGTCCATGCCAATCACTGAATCGTAATCGCCACACATGCCCGCATCGCTCAGATACCCCGTGCCACCCGGCAGGATCATCGCGTCCGCCGTCGGTACATGGGTGTGCGTCCCCACCACCAATGACGCACGGCCATCACACCAATGGCCCATCGCCATTTTTTCGGAGGTGGCCTCGCAATGCATATCGACGATGATAGCCTGCGCCAGCCCACCCAAGGGGTGCGTCTTGAGTACAGGATCAAGCGCTGAGAACGGATCATCAAAGGGACGTTTCATAAACACTTGGCCCAGCGCCTGCGTGACCAATACCTTCTTGCCGTTTTGGGCCGTGAACAGACGCGCGCCCTTGCCCGGTGCGGTCTTGGAAAAATTCAGCGGCCTGATAATGCGCGGTTCCTGCTCGATGAAACTCAGCATGTCTTTTTGGTCAAAGGCGTGATCACCCAGCGTCAGACAGTCAGCGCCCGCCTCAAGCAAGGTCTTGGCATGCGCGCCCGACAGCCCCATGCCCCCGGTCGCATTTTCACCGTTCACCACGATAAAATCGAGCTTCCATTCCTTGCGCAGTCGGGGCAAATTTTCAGTGATAGCACGGCGCCCAGCGCGGCCCATCACATCGCCAAGAAAGAGTATTTTCATGGGG
>JBPOFE010000066.1:0-16942 GCA_051252035.1 Sulfitobacter sp.
CGCGCGAGTTTTGACTGCGTGATCGTGCTGCTGCAACCCGATGGATCGGGCCGCTATCCGATCCCGCCGGCGGTGCGGACCCGGTTTGGGACGACAGATAAGGCAATCTTTGAAGAGGTTTAAAAATGACACTCACGATTAGACCATTGACGGCGGCGGACCGCCCAAGCTGGGACGTGCTTTATCAAGGCTATGCGGATTTTTATAAAGTGCCACAGACGTCCGAGATGCGCGATACCGTTTTCGGTTGGTTGATGGATGAGGCGCATGAGGTAAGTGGTCTGGTGGCAGAAACGGATCAGAGCAAGATCATCGGGCTGACACATTACCGACCCTTTGCCAGCCCTCTGCGCGCCATCACCAATTGTTTTCTGGATGATCTGTTTGTCAGCCCCGATGCACGCGGCAGCGGGGCGGCAGATGCGTTAATCGAAGGTGTGGCGCATGTGGCACGTGAGAATGATTGGGGTGTCGTGCGCTGGATCACGGCGGATGACAATTACCGGGGACGCGGTGTGTACGATAAGGTTGCAACCCGCACCATGTGGGTGACATACGACCTGAAACCATGACGGGGGTGTAGGATGCCTGCACCTTACTGAAAATCCCGTAAGGTAGGCGCGCCGCCTACCCTCGCTGAGAAAGCCCAAGCCATGAATTTTCTACAGATTACCTCGCTTCTGATCGTATTGGCAGGTGGCTTTGGGGCGATCAATTACCTGTTCCTGAAATTACCCTCGGCCATCGGTATTCTTGTGGTGTCGTTGCTGGCGTCCTTTGGGCTATTGGCAATTGATCTGGTCTGGCCATCACTCGACATCGCCGACACGGTGCGGGGCATCGTCACGGGCATCGACTTTTCCGAAGCGCTGCTTGAGGGCATGTTGGGCCTGTTGCTGTTTGCCGGGGCCTTGCATGTCAAGTTGAGCGATCTGCGGTCCGAGTGGATACCGGTGTTTCTCATGGCGACGCTGGGCATTGCCCTGTCCACCATGATAGTCGGTTTTGGCTTTTCATGGCTCACCGGCATGCCCTTGCTGATGGCAATGATCTTTGGTGCGCTGATTTCGCCGACCGATCCGGTCGCGGTACTGGGTGTGCTGCGCGAGGCCGATCTGCCCAAGGCGCTAGAGACCAAGATCGCAGGCGAAAGCCTGTTTAACGACGGTGTCGGATACGTGGTGTTTCTGGTGTTGGTCGGATTGGCCTTTCCCGGCGGTGCCCATGGTGCCGATCATGGCAGCCCGCTGGTTGGTGCTGCGCTGTTGTTTGTGCAAGAGGCGCTTGGCGGTGCGGTGCTTGGGATCGTGTTGGGCTGGCTGGTGTTCCGGGTGATGCGGCAGATTGATGATTATTCGCTGGAGGTACTGCTGACGCTGGGTCTGGCCTTTGGAGGCTATGAACTGGCGGTGTGGCTGCATGTCTCTGCACCAATCATGGCGGTCTGTGCGGGGTTGTTGATCGGCGACGTGGGGACGGCCAAAGGCATGTCCGAACTGACCCGGCGCTATGTCGATGGCTTTTGGAAGCTCATTGATGAAATTCTGAACGCGGTGCTGTTCCTGCTGATCGGGTTTGAAGTCTTTGCCGTGGCATTTTCCGGTGACGTGATCCTGACAGGGATCGCGACGATATTCATAGCGCTTTTGGCGCGGCTGGCCGCGGTGGTGGTGCCGATTACTTTGTTGCGGCCGTTTCGCACGTTTGACGCAGGCGTGACTCCGATCATGACATGGGGGGGGTTAAAGGGCGGTATTTCAGTCGCTTTGGCGTTGTCCTTGCCTGACAGCGAATGGAAACCACTGATCCTGACCTGTACCTATATCGTCGTGATATTCTCGATCATTGTGCAAGGGCTGACGGTGGCAAGGTTGGCCAATCGTGTGGGACGTGCGCCTGATCTGGTGTGAGGTGAATGTGCGACTGTGTCGGATGCGGTTCTATCTTGGGAATGAGGGGCGTTGCCCCTCAAACTCCCCCGGTTAAATATTTAAGACCATAAAGAAAACCAGATCAGCTGCGGTGTTTCAGGATGTAGTCCACCAGCGCGGCGGTTGATCCGTCTTTGCCATCTGGGCTTTGCGTGCCTTCGACAACGGGTTGCAGTGAGGTCGCCAGTTCCTTGCCCAATTCCACGCCCCATTGGTCATAGGAATTGATGCCAAGAATGACGCCTTCGACAAAAACGCGGTGTTCATAAAGCGCGATGATCTGACCCAAGGTATAGGGATCAAGCAGCGGATAAACCAAGGTGGTCGAGGGGCGGTTGCCGGGGAACACGCGGTGTTTGGCTTGGCGGTCCAACTCGGTGCCGCTGAGGCCCTTGGCGGCCATGATCTTGGTCGCCTCAGTTAGCGACCTGCCCCGCATCAGCGCCTCGGATTGGGCAAGGCAGTTGGCGACCAGAAGTTGGTGGTGGTGAGTCAGGTCCGCCTCATGACCATTGGCAGCGACCATGAATTCGCAGGGGATCACCCGCGTGCCTTGGTGGATCAACTGATAAAACGCGTGTTGGCCGTTGGTGCCGGCCGCACCCCAGACAACGGGGCCTGTGTGATGGGCAACCGGGCTGCCGTCGATCTGCACCGATTTGCCGTTTGATTCCATTTCAAGCTGTTGCAGGTAGGCAGGCAGATGAGCGAGCCTTTGGTCGTAGGGCAGCACCGCGCGGGTGGCATAGTCACATATTTGATTGTGCCAGATGCCGACAAGCGCCAGCATTATTGGCATGTTCTCGAGTGGCTCAGCGACGCAAAAATGCCTGTCCATGGCCTGCGCCCCGCGCAGGAACGCGTCAAAGCCCTTGGGTCCAATCGCAATCATCAGCGACAACCCAATCGGTCCCCAGACGGAATAACGCCCGCCAACCCAATCTTCAAAACCAAAGACCTGTGCGGGATCAATGCCGAAGTCGGTGGTTTTTTCTTCTGCGGTGCTGAGGGCGGCAAATTGTGCTTTGGGATCACCGCCGTGATCGGCCATCCAGGCCCGCGCGGTGCGGGCGTTGGTCATGGTCTCAATCGTGGTAAAGGTTTTGGAGGCGACGATCACCAGCGTGGATTTTGCGTCCAGACCACGCAAGGTATCGGCGATCTGCGCCCCATCTACGTTTGAGACAAAATGGCAGCGCGGGCCGTCGTGATACGGGCTGAGCGCGGCGGTGGCCATCGCAGGGCCAAGGTCAGAGCCGCCGATGCCGATATTGACCACATCCGTGATATCGCTGTTGCGGATTTTGTCGGCAAAGGCACGCATCGCGGCGAGTGTGTCCAGCACGCCGGGCATCACGTCCTTGCCATCAACCATCACCGTGTCACCATCAAGGTTGCGCAGCGCTGTGTGCAGCACGGCGCGGCCTTCGGTCTCGTTGATCTCGACGCCCGCGAACATCGCGTCGCGTTTGGCGGCGACGCCCGCGTTCTCGGCGAGTTTGATCAGATCAGCGCGGGTGTCGCGGTCAATGTTTGTTTTGCTGTAGTCAAACCGCATGTCCGCTGTTTGCACCACAAAGTCGGCGGCGCGGTCGCCCTCTTCGAAGAGCGCTAGCAACGGGCGATCCGTAAGTGCCGCTTGGCGGCTTTTCAGGCTTTTCCAGATTTCCATGTTGCTCACTCCGCCCAATGAATTTGTGCGCCATCCAGCACGGCGGCAATTGGCGCTTGCTCAGGCGGCAAGCTCTGCGCGCGCTCCAACGCCTCGCGTTTTTCCGCACCAAAGATCACCAGATGTTTTGCCAAAGCGCCATCCAATACATGCGCAGGCAAGGTCACGCGGGCGATGTCATGGCCTGCGGGCTTAATCGGACAAAGCAATGGCGCATCATCGGCAAGTGCCGCGTCAAGGCCGTCAGCGCCCGGAAACAGCGAGGCGGTGTGCATGTCGGCGCCCATGCCCAGCATCAGAACGGAAAGCGGCAGTTCGCTGGCCAAGCCCTTTGCGGCCTTCGCAGAACCTTTGATCGCGTCCAATCCATCCTGATAGAACGGGATAAACCGTGCGGCGGCGGCATTGTCGACCAAGAGGCGTTCGCGGATCAACCCGGCGTTTGACTGCGCGTGATCCGTTGGCACCCAGCGTTCGTCGGTCAGCATCACATGCACACGGTCCCAGTCCAGATGTGCGGCACTCAGCAAATCGAAAATCGGGCCCGGCGTGGTGCCGCCCGGCACCGCAACGGATACCGTATCGTTTGCCAACAGTGCCGCTCTGATCTCGCCTGCGACGATGTTGGCGACACCCATCGCCAAAAGTTCCCGATCTGCATATTCCTCAATATTCATAACGATACCTTTCGCCATTCCCGACCATCCCGGCGCATCATTTCCTCAGAGACTGTAGGACCATCCGAACCGCTGTCATAGGGTTTAGGCACATCATTGCGCGCCTCCCAACCCTGGATCAGCGGGTCGGTCCAGGCCCACGCCGCCTCAACTTCGTCGCCACGCATGAACAATGTCTGGTTGCCCCGGATCACATCCATAATCAGGCGTTCATAGGCATCTACCTGATCGGCATCCTGATCGCCCAGAGCATCGGCAAAGGTCATATCCAGTGGCACGTCAATCAAACGCATCCCGCCCACACCGGGTTCCTTGATGGTCACGCCCAAGGTGATGCCTTCGTTTGGTTGCAACCGGATCGACAGCACGTTGCGGTGCCGCCCGGCGTCCTCGGCAAAGATCGAATGCGGGGTTTCTTTGAACACCACGGTGATCTCGGAACTGCGCGCCGACATGCGTTTGCCCGTGCGCAGGTAAAACGGCGTCCCGGCCCAACGCCAATTACTGATCTGGGTCTTGAGCGCGACAAAGCTTTCCGTGCGGCTGCGTGGGTCATCGACGGCGGTGCGGTAATCGGGGTTTTTGTCTTCGTTACCGACCTCGGCCAGATATTGACCACGGGCAATATGATGCGGGGCAACCGGATCAAGCGCGCGGATCACTTTCAGCTTTTCGTCGCGCACCGCATCGGGATCAAACCGCGCAGGTGGTTCCATCGCGATTAGGCACAAGAGCTGCATCAGGTGGTTTTGCACCATGTCCCGCATCGCACCTGATTTATCGTAGTATTCGCCCCTGCCCCCGACGCCCACGGTTTCGGCAACGGTGATCTGAATGTGATCGACGTATTGGGCATTCCACAAAGGTTCAAACAACATATTGCCAAAGCGCACCGCCATCAGGTTTTGCACGGTCTCTTTGCCCAAATAATGGTCGATGCGGTAAATCTGGCTTTCGGCGAAATAGGTGGCCAACGTTTTGTTCAATTCACGCGCAGTTTCCAGATCTCGGCCAAAGGGTTTTTCCACCACAATGCGGCTATCGGCGTCGGCCATACCCCATTTTTGCAAGCGTTCCGCGATATCGCCAAACAACGATGGCGAGACCGAGAAATAATAGGCTTCCACCCTGCCCGTTCCCGACATCGCCTCTTGTAATTCGGCCCAGCCTTTTTCGCCGCGCGCATCAATCGGGATATAGGAAATTTGGTTTAGGAACTTCTCAAGCGTTGCCGCGTCATAGGTGTAATCACCGCTAAACTCGGCAATCGCGTCTGAGACTATGCTGCGGTATTCCGCATTTTCCATGTCGCCCCGCGCGGCGCCGATGATCCGCGCATCGGCGGGCATTTGTTCAGCACAGAACCGCCGAAACAAACCTGGCAGAATTTTGCGTCGGGCGAGATCACCCGTGCCGCCAAAAATCACCAGATCAAATGGATCGACGGGAATAACGCGAGAGACCATGTAGAGAACCCTTTTTGACCTATTCGGTAAATGTTAGCGCAAACATAGCTTATTTTATCGGCTTCACAAGTCTGTGCGTCACCGTGCTTGGACTTTTCTATCCTGCACTTCTAGCGTAGCACACTGGACTATATCACGCGGCACGAGACAAGGACCAATCATGAAAGATTTGCAGGCCACCGACGCACAGGCAAATTCCGGCAAATTTCAGGATCCACATGTGACAGCCAAGGGCGAAGACCGCGCCACGGTTGCGCTGAATGACCCGCAAACGCTTTGGTTCAATACAGGCACCCTGTGCAACATTGAATGTGTGAACTGCTATATCGAAAGCAGCCCTACCAACGATGCGCTGGTCTATATTACAGCGGATGAAGTAGCGGCGTATTTGGACCAGATTGAAACGCGCAGATGGCCAGTGAAAGAGATTGCATTCACCGGCGGTGAGCCGTTCATGAACCCACAAATGATTGAAATGGCCGAGGCCGCACTGGCGCGTGGGTTCAAAGTGCTGATCTTGACCAATGCGATGCGGCCAATGATGCGCAAATCCATGCAAAACGGAATGCTACGGTTGCAGAACGCCTACCCTGGCAAGATTATCCTGCGTATTTCCGTCGATCATTTTCGGGCTGACCTGCATGATGCGGAACGTGGCGCTGGTGCGTTTGAAAAAACCCTGACGGGAATGAAATGGCTGCGCGATCATGGGTTTACCATGGCCGTGGCAGGACGGTCGGTTTTTGGTGACAGCGATGCGTCAAGCCGGGCCGGATATGCGGCGTTTTACGCGGAACATGGCTTTGACATTGATGCCCACAACCCCGCCATGACGGTGCTGTTCCCTGAAATGGACGAGAGCGTTGAAGTGCCAGAAATTACCACTGCCTGTTGGGGAATTCTGGACAAATCACCGGATGCGGTGATGTGTGCGTCATCGCGCATGGTGGTCAAACGCAAGGGGGCGGCAAAACCAGCAGTGCTTGCCTGTACCTTGCTGCCCTACTCGCCCGAATTTGAATTGGGTGAAACCTTGGAAGAAGCCGAGCGTGACGTTGCGCTCAACCATCCGCATTGCGCCAAATTCTGTGTCTTGGGCGGGGCAAGTTGTTCGGCTTGATCAGCCCATCGAACGTGTCAGTAAAACTCAGTGCAGCGTAAACTCACCGACCTGATTTTGCCATTCACCCGATGACAGCTGCTTGCGATGGATAAACCGCACCGAATGCAGTGGTCCGTCGATCTTGTTTTGCCAGAATTCGACAAATTCGAATAACTTTGGGTGATCTGGCGCCAGATCATACTCCTGCCAGACAAAGCTATTTAACACATGAATATAGTCGGGCATCCGGTAGTAGAACTCTGCTGTGGTCAGCCCATAACCCTTGAGCATCAATTCGGTCTCTGAACGGGGCATTTTCGCCTCCCTTTTCTGCCTCACTGACCCCAGCCTGACAGGTAATAATTACTTTTCAATAAAAACAATGTGTTGGCACTCTGAACCGCTTGCTGCCAGTGCGTTTTGGCCACAGGCATTGCACCCGATATGGCCATTCTGCTATAGAAAACCCCAAGATATAGAGCAGTGATAAAGCTAGGCCAAATACGTGAACGACACCCCAGAAGTCCCTGAAAATAATGATGAAAACCTGCCTGAACGCCCCGTCTTTGATGGGCCGTCTGTCAGTATTGAGCATGAGATGCGTACGTCCTATCTGGATTACGCCATGTCGGTCATTGTCAGCCGCGCGATTCCCGACCTGCGTGACGGTCTGAAACCCGTTCACCGCCGCATCATTTATTCGATGTATGAAAAGGGTATCACGCACGACAAGACCTATCGTAAGTCGGCCAAATCGGTTGGCGATGTGATGGGCTCGTATCACCCGCACGGTGATAGCGCGATCTATGACGCATTGGTGCGGATGGCGCAGGATTTCTCGATGTCGCTGCCGCTGATTGACGGTCAGGGTAACTTTGGTTCCATGGACGGCGATAGCGCTGCTGCAATGCGCTATACAGAATCGCGACTGGACAAAGTTGCGTCGTTTATGACCAGCGATCTTGATAAAGAGACCGTTGATTTCATGGACAATTACGACGGCAAGGAACGTGAGCCGTCCGTTCTGCCCTCGCGATTCCCGAATATGCTGGTCAATGGTGCGGGCGGTATTGCCGTTGGCATGGCCACCAACATTCCGCCGCATAACTTGGGCGAAGTCATTGATGCCTGTCAGGCGTTGATCGAAGACCCAGATCTCACTTCTGAGCAATTGATCGAATATGTCCCCGGCCCCGATTTCCCCACAGGCGGGATCATGTTGGGCCGCACGGGTGCGCGCAAAGCCTACCTTGAGGGGCGCGGATCAGTGATCATACGGGCGAAGACCCGGGTCGAGGAAATTCGCAAAGATCGCTGGGCCATTGTCATTGATGAGATCCCCTATCAGGTGAACAAATCGACAATGATCGAGAAAATCGCCGAGCAAGTGCGCGAAAAGAAGATCGACGGTATTGCCCATGTGCAGGACGAATCTGATCGCAACGGCGTGCGTGTTGTGATCGAGCTGAAACGTGATGCGACCGCAGAAGTCGTGATGAACCAATTGTTCCGTTTTACGCAGATGCAAACCTATTTTGGCTGCAACATGTTGGCGTTGAACGGTGGACGTCCCGAAACACTGACCCTGCGGCGGTTCCTGACATCGTTCATTGATTTCCGCGAAGATGTGGTGGCGCGGCGCACTGCCTACTTGTTGCGCAAGGCGCGTGAACGCAGCCATATCCTGTGTGGTCTGGCCGTGGCCGTGACCAATATCGACGAAGTGGTACAGACGATCCGGTCATCCGCCGATGCGGCGGAAGCGCGTGAAAAGCTGATGACACGGCGCTGGCCCGCCGAAGAAATTCTACCCTACATCGCACTGATTGATGATCCGACTCATACGGCCAACGACGATGGCACATATAATCTGTCAGAGGCGCAGGCCCGCGCGATTCTGGAGCTACGCTTGCAGCGCCTGACCCAGATCGGTGTCAAAGAAGTCACGGACGAGTTGGAAGAACTTGCAGGTAAGATCAAGGAATACCTTGATATTTTGGGCAGCCGTGAACGGATCATGAGCATCATTTCTGATGAGCTTAAAGAGGTCCATGACCTGTTTGCAGTGCCGCGCCGCACCGAGATTGTGGACTGGTCCGGCGACATGGAAGACGAAGATCTGATCGCACGCGAAGACATGGTCGTAACGGTCACATCCGGCGGCTATATCAAACGCACGCCTTTGGCTGATTTCCGCAGCCAGCGCCGCGGCGGCAAAGGTGTGTCAGGCATGGCGACCAAGGAAGAGGATGTCGTGACCACCCTCTTTGTGGCCAATACCCATACGCAACTGTTGTTCTTTACGACGGACGGCATGGTTTACAAGCTCAAGACCTGGCGCCTGCCCCAAGGCGGCCGGACCTCAAAGGGCAAGGCGATTGTCAATATCTTGCCGATCCCGACGGGCGTGTCTATCGCGGCGATCATGCCCGTGGACCGCGATGAGGATGATTGGGATGATTTGCAGGTGGTGTTCGCGACCTCTGCCGGTACCGTGCGTCGCAACAAGCTGTCTGACTTCACCAATGTCATGCGCAACGGCAAGATCGCGATGAAGTTCGAGGATGACCATGCAGATACAACGCTGATCAATGCGCGCATTGCGTCAAATGATGACGATGTGATGTTGGTCACATCATCAGGCCGGGCGATCCGGTTCCGGGCGACGGACGTGCGGGTATTCAATTCGCGCGCATCGGTGGGTGTGCGGGGCATCAAGTTGAACGGTGATGACGCTGTGGTGTCAATGTCGATCATCCGGCATTTCGACGCCAGTTCAGATGAACGTGCGGCATACCTCAAGATGCGCCGTGCCATGGCAGGCATCGCCGATGATGCCGAAATGGCCGACGAGGAAGAAGGCAACGCCGATATGCCGTTGCCGCAAGAACGCTATGCGGAAATGTCGGCCATCGAAAACCTGATCCTGACGATCACCTCGGCCGGGGCGGGTAAACTGTCGTCCAGTCATGATTATCCGCTGCGCGGGCGTGGCGGTATGGGCGTTGCCGCGATGGACAAGGCTATGCGTGGTGGTGATATCGTGGCGTCGTTCCCGGTGGATTTGGATGATCAAATCATGCTGGCAACTTCAAAAGGTCAGTCGATACGTGTGCCAGTGGAAGGAATTTCATTCCGCTCTCGCAGTGCCGGGGGTGTCAAAGTGTTTGATACCGGTAAAGGCGAAGTCGTGGTTAGCGTCGCGTGGATTGCCGATCAAGGTGAAGAAGATGATGTTGGTGAGAGCGCCGGTGACTAATTGATCTGACTGGTTTGATCACAATAGATAAATGAGATGAGCCGCCAGGATTGGCGGCTTTTCTATATGAACTTCGACATTTTTAGGCGTTGGGTTGCGCTCTTATTCTTTGCCCTGACGAGATTAACAATTTACCTAATCTTCGATTCTGGATGTGAACCGTGTTTCACAGCGGCAATCGTAAACCCTGCAAAGAGACCAATTTATGCTGGGGTCTGATAGCCGCAATCACGTCGAAGTCATGATCATGCAAAGAAAAACGCCCCAAGGCACGAAGCCTGAGGCGTTTAACTATCAGATATCTATCATCTATAAGCGCTGCTCGAAAGCTAACGCATTTAGATTATGGGCTAACAGAGCCAGTTGTTGTGGATGTGCTGCTGTCGTCAAGGGCCAATGCCAAGAGCAGAATTGCACCTACACCACCAGCAATCGCTGCGCCGTTACCAGCAGTGGCCAAGCCACCGTTGCCGCGGCACTGGCGTACTTCTACACCGTCCATAACCTGTGTTTCGGCTTTGCAGACATATTCTTGGCCATCGACACCACGGACAATCACGGGCCAGCTATCAACACCAGATGGGCCAACAATGCCAGCTTGCGTCGTCACTGGATCAACTGCGGCGAAAGCGGCGGTTGCGGTCATAGCAACGGCGGCTGTCATAGCAAAAAGTTTTTTCATTTGTATAGCTCCTAGAACTCGATAAGTATTCAGATTGTTGTTTCGCAGATATTGCACCACATTGAAAGCCTTAACGTATCGAAAATCGAAACAATACTCTGCATTATGAATAAAGTGCCTTTCAATATAACATTTCCGGCGAGTTTCCGCCAGTTTTTCCTTAAAGTGCGTAAATATCCGAGAATTTAGTTTTGAGATAGGCCAGCAATGGTGCCTCTGATGGCGTGGTGCCTGACGCCTGGGCAATAACATCGCGCGGTTCATACAAACCGCCATGCGTTTGCACATTGTTTTGCAGCCATTCAGTCGCAGGTGTGGTGTTCCCCTGCGCCAAATCAGCGTCCAATGTCGGCACCACATCACGCAACGTATCATACAGGCATCCGGCATAGACATTGCCAAGGCTATAGGTCGGGAAATATCCGATCAGGCCAACGGACCAATGCACGTCCTGTAATACCCCGTTTGACGGACGATCCACCGCAAAGCCAAAATCAGCTTCAAACCGATCATTCCATGCGGCCTCAAGATCCTCTACTTGCAAATCATGGGTAATTAACGCCCGCTCCAAATCAAAGCGCATGAGTACATGCAGATTATATTGTAATTCGTCGGCTTCGGTGCGGATAAATCCGTCCGATACGCGGTTGACGATTTTGTAGAAAGTTTCAGCATCCGCCACGCCAAAATCACCAAAGGCATCTTTCATCTGGCCATAAAGCCAGCCCGTGAAGGCACGGCTGCGGCCCAATTGGTTCTCATAAATCCGGCTTTGGCTTTCGTGGACACCCATCGACACGCCTCGTCCCAAAGGGGTCAGCAGGTAATCGGCGTCAATCCCCTGTTCATAGGCGGCATGGCCGACCTCGTGAATGGTGGAGTAAAAGCAATTGAACGGGTCCAGCGCATTGGTGCGGGTGGTGATACGCACGTCCAGCCCTGAACCGCTCGAGAACGGATGCACTGCCTTGTCGACCCGGCCACGGCTCATGTCATAGCCAAAGGTTTTGGCAAGCTGACGCGTCAGTTTCATCTGTGCGCCTTCGTCATAGATACCTTCCAACGCGGGTGGCGCTTCGGCATCGCGCACGGCGGCACGCAGGTTGCTGAGTTCAGGGCGCAACGCGCCGAACATCGCCTCTAGTTCAGCGCCAGTTGTGCCGGGTTCATAATCGGCCAACATCGCGTCATAGACATCCCCACCGGCGGACAGTGCTTGGCCTTCTTCGCGCTTCAGACCGATCACTTCGGTCAGGGTGGGCGCAAAGGCGGCAAAATCATCTGCTGCACGGGCTTCGGCCCAGATGCCTTGCGCCTCTGATGTAACCCGTGCGATGCGGGCGGCAAGTGCGCCGGGCACCTTACTGGCTCGGTCAAAGCTGCGCTGGATGTGCCGCAGATTGGCGCGGCCCACATCATCCAGCGTTGTTTGGTCAATCTCACCAAGCCAATCGCCGACACGCGGGTCCACGCGGCGGGCATGCAGGATGCCTTCCATCGCGGCCATTTCCTCGCCGCGCTGCGGGGCGGCACTGCGCGGCATCACGGTTTCCTGATCCCAGCCCAAACGCCCCGCCACTTGGGAAAGCGCCTCGGTTTCGCGCTGGAACGCCATCAGATCATCATATGCAGTCATGGTTTGGAACCTCTTAGGGATGTGGCGATCGGATAGCCGCTTAGGAAACGGGCGCGCAGGATCAGCACCCACAGGACCACAGCCAGCGCTTGATGGCAAAGCGCGATGTGGACCGGGGCGGCATAAAGAACGGTGGTGATACCCAGCACGATTTGCAGCGCAAGGGCGGCCATGACGGCATTAAAGGCGAACTGTGTATTGGCATGCGCCGATTTGCGGCCACGCAACCAGACGACAATACCGAAGGCCAGCAACAGATAGCCCGTCATCCGATGGATAAATTGCACCAACCCCGGGTTTTCGAAGAAATTGCGCCAGCCTGGGGTGATGCTAAACGCATCAGGCGGGAAAAACTGACCCTGCATCAGCGGCCAATCGACAAAATATCGCCCCGCATCAATACCCGCGACAAGCGCGCCGATCAGGATTTGCAGAAAGGCAAAATGCAGCAGTCCGGTGGAAAGACCAAAGAGTTTGGTTTCTTTCGCACGGCGGGCTTGCATGAGGTCCCGTTCTGTACGGCCCAACATCAGGATGTACCATGTGATGAAGCCGAGGATCACGAACGCCAGCCCCAGATGCGTGGCCAATCGGTAGCTGGCGACATCTGTGGTCCCTGCCCCCGATGTCACGCCCGATGCCACCATCCACCAGCCAATCGCGCCCTGAGCACCGCCGAGTGCGCCGAGAAACAGCAAGCGGCCTGTCCATCCTGTCGGGATTTGTTTGCGCAACAGGAACCAAAAGAACCCGATGGCCCAAACCAGACCGATCACTCGGCCAAGTTGCCGATGCCCCCATTCCCACCAATAGATGCGTTTGAAATCAGCCAGTTGCATCCATGAGTTCTGCACCTGAAATTCGTCAATCTCTTGATATTTGGCAAATTCCGACTGCCAGTCGGCGTCGTTCAACGGTGGTATCGCCCCGGTAAGCGGGCGCCATTCGGTGATTGATAGCCCCGAATCCGTGAGCCGCGTGGCTCCGCCGACGGCGATCATGATAAACACCAGCGCAAAGAGGATCATCAGCCAGACGCGGATCGCCCCGCGTGAGCCACCCCGGCCCCGGTCGATCACGCCCTTTTCGACCACGGGACGTGCGGTTTCGGGCGTGCCGACTTCCTCAAATAATTTGCGTTTTTCTGCCATTTGCGGGCCTCATGTCTCGCTTCCGGTTGATTGGTAGGTCACTGTACCTAAAACGTCTAGTCGCGCTCTTTCCAGCGTACCATTTGCCGCAACATGCCGTGCAGCGTCTGAACATCCGCGCGGGTCAGCGGCATCCGCGACCACATGTTGCGTAGGTTCAGCTTCATCGACGTGGCCTTGTGATCGGGATAAAAGAACCCAGCCTCAGCCAGCCGTTCCTCAAAATGCGCGCCAAGATGTTCGACCTCGCTGTTGTTAGCCCAATCGGTGCCTGCCATTTCGACGGTCTGTGCGGTCACATCACCCTGCGCCCGCATCCATTCGTAGCCCGTTAGCAAGACACATTGCGCAAGGTTCAGCGATGCGAAGGTCGGGTTTACCGGCACCGAAATGATCGCATTGGCACGGGCAATATCGTCATTTTCCAACCCTGCGCGTTCAGGGCCAAACAGCACCGCAACCCGTTCGCCCTGCGCAATGCGGTTGTTGGCATCCGCCATCGCGGCCTCTGGGCTGAACACAGGTTTGGTCAAGTCACGCCCGCGGGCCGTGGTGGCAAAGACATAGTCGCAATCGGCCAATGCGTGAGGCAGATCGGGCGATAACGCCGCCTCATCCAGCAATCGCCCTGCCCCCGATGCCATGGCATCCGCCGCCGGATTGGGCCAGCCATCACGCGGCGCCACGATGCGCATGTGATCAAGGCCAAAATTCCACATCGCCCGCGCAGCAGCGCCAATGTTTTCACCCATTTGCGGGCGCACCAGAACAAAGGCTGGGATTGTGGGTTTGAGCGCGGGTTCAGTCATATCCGCCTCATACGCGCCAAGCTGCAGCATCGCAAGAAGCGGTGCGCGCGGGACATGGATTGTCATTTTCTTTTTGCGCACCTTGGGCTAGGGACAGGTAAGAAACCAAAGGACGACACGCATGGACACGCCCGAGCAGCCGCAGATTTATCTGATCACCCCACCGGAAATTGAACTCAGCAGTTTTCCAAGCCAATTGGCCGCAGTTTTGGACGCGCATCCCATCGCTTGCGTGCGCTTGGCGCTGTCCACGAAAGACGAAGACCGTCTAAGCCGCGCCGCCGATGCGCTGCGCGAGATTACCCATGCGCGTGACGTGGCATTGGTGATCAATGATCATCTGCTGCTGGTTGAACGTCTGGGGCTTGACGGCGTGCATCTGAGCGATGCGGCCAAATCCGTGCGCTATACCCGCAAGGAACTGGGTGATGATGCGATTGTTGGTAGTTTTTGCAGCACATCGCGTCATGATGGCATGGCCGCCGGCGAAGCTGGCGCGGATTATATTAGCTTTGGCCCGGTACGGCCCAGCACGCTGGGCGATGGCAGCTTTGCTGAACTCGACTTGTTCCAATGGTGGTCAGAGGTGATCGAAGTGCCCGTGGTTGCCGAAGGGGCACTTGATATCGATATGGTGCGCACTTTGACACCGTTCACAGACTTTTTCGGCTTCAGTGACGAGGTATGGAAGGGTGATGACCCTACCGTTGCGTTGAAAACGCTGATCGCAGCGATGGCGTAGGGTGGGGTTAACCCCACCCTACCTTTAGAGAAACACCCGTTCGACAAACCAATAGGCACCGATCAGCGCGATCAGGCAAGACGCAGGCACTGCGACGCAGCGGCGGTACGCGGTATGATCCGCGTCTGTGTCAATCGTGTCGCGGGATTGCACCGAGAACATGCAGCCGATGAACACCAGCGCCAGAGGCACCAGAAACACATAGACCGGAGCCTCAAGCAGTGCCGCCACAGCGGGCATCGGTACAAAGCATAGCAGGACCGACACTGCCGCCAGTCCCATGTAGAGCCAGCGTGCCGAAGCAGGATCGCCCTGTCCACGTGCAACGCGCAGCGCTTGCCAGACACAGACAAACATCACCGCGATCACCGTCAATTGGCCCAACTCAACACCAATGTTGAACCCGATGAGTGCCGGGATAAACTGCCCCTGCGGCAAGCCAAATTCGCCCAGCACGGAGGCAAAGCCAAGCCCGTGCAGCAAGCCAAAGCCAAAGATCACCAAGGGCCGCCACCGGCTAAGGCCGGAGGTAAAGATATTCTCAATCGCGACATAGGTGATGGAGGCCGCAATCAACGGCTCCACAATGGATCCCGGGACGTTGACCCAACCAGTGGCGCCCAAGGCAAGTGTCACAGTATGG
The DNA here is from genome assembly GCA_051252035.1 of Sulfitobacter sp. GTDB lineage: Bacteria > Pseudomonadota > Alphaproteobacteria > Rhodobacterales > Rhodobacteraceae > Sulfitobacter. The sequence continues at coordinate 15,771 of JBPOFE010000066.1, forward strand.
GCCAAGGTAAAGGCAGACACTTGCCAGATCAGCGGGCGCAGATGGGTGGAGAGGAAAAACAGGCCCAAGACAAACAGGATATGATCCAAACCTTTGGGCAGAATGTGGTCAAAGCCAACGGGAATGTAGCTGACAAAGGCCTGCCATGTGGTCTGTTCTCCACCGCCACCAAGATCAATCTCGGGGCTGATCTCACCACCATTCAGGTAGCCAGTAAAAGGCTCATCCACCCCTTGCTGGCGCAACACCATTGCACCTGCGCCGTCCGGCCATGACACGGTAATCTGCCCAGCAGTGTCAGACACATCGCCCAATAAACGCCACGTCGAGATGCGCGGCAGTTCGATATCGACGTCTTGAGGGATATCTAAAGATGCAGCGCGCAACTCAATCGGCGCACCGTCAACTGTCACCAGCGGCACGGCGTTCCAGCGGGTCAAAAGATCAGGCGCGCGCGCGGCAATTTCATCAGCAGACAACGCCCGCAGCGCATCGTAGTCGCCTGCGTTCACTGCATTATTGGTGTCATCGACAGCGTCCAAATCAATCTCGGCCAGAAACGCCTCGACGTTCAGGCGCAGATCGAGGGTGAGCTGTCCGTCAGATACAGTCAGATCGCCAATGGTGGGCTGCACTTCATGGGCTTGCGCCATCGCGCCGCACCATAACAGCATGCTTGACAAAACCCCCAGCAACGCCAGCTTTGCGTTATCCTTAAAGAAAGTCACACCCATGTTTCTGTCCCGCTTGTTGCTTGTCGTTGCCTGCGCCGCGCCAATGGCCCCGGTCGCTGCCCATGAATACTGGATCGAACCTAAGGCGTATCAAGTGGGTACGGGTGATTCAATCCAAGCGCACTTTAAAAATGGCCAAAATTTTGATGGCATTACGCTGTCGTACTTTGATCGGTCCAGTACACGGTTCGATCAGGTGTTTGACGGGGCAGTGACGCCCGTTTCCGCCCGCGCCGGGGATTCGCCCGCGTTGCAGTTGGAGGCGTTGAGCGCAGAAGGCCTTTTGGTGGTGGTGCATGAGACAGCGCCCTCCAAATTGACTTACAATGAATGGGAAAAATTCCTGAAATTTGTTGAACATAAGGATTTCAAGACGGCCGCAGCAGATCACATTGCAAATGGCTGGTCACAGGAAAAGTTCAAGGAAAGCTATACGCG